>JAMCYH010000022.1 GCA_023474025.1 Deltaproteobacteria bacterium
GTAAAAACGCTCATTTTGGATAGCGTACCTCAAACAACTGCCTCCAGTGGATTTATTTCGATTGGCCTACACGAGGGTAAGCAATCTTAGAAGGGAGTGGAAGAAGCTTCTTCTGAACGATCGAATTCAGATACTGGTGAACAAGAAAGATTACGAGTGCTTGAGCGAATTAGCCTGTGATATGCTATCCAAAATGAGCGTTTTTACTGAGGCGGAAATATATACTATAAAATCTCTAACCCTAGAAGATGATCTTTTCACATCATTGTCGGTCCTTGAATACTACGAGTCAGAATTGAAACGTTATCAATTTGTTTTGAAGCTCAAGGAACTTCTGCCATTTGGCCATCTTAACCGCTCTTCCATCATTAGGGCCGAAAATCTGTCCGAGGTTGATTCGATCCGGGAAGCTTTAATAAATACGTTGGTGATCTCAACCCATGTTGAGGCTAAAAGCCCCATAGCGCTTAGCGTGGCTGAAATTGGGCAATTTCTCGAATCAATAGATTGGAAACTCGTCCAAGATCCATTCCCAACTGAAATCGAGGGGGCCGTTATTGATGTAATTCATGAACTTGGGCAGGACCTGGAGCAGGACGAGGCGTCTCAGTTGGCCAAAGAGGTAATCAGAACGATCCAGAAAATGGTGACCACTATTTTCAATGATTGGAAAACTATCAATTCCACATCTACAACAATATTTTTTAAACGCTGGCAGCGAATCGCAATATTGTCCGACAAATTGGACGAACTCGAACAGCTCGTTACTGCGTCGGGGGGATACGACGAATTTGATTTTGAAAACCTTATCGAAAGGCTTGCAAGGTTACCAGAGTCCGGTATAGCGGCTTTGGCGCCCCATCTGTCATGGCGTTCACTGATGCCGGATCAGTTGGTCAGGCTTTATCATGACATGGGACCCTACCAGAAGATCTTCAGCAAGTATGTTTATTTGAAAGAGTTTACAGGCCCACAATTAATTGACTTACTCGAGACCATGAATAGCGACTCCCTTAAAGCGATAGTTCCAAAAGTCAAAGACGCTCTAGCTAATATATCTCTGGAATTTGAAGATCTCAAGACGTTGCTTTCATTACCGGACGTTGAACGGTACGAATTGTCGAAAATGGTTGCCACTCCGCAACTCGAAAGAGAACAGGCGTTAAGCGAATTCAAGGACGGTGGCCCAAAGATCCGTAGGATGTTATTTCATTCGTGCAGAAATGCAGAGTTTTTTCATGATCTCTTTTTTGAAGCCTGGGCCATGGATCCGCAATTTGTTAAACGCGAAATTAGATCTTTGTCAGTTTCTGAAATTGGCCCGTTTCTGAATCTGTTATCTGGCAATGTAATGCCGAAGATTTTATACAATGAAATGAATGAACCAGAAATCGAATTTGCATCCGAGGAACTTAACAACTTTTATAAGAGTCTTCCTGCTACAAAGAAGAAAGCCGCTATCCGGTTCTTCTGCGGTCAGATGCAATAAATCCAATAATCGAATTCATACGCTTTTCTGGGATTTGTTTACTCCGGCCTAATTCTCAAGTTGTTTGAGGAATTCAGGGTTGACCTGATATCCTAGACCCAGGGCTTCACGAGCGTGAATCTGGGCTTTTTCAATTTCGTCATTCTGAAAATAAGCCACAGCCAGATTATTGTGGGCCATCCCAAATTCGGGCTTAAGTTGGACTGCGTGAGAGTTGTGTTCAATCGCTTTTGCAAAATTACCTGACGCCAAATATATGTTTCCAAGGTTTAAATGAGCGACAACCGACTTGGGATCAATTACCAGCGCTTTTTCAAAGCTTTTTTGCGCTTGGTCCAAAACACCCTTGTGGCTGAATGCTATACCAATGTTTATGCATGCTTCCACAAGATCAGGCCTGAACTCCAAGGCTTTCAGACTCTCTTCAATGCAACCATCATAATCTCCCTTTTGAAGAAGGATTCCGGCTATGTTAACTCTAGCCTCTAATAATCCCGGTCTCAGTTTCATCGCCGTTCGGAATTCCAATATTGCTTTTTCCCATTGTTTAGAACGTGTCAAAGCTAATCCCAAATTATAATGCAAACTTGGCGAATCCGGATCTTGAGTAAGTTTCCTCTCGATATCCTCAATGGTATCCCTGTCCGCTCTTAGATCACTTGAAATTTGATTGTCATGGCATGTAGTCATCTTGTCACCGTCCAACGAATTAAATTACCTTCGTAACACCAAAACTAATAGCTGACAATAGAATAGTCAAGACATCGTTTTTCAGCCATTTGCCTCTATTTTTATGGATGAAATTATAGCGTGACATTTGCAGGAAGTAGCAATCAAATATTTCCCCTCTGAACTGACAGAGTATGTGAGTGATCTAAGATCGGAGAGAGAATATCCTCCTACCCCAGGCGCCAGCTGAAAACTCCTCAAAACTGCTATCACATACCCAGGAAAACTCAGATGTTCAATTCTGTCGTACATAGGCGCACGCAGTTCACCTGTAACTGTGCACCGGTCTCCCTCAGGACAGTCATCTGGACAAAGGAAATTGGCATTGCTGACAACTATCGTGGCATGGTCAATTAATGAACAGTTCTGAAAATGCTCTTCGATTCTTTCAGGCAGATTCGTACAACGGGCGTGATTGTAGAAAGATAAAACGTAGGTGGCAGCGATATTAAACGGCGCGACCGGAACAATAACATCTGTGTCATATAAAAGATCATTTCCTATGAGGAATTCAACTCCTCCGACGGGGATCACCTTAATCTTTTCATCGGAGACCAGAGTGTCAGGTTCGAGGAAAGGATCCAGGATTATAAACTCACTATCTGGAAAAATGGATCTTAGCCTTTGGAAAGAAAGCTTTCCAAATTTGCCAAACCCTATCAATATGTATCGCAATTACCTCACCGCCTTTATGACACGATGTTTGCCGGCAAGATCCACGTATGTTTTAATACCGGAAAATTCGTTAAGTTTCAAAAACTCAGTTACATCTTTCGATTGTTCGTCTCCGATCTCCATTATTATTTTACCCTTTGGTTTTAGACGGGACCTGGACATAACAATTACTCGCCGTATTGTTTCAAGACCGTCAAAACCTCCGTCGAGCGCGCATTTCGGCTCAAAATCGCGAATTTCCGGATCCAGAGAATTAATCATTTCTGAAGGAATGTAGGGTGGATTGGAATAAATTATATCGAACAAAGGACCTGGGCGGACTGATTTGAGCAGATCCGATGCGAACATATAAACCTGGTCGGAGGTAACTAGTCTAGAAGCATTGTAAGAGGCGCATTTCAGTGCGATTAACGAGATGTCGCACGCATACAAAATAACGTCTTGCCGTTCACTGGCTATAGCGCAAAAAAGCGCTCCAGATCCGCAGCCGATTTCCAATAGCGAGCAATTAAGGATGTCTCTGGATTCTTCCAGTATTACTTCAATTAGAAGTTCAGTCTCAGGGCGGGGAATTAATACACCAGGAGTTATAGATACTTGCAAGGACCAGAATTCCTTCCAGCCGGTTATTAAGGC
>JAMCYH010000341.1 GCA_023474025.1 Deltaproteobacteria bacterium
AAAGGGGGAACACCTATTTAAAGCCGATCTCCAAGGGGCTGATGATTTGGTTCTGTCAATAGAATCCATGCTTCAGCTCCACCACAGGGATCAATGGGCGATACCCGTAGTAAGATCCGAAGTTGCTAACAATGTTGGTATCGAGGATATCTATGGATGCATTCAGCACCATTTTCAGCATCTTACTGAGACAGGTCTGTTATATCAACATCGAAGACAGAATCTCAGAGATGAATTAATTGAGAGAGTTAAAGGAAAAATGGTCTTGAAGCTGCTTGATGTAATTGAACGGGACAGTCGCTTAAGTAGTTACATTTCCAAAGTAGAAAACGGAGAGGTCGACTATTACTCTGCAGCTGATGAAATTTTCAAATTAATAGGGTCTCGATTAGCAGGCGAGGGAATTAGCTACGAGGATGTTCAGAAAGAGAATCGGCTTTAAATAGGTGTTCCCCCTTTAGGCCTTTGAAAGTGCCGTGAAGAGAGTAAGAGCAACGGCGATGAAGCTCAAACAAAGAGGCGTCGAGGAAACCGGGTTAGCCATGAATTTTGATGCGAGGAAATGTACTACTAACCTGCTAACTGTTGAGGACCTCCACCTTTCTTTTGGGGGATTGAGGGTTTTGAATGGGGTCTCTTTTGAAGTTGAAGAGGGCACTATATGTGCTCTTATAGGCCCCAATGGTTCAGGGAAGACCAGCGTCCTGAATTGTATCAATCACTTCTATCCTGGCAAAGGTACAATGACGTTCAAAGGACATAATATTTCTAATGTGACCTCGCAACAGGTGGCGAAGTTAGGTATAGCAAGAACTTTCCAGAACATTGCCTTATTTAAGGGAATGTCAGTGCTTGAGAATATCAAAGTGGGCAGACATATGGCCATGAAATCAGGTTTGTTGAGTGGCGGAATTTATTTCGGCAGGGCACGCCGCGAAGAGATTAGACAAAGGCAGTTTATTGAAGACGAAGTAATCGACATCCTTCACCTGGAAGGTATTCGCGAAACCATAGTTGGAAGTCTGCCTTACGGAAAGCAAAAATTAGTTGAGTTGGCCAGGGCTCTAGCGCTCAACCCCCAATTGCTTATTCTTGATGAGCCTAGCGCTGGCATGAACCAAGAGGAAACAGAAGACATGGTTCGATACATCCTGGATGTTAAGTTGATTTGGTCATTATCAGTTCTTCTTGTAGAGCATAACATGGATGTTGTTGCAGACATAGCGGATGCGTGCTGCGTCTTGAATCACGGCGTGGTGATTGCTTTTGGTACCCCCGATACCGTACGACAAAACGAGGCAGTGATCGAAGCATACATTGGAAACTGACAGGCGAGGTAGTCAAAAGACAATGGAAATGTTTGGAATTGCTGTTGTGGAAGGTATTGTTGTTGGAAGCATTTACACAATTGCGGCCTTGGGTTTTGTCCTCATCTTTAAATCCACCAAGGTCATCAATTTTGCGCAAGGCGAACTTATGATGATAGGGGCATATGTGGCCTATCTATTTAGGATTCAGATCGGAATGAATATGCTTTCATCTTTTCTAGCCACCTTAGTGATCACTGCAGCCCTGGGGATAATCATTCATTACGCGCTTTTCAAAAAGATGATTGGCGAATCCCCCTTCACCCTGGTCATGGTTACTATTGCCCTTTCATACCTGTTAAAGAGTGGCGCTCAATTAATCTGGGGGGCTCAAAGCAAGGTCATGCCTTCAATGTTTACCGGTCCGAATGTGCAGATCATGAATATTCCTGTAAGCCGCGATGCGATTGCAGTAGTTCTATTTGCGCTAATATTTTTGGTGTTTTTTCAACTTTTTTTTAAGTTTAGCAAACTCGGCACTGCTATGCGTGCAACTGCAAATGATCAAGTGGCTTCCATGGGATGCGGTGTTCAGGTTAACGTCATTTTTGCGGCCTCCTGGGCGATTTCCTTTATGCTTTCTTCAGTTGGGGGAGTCATCATGGCAGAGACGTACAATCTGGACAACAATTTGGGAATTGTAGGGCTTCTTGTTTTTCCCGTAATCATACTGGGTGGTTTGGACAGCATCGTAGGAGCGATCGTTGGAGGCTACATAATTGGTCTTTTGGAAAGCTTCAGTAAAGCCTACCTGGGTCAATATTTCTCGACAAATGTAGATGTCATTCCGTTTGCAATACTTATTTTCATTCTTCTCGTGAAACCCTATGGTCTGTTCGGAACCACGAGGATTGAGAGGTTGTAAAGGGGAATATGATGAGGCCGTGCGGGAACTATAAAACGAGCTTCGCTCAAGACGAAGCTATTTTCCAGACTAGGTTTGTTCAGGCGTGTCTACTGTGCTTTTTCGTCCTGCTATTGCTCCTGCCCTTTGTATGCAATAGATACGTAATTAATTTCGCTAATATAACGGGAATTTTTGTTATTGGAGCGATTGGACTCAACATTTTGACCGGGTTTACCGGGGTCATTTCGCTCGGTCATGGCGCCTTTGTGGGCATCGGAGCGTATGCAACCACGCTCCTGACCAAGGACCTGAACGTGCCGTTTCTTGTAGCCTTGCCTTTGGGCGCTCTTATAACTGCATTTTCCGGGCTTATTCCCGGCTTAGCGGCATTGAGAATTAAAGGGATGTACTTGGCTATAGCGACTCTTGCAGTTCAAGTTATGTTTGCTTTTTTGATCGTGGAGACTCCTCGTTTTACCGGGGGAGACCTTGGATTATCTGTTCCTGTTCCAACGTTCCTTGCCGTTCAAAGCAGCAGTGGGCAAATACATTTTTACTTGTTAATTTTGGGTATCGCGATTGCGCTGACGCTTTTCGCACGAAATCTTTTTAGAACTAAAACCGGCCGACTTTTTGTGGCCATCCGGGACAACGACCTCGCCTCAGAGGTACTTGGTATATCAGTTGGAAAATACAGGCTTCTCTCATTTTGGATCGGGTGTTTTTATGCCGGCCTGGCTGGTGGGTTGTGGGCCGGTCATTCCGGAATGATAAGTCCCGACCAATTTTCGTTAGGCTTATCCATACAGTTCCTGTCCATTATTTTAGTCGGCGGCATGGGAAGTATTCTTGGGTCTATACTCGGGACGGTTTTTGTGCTGCTGATTCCCGAAGTGTTAGCGGGTCTTGCTACTGAGGCCAACAGAATGTTTTCGATGGATCTTACCGAGTACTTCTCGAGCATAAATAATGCGATTTTCGGGTTGTTAATCATCGTCTTTTTGCTATATGAGCCTCTGGGACTGGCTAGAATCTGGTGGAGGATTAAGATGTACTTCAAACTGTGGCCCTTTTCATACAGGACTTAAGAGCATTATGTCTATCTTGGCTGTATTACGGAGCTACAGGCATTAACCTCCAAACAGTCGGAGCTTAGAAGAAAGGTTTAAGCTGTGATTCTGGGTCTGATACCAATGCGCGGTCAAAGAAGTGACAATGGGTGAGGCCGGCCCTGGCGGGTCTCCGAAGCGAAGTCAGGTCCGCCGTTCGTAGTGGAGGAGATTTGCCAGGACCGGACGTGAACCAGC
>JAMCYH010000260.1 GCA_023474025.1 Deltaproteobacteria bacterium
GCCATTTACAATCGTAGACGACGATGCCGGAGTCACCCTGGTTCAGGCTTCAACCTTGGACAAAGGTTTCAGACGGCAATCAAACCAACCTTTTAATAAGGATTTAGCTCGAGAGGTTGGGAAACGTTTAGCTGCTAAAGCTTTGGCGTTAAATATCAGTAAAGTTGTCTTTGACAGAGGATCTTACCTGTATCACGGAAAGGTCAAAGCTTTGGCTGACGGCGCTAGAGAAGCTGGATTAGACTTTTAATTCTGGTTGAAGGAGGAATCGCCCGTTGCTGAGTAGATCAGAAATGTCAACCGAAGGCGAACTTAAAGACCGAGTGGTCCATTTAAGTCGCGTCGCCAAGGTCGTTAAAGGCGGAAGAAGGTTTTCTTTTAGCGCAGTGGTAGTCGTTGGCGACGGCCAAGGCCGTGTAGGGTTTGGCCTAGGGAAAGCGAATGAAGTTCCCGAGGCGATCCGAAAAGGGGTTGAACGAGCCAAAGCGTATATGGTTGAAGTTCCGATTGTAAATGGCACGGTGCCTCATGAAATAGTCGGTGAATATGGAGCGGCTAAAGTTTTGCTCAAACCGGCTGGTTCCGGGACCGGCGTGATTGCAGGCGGCGCTGTGAGGGCAGTTATGGAAGCCGTGGGTATCCGCGACATTCTAACAAAATGCATTGGCACAAACAATCCTCATAATGTTGTAAAAGCTACCTTTGAAGGTCTTAAAGGCCTCCGGACGCCTCTTCAAATTGCAAAGCGTCTTGGTAAGGTAGGCCAAACTGAGGAAGAAAACGAAAAGGGAGAGGAAAACTTAGGCAATGCTTAAAGTGACCCTCAAAAAGAGCCCGATAAAGGCTACCAAGAAACAGAAGGAAACGATTCGTGGGCTGGGATTGACCAAAATCAATTCTGCCAGAGTGTTGCAAGATACTCTGGCAATTAGAGGGATGGTCAACAAGGTTAGTCACCTTGTCACCTGCGAAGAGGTTGAACGTTAGAAAAATCCCGTCCAGAACGGAGTTCTCTATGAATTTGTCAAACTTGCAACGACCAGTAACGGTCGGTAGACATAAACGCGTCGGGCGTGGGGAATCCTCGGGGCTAGGAAAAACCTGCGGAAAAGGGCACAAAGGTCAGAAAGCTCGGTCCGGCGGCAAGGTCGGAAGAGGTTTTGAAGGTGGGCAGATGCCCTTGCAAAGACGCCTTCCCAAGAAGGGTTTCAATAACATTTTCAGAGTTGAATACAATGTTGTTTCACTAGAAACGATCTCAAAATTGAATCCCTCGGAACCAATAACTGGTAATTTGCTACGGGAAAAAGACATAGTCAAAAGGTCAGGGCTTATCAAACTGCTTTCCGACGGAGAAATTAGCGCCGCTTATGTGGTGAGGCTCGACGCCGTAAGCGAAAAAGCCAGAAAGAAGATTCAGGAGGCCGGCGGCTCCGTTGAGTAGTCATGTGTTGATAGGTATCATTTGGAATCGTGTAGAAATAAAATCGAGTCAGAAGCGGCAACTTTAGGAGATCTTTCTTGATAGGTTCGATCGCAAATATAGCTAAAATCCCGGAGCTGAAGCGTAGAGTTTTTTTTACGCTTCTGTTACTTTTAGTTTATCGATTAGGCGTACATGTTCCTACTCCCGGAATAAACACACTGGCGCTCAAAGAGTTTTTTGGCCGTTACCAGCAAACACTCTTTGGTGTGATCGACATGTTTACAGGTGGCGCCCTCGAGAACTTCTCGGTGTTCTCTTTGGGCATTATGCCATATATTAGCGCTTCTATTATTCTTCAACTTCTTACGGTAGTAGTTCCACACCTGGAACGACTCTCAAAAGAGGGCGAAGCCGGCAGAAAAAAGATCACCCAGTACACAAGGTATGGGACGGTTGTCCTTTCACTTGTTCAAAGCATGGGTATCAGTATTGGGCTGGCAAAAACAGAAAACCTTGTTTATATGGCTAAACCCGCGTTTGTCCTATTGTCAATGGTTACTCTAACGGCCGGGACAGCTTTCATAATGTGGCTGGGTGAGCAGATTACAGAGCGCGGCATTGGCAATGGCATATCCCTCATTATATTTGCGGGAATTGTCGCACGTATGCCATCTGCTTTGGGTAGTACGGTACAATTGGTTCAAACCGGAGACCTTGGTTTTCTTGTATTACTGCTGCTAATTGCTATCATGATAGCGGTAATAGCTGTGATTGTATTTATGGAACGGGGCCAGCGGCGGATCCCGGTACAATATGCAAAGAGAGTTGTTGGCAGGCGTATCTACGGTGGGCAGACTACGCACCTTCCCTTAAAGGTCAACACTGCGGGGGTCATTCCTCCAATTTTTGCCTCATCGCTAATTATCTTCCCGGCAACCATAGCCCAGTTCCTGAAAATTCCAATTCTGACTTCGATAACCGACTGGCTCAGACCCGGGACAGTAGTTTACGAATTTTGCTACGTCGCCCTTATAGTATTCTTTTGCTACTTCTATACTGCGGTCACGTTTAATCCAGTCGATGTCGCCGACAACATGAAAAAATATGGCGGATACATCCCTGGAATTAGACCCGGCAAAAAAACAGCTCAATATATCGATAGGGTTCTTACAAGAATCACACTCGGTGGCGCAATTTATATATCGGTGGTATGTGTTCTGCCCTCGATTCTGATAAGTCGTTTTAACGCGCCATTTTATTTTGGCGGCACCTCACTGTTAATAGTTGTGGGAGTGGCTCTAGACACGTTGTCCCAAATTGAAACTCACCTGATTCAGAGGCATTACGAGGGTTTCATACGCACAGGGCGAATTAAGGGAAGACGGTAAGAAGTTATTAGGTCAAGGAGGGAAACATGAGGATAATATTGTTGGGCGGACCTGGCTCAGGCAAAGGCACTCAAGCAAAAATGCTAGTTGAAAAACTTGGCATTCCCCAAATATCCACTGGCGATATTTTTAGAGCTGCTCTGAAAGAGGGCACGCCGATGGGGCTGAAAGCCAAGACCTACATGGATAAGGGCGAGTTGGTTCCAGATGACGTGGTCATCGGTGTAGTACAGGAAAGACTGTCCAAACCGGACCTTGATAAAGGATATATGCTCGACGGGTTCCCCAGAACACTTGGCCAAGCCAAAGCTCTTGACAAGATGCTTGAATCACAGGGTAAATCTATTAACCATGCGGTCTTAGTAGATGTGCCAGATGAAGAACTGGTCAAGAGGCTGTCGGGCCGACGCACCTGCAGGAATTCAGCGTGTGGCGCAATGTTCCATGTAATGTTCAATCCCCCCAAAGCTGATGGGGTCTGTGATATATGCGGTTCGGAACTTTACCAAAGAGATGACGATAATGAGAAAACAATAAGGGAGAGACTAGCGGTTTACAATAACCAGACAGCCCCACTCATTCAGTATTATGCGGATAAAGACCTTCTTAGAAAAGTTCAGGGAGTTGGTCCCATCGAGGAAATCTTTGGTCGAATTGAGAAGGCTATATTGTAGGCCGCTAGTCT
>JAMCYH010000178.1 GCA_023474025.1 Deltaproteobacteria bacterium
AACTGAAGCCGAGGACGAGTTAACAATGAACTTTACACCGTTCTTTCTCATGCCTTCGATAATTTATCTACCGGGCATCGGGCGTTGGTTGATAAACGGGCCAGATTTATTCAAGGCGATCTCTTGGACCCGAACGAAATAAACAAAGCACTAAAAGGAATCGATCGGGTCTTTCATTTCGCTGCCGTCAGTTATATCAAGTCCAGCATTGATGACCCCGAGGGCTGTTTTCGAAACAATGTCATGGGTACGGTAAATTTGCTCGAAGGCATGAGAAAGAACGGTGTAAAGTTCATTGTTAACTCGTCCTCGGCTTCAGTTTATGGCGAACCAGCTGTATTTCCGGTCACCGAAGACTCGGTCAAACAACCGCTCCAACCATATGGTGCCTCCAAACTTGCCGTCGAAGCGGTACTTTCCGGCTACTTCCATACCTTCGGTATTAACAGTACTTCTCTGCGTTACTTTAATGCCTATGGTCCTTTTGATGAAGTCCATCCAATCACCCGCGCAGTACCCAACTGGATCAAACAGGCCCTTAGTGATCAACCGATCTCATTGTATTGGAAGGGCCAGCAATATCGTGACTATATCTATGTCGAAGACATCGCTCGGGCCCACCTTGCTGTCATGGACTTAACCGGCTCCAACTACTTCAATATCGGTACCGGAAAAGGGATCTTGATGGTCGATCTACTTGAAAGTATTTTCAAAGCTGTTGGCAGAAGAACCGAAGTAACGGATCTCGGAGAAAGACCTGGTGACCCAACGAGACTTGTTGCAGATACGAGTAAAATTACCAAAGCCGTCGGCTGGAAACCAACCTGTTCCTTAGACGAAGGGATAAAAATTACGGTCAACTATTTTAAGAACTCAAAGTTCAAATGATTATTTCCCAGACCCCATTACGGATGAGTTTCGTCGGCGGCGGCTCGGACCTGCCATCCTTTTATCGGAAACAACCAGGCGCGGTAATCAGTACCACGATCGACAAATATATTTATATAAACGTCAATAAAAAGTTTGACAACCTAATTAGAGCCAGCTACTCAATCACTGAATTCGCCGCCAAGCCATCGAAATTGAAACACGAGTTAATTCGTGAATCCCTTAAGCTTCTTGGTATCAAAGGCGGCATTGAGATAACTTCTATTGCTGACATCCCCTCGGGAGGAACCGGGCTGGGGTCATCGAGCACGTATACAGTTGGTCTCTTGAATGCACTCAACGCCTACCTTTCGAGATTCTCCAGCAAAGAATATCTTGCCTCAACAGCCTGTCAGATCGAAATCAAGAATTGTCACAAACCAATTGGCAAACAGGATCAATACGCCGCCGCTTACGGTGGTCTTAACCTAATCGAGTTTCGCCCGGACGATACTGTTGCAGTTAATCCGATTATCTGTAGTACTGCCACAAAACATAAGCTCAACCAGAATCTATTACTGCTCTATACCGGCATAACTCGGTCCGCAGACAAGATCCTGGCCAACCAAAACAAAAACACCATTTCAAACATTAAGACGCGCGATATCCTTGGTCATATGGTCAAGCTGGCCTACAGCCAAGCAAAAGCTTTATCGAACGATGATCTGAAGTCATTCGGAGAAGCACTGGATGAAAATTGGAATCTTAAGACCAAACTCAGTCAAGGAATCAGTAACCCGACTTTTGACCGTTGGTACAAAACAGCCAAAAGCCACGGCGCTCTTGGTGGAAAGATTCTCGGTGCCGGCGGAGGGGGATTCTTACTACTCTATGCGCCTAAAAGCAAGCATGATGCCATCATCAATGCTTTGCCGAAACTTCGAAAGATTGATTTTAGTTTTGATACTGAAGGCAGTAAGATCATTTATTATCAGCAGCACTAAATGAAGTCGGGAAAAGTTCTAATCATCTGTCCGTTTACCGCCCCCAATCAAGGTGGGGTTGAGTCACATATCCAAAAACTATTAAAGTTTCTGGCTAAGAAAAAAGCCAAAGCCATCGTCGTCAGCTACACTCCGCTGACCACCCCCGTCAAAGCCCCCTGGTATGAAAAAAAGGAAAACTACGAGATCTTTCGCATGCCTTGGTTTGGCAGCGGTTGGTTCCCCAAGATCGAAATCAAGAATTGTCACAAACTTCTCTATCTGGTCCCTGGACTACTAGCGCTGAGTTTGTTTGTTGGAATCAAACGTAATAAAGAAATTGGAGTCATTCACGCCCACGGTTTTGCAGCCGGCTTTGTAGGAGTTTGCTTGGGCGCTCTCATTAGAAAACGAAAGGTTATTAGTACGCACGCGATCTATAATTTTGAGAACCGACCTCTCTTGGCACATATTATCAAATTTATTCTTTCTCCATACGATTTCATTCTCGCGGTCGGCGAACCATCCAGACAAGAACTAATCAAAATCGGCATCCCCGAAAATAAGATCGCCATTCATCCCAACTGGGTCGATACCGACCTTTTCAAACCACAACAAGGAACATTCTCTTCCGAACGATTGACGGCAATCTTCGTCGGGAGAGGTTTGGAAAAGAAAGGTATTTTTCTCTTTGGCGAACTTGCTAAGAAAAATCCGAAAATTGACTTCATCGCTCGGGTCGCTGAGGGCCCGGACAGAGACAGCTTCATCAGGAAGTACCACAACCAAAAAAACTTGGACATCAGAACCAACCTTCCTTTAGACTTCGACAAGAAAATGAAAGTCATTAGAAATGAATACCAATCCGCCGATGTCTTCATTATGCCCTCTCTTTACGCTGAAGGCTTCGCCGCCGTCGTCTTAGAGGCGGCCAGTTCTGGTCTCGCTATCATCTCATCGAACCTCGGTACTCTACCGAGTATCCTAAATGGATCGGGCGCATATTTGGTTAAACCAACGGTAGAAAATTTTTCCCTCGCTTTACGTACGCTAAGTGGTGACAAAGAAACACTCAGAAAATTGAAAAGAAAATCAAGAACCTTTGCCTTGAAAAACTACTCCGACAAGAACGCAGAAGTAATATACAATAGCTATCAGATAATATGAACCGCAAACCAGTTTCACCGTCTTTATACACTAAGGAATACTATCAGAAATATAACCATGGTTATGAGGTCTCAAAGAAGAACCTGGACATGCTCCCCGAGTTGAAAAATTTTCTAAAAGAATATATCACTAAAGGTGATAACGTTCTAGATGTTGGCTGTGGACGCGGGGAGTCAATTTATCTATGCCATAAAATTGGTGCTCGCTGTGTCGGGATTGACTACTCCAAGGATGCGGTTGCTATTGCAAGAGCCAACCTCTCAAGGGTATTAACAAACAGGAATATAAAAATTACAGTCGCTGACGCAAAAAAACTCCCGTTTAAAAAAGGTATGTTTAATGTAGTTATCATGATGGATATCGTCGAGCACCAATTTTATGGCATAGATAAATTGACTCCCCGCGTCCACAGCCAACATCTAGAACGTTATCACCTTTAGTGATATATTCTTTTAGAAAATTT
>JAMCYH010000268.1 GCA_023474025.1 Deltaproteobacteria bacterium
ACAACTGAAACACATGACGCGAATAAGTCTCATTTCAGTTGTATATTGTAGTCTGGAAACTCCAGCTAAATCGGCTGCGCCGTATGCTCACCAATGGCACACAAATCCTAATACCTTTGGTTTGAATTCAAGTCCTGCGCTCATGCTTTCTCACCTCCTACTTGATAATCGCGGCTTTGTTCATTCGTGTGTTTCTACACATATCCAACCGCAGTATCCAGTTGCTGTAAGATCTCTTCCTGTGGAAACGCCACGTCAATTTCGCTCAGGAGTTCTTCATCGGTATAGTGTTTCAGTTGTATAGCCCCTGTGGGACACTTCGTGTTGCACAGGCCATCCCCTTTACAGAGGACAGGATTGACCGTCGCCTTCTTCCCTTTCTTAACATCGCGAAGTTCCAGGACGCCATACGTACAGGCGGAGACACATGCCCCACATCCGATACACTTGCTCTCATCGACCTGGGCCACTGAACCGGACGCTACGACCGTATCGCGTGAAAGAAGCGTTAAGACTCGTCCTGCCGCTCCATAAGCCTGGTTGATCGTTTCCTGCATAAATTTGGGATAATGAGCCAGCCCACAAAGATAAACGCCATCTGTGCCAAATTCAACAGGCTTCAATTTGACATGAGCTTCTTTGAAGAAGCCGTCGGGGCTTAAAGTTACCTTGAATAACCCGGCGATTTCCTTCGTCGCCGCCGAGGGTATGACAGCGGCGGCCAAAGAAATGATGTCGGCATCCAGTACGAGCTTCTTCCCCAGAACAAAATCGGTCACGGTGACCTTCAGAACAGGCCGACCTTCATCCGACTCTCCAGCTTCTATTTCAGGTAGGTCCTGCGGCTCATAACGAATGAATTTTATGTCCCTGTTTGAGGCCTCCCGGTAGTAATCCTCGTTGAACCCATACGTCCTCATATCCCGGAAGAGGATGTAAATATCCATCTCGGGATTTATATCCTTGAGCCTCAATGCGTTCTTTACAGCCTGACTACAACATAACCGGCTGCAGTAATTTCTGTCTTCATTTCGACATCCTACGCATTGGATCATCACGAGACTTTGCGCATTGACTATCTTTTCGTCTCCCTGGGTGATCCGTTCCTCCAGCTCAAGGTGGGTCGTTACCCTGTCATCTTGTCCATAAAGGTATTCGGTAGGCGTATATAGATCAGCGCCAATAGCAATAATCGCTGCGCCGTGTTTTATCTGCGTTAATCCTCTTTCAGACTTCACCGAGGTGACAAAATTTCCGACATAACCTTTGGCGTCAGTGATTGTCGCATCATGATAGACATGTATTGAAGGGTTCTTGTACACCTTAGCTATGAGATCGCGCAGGTAATCCTGAACATCGAGTCCATCCAGCGTGGAATGAAGCCTTCGAGCTATTCCGCCAAGCTCCCTGTTCTTTTCCACCAGGTGGACCTCATGCCCCTGTTTGGCAATGGAGAGAGCGCAAGTCATCCCGGCTATGCCTCCCCCAACCACCAGCGCAGCCTTGTTGACCGGCAGGTCAAATTCCTGTAACGGTTCCAGCCGACAAGCTCGCGCTAATGACATCCGGATGATATCCTTCGCTTTCTGTGTGGCGTCTTCCTTTTCTTTTGAGTGGACCCAGGAGTTGTGCTCCCTGATATTGGCCATTTCCATGTAATACTGATTGATTCCCGCCTCCCTGACGGTGTCCCGGAAGAGCGGCTCAAGGGTCCTGGGGCTGCAGGCCGCGATAACCACCCGGTTTAACCCCTTTTCCCTGGTTATGTCCGTAATTTCCTTGGCGGAATTAGTAGCGCATGAAAATAGCTGTTCCTGAGCGTGGACAACGTTAGGTAGTGTTTTGCAGTACTCTACTGTATCAGGAACATTGACTATCCTTCCGATATTGGCCCCACAATGACATACAAAGACTCCTATCCTTGGCTCCTCCCCTGAGACATCCCTTTCAGGCGGATATATCCTTTCCCTGGAAAGGTTTCCCCGCCTGTAGTCAAGGAGTTCGCCGATTTGGGAGCCTGCTCCGCTGGCGCTGAATACCGACTCGGGGATATCGACAGGACCCTGAAAACCTCCACTCACAAAAATCCCGGCTCTGTTAGTGGCCATGGGATTGACAGTGTTGATTTTGCAAAAATCATGAGGATTGAGGTCTATACCGAATTTGTTTGCAATGGACTTCACATCAGCAGGTGGGTTCAATCCAACTGACAGTACCACCATGTCGAACTCTTCTTCTTTTACACCATCTTCGTTTGTGGAATACCGTACCGTGACATTTTTGGTCTTTGGGTCCTCCCTCACTATTGATGTGTAGCTTCTGATGAATCGAACCCCTGGAAGTTTTTCCGTCCTTTCGTAGTAACGCTCAAAATCTTTCCCGTAGGACCGGATATCATTGTGGAATATTGTACACTCTGCATCTGCGTCGTGATCTTTTGTCAAAATCACCTGTTTTTGGGTATAAGTGCAGCATACAGCTGAGCAATAACTGTTTTCACCCGGAGTAACCCGTCTCGAACCGACGCATTGGATCCAGGCTATCTTATGAGGATGCTTCCTGTCGGAACCACGCAGTATTTCTCCCTGGTAAGGGCCCGTGGAGCATAACAGCCGCTCGTAGTCCATGCTGGTTACGATATTCGCAAACTCCCCGTAGCGATATTCTTTCTTCACCTTTGGGTCAAAGGGCTCCAGGCCAGGAGACAAAATGATCGCTCCTACCTTTATTTCTCTTTTCTCCGGCGTTTGATTCAAATCTATCGCTTTATTCTTGCACACTCCTTCGCAGATACGGCATTTCTTTTCTTTGAGATAAAGGCAGCTTTCGTCAATATACGCAATAAGGGGAATTGCCTGAGCGAAGTATATATGGACTGATTTATTCAGCGATATCTCCTGATTATATTGGTCAGGATATTGGGCAGGGCAATATTCTACACAAGTAGTGCAACCCGTGCATTTATCCTCCAGGATATACCTTGGCTTTTTAGTCAGGGTTACGCTGAAGTTTCCTGCGGCGCCTTCTACACTGTTTACTTCAGTATAGGTGAGGACCTCTATATTGGGATGCCGGCCGACCTCGACCAGCTTTGGCGCGAGTATTCACATAGAGCAGTCATTAGTGGGAAAGGTCTTGTCCAGCTGCGCCATATGACCGCCAATACTTGGCGATTTTTCAACCAGGTACACCTTGAACCCGGCAGTGGCAAGATCAAGAGAGGCTTGAATGCCGCTGACTCCTCCACCAACAACCATTACGTCTCCGAAATTATTGTCTCGGACACTCTCGCTCATCTGTTCTCCAACTTGTTCTTTTTCCACTTTATATATCCTCATCAGCCTGCATGTGCGGTTGCCAAAGCCGGAAACCGGAGACAACCCGAACTATGCTGTTGTTACGCATACGTAGTTGAATTTGTTTAGTCCAGATCTAATTGCGTTTTGCACTGATTACATTTCATTTCTCCTTG
>JAMCYH010000171.1 GCA_023474025.1 Deltaproteobacteria bacterium
TTTTTCTCCAGCCTTACTGAACTTCTTGTAGACTATGATCTTGCGGACCGTTATCACCAATGCCTGACAGAATTGAAGCGCCGCTACAACCTGGGAGGTGAAATAACCGTTTCGGATATGTTGACCCTAAAAGAAATCGTATCTTCTTCGGATAGCGCTGACGAGTTGGAACTGGAATCGGAATTAGTTGAAAAAAGTGTTCGAACTGCTCTGGACTCGTTGGATGAAATGCGGAAGGCCGAAGGCTTCGTCTTGTGGAAGGATATAGAAACACATTTAATTTCAATTTCTGAGACGATTGACCTTATAACTCCACTTGTGGATCAGGTCTCTTCAGAGGTCAGAGTAAGGCTGGAGAAAAAAGTTCGCGAAATGACAGGCGGGCTGGAAATAGATGATGACAGAATGCTCCAGGAACTGGTGTTGATAGCTGAACGATCTGATGTGAGCGAAGAGCTGATCAGATTGAAGAGCCACGTGGAACAGTTCCTCGCGTTTGGGAAGGAAGGGTCCCCCTTAGGAAGAAAGCTCGACTTCCTGTTGCAGGAATTGCACAGGGAGGTTAACACGCTGGGCGCCAAGTCAGCCTCAACCGATATTTCCTCACACGTTGTTCATATTAAGACGGAAGTAGAAAAGATACGTGAACAAACTCAAAACATTGAATAGGTGAAAATAATGGCTCGAGTCACAGTTGAAGATTGTTTGGATAAAGTAGAAAACAGGTTTGCTCTGGTCGTCCTTGCGTCCAAGAGGACAAAGGAATTAAAACGGGGCGCGCCTCTACTCCCTGCTGACAGGGATAACCGAGAAGTGGTAATGTCTCTTCGGGAGATTGCCTCAGGTAAAGTTGGAGGATCTCAACCTACTGGGCAAACTTCAAAACAAAAAAATGATGTTAGAGTGGAAATAAAGAACGATTGAACAAACCTCATAGAGACAATACAGATCGCACGCTGATTTATGGTTCTCATCCGGTAATTGAAACGATAAAGGCTTCCCGGAGGAAAGTGTACGAAATTTTTCTCGTAAAGGGGTCGGATGCTGACAGGCGCCTAAACCGTGAATTTGGGGAAAACAATTTAAATTTACGGTACATGTCGGGAATACAACTTGATTCATTGACCCGCGATGTAAAAAATCAGGGAGTAGCGGCGCGTGTGGGTTTTTTCCCCTACGACGATTTCGATACCGAAATCTTAAGACTTAAAGATAGTCAAAGATGTCTGATCTTAATTTTGGATCAAATTCAGGATCCGAACAATCTTGGTAACATATTGAGGAGCGCCTGTTGCTTCGGAGTTGACCTGGTTGTCCTATCAAAAGATAGGGCGGTTTCGGTAACTCCTGCCGTTGAAAAGGCTTCAGCGGGTTCCGCAGCTCATGTCAGGATTTGTCGCGTTACGAACCTCAACCGAAGCATGGAAACGCTTAAAAGTGTAGGTTGCTGGATATTTGGGACAGACGCCACTACGGGGACAAATTACTTCGAAGCGGACCTTTCCGGGAAAATGGCCCTGGTTATGGGCGCCGAAGGAACGGGTTTACGCAGACTGGTTCGGGACAACTGCGACATTATGATTAAGGTCCCCATGACAGGTCCTATTGGGTCACTAAATGTCTCAAACGCGACATCTATCGTACTGGCCGAA
The DNA here is from genome assembly GCA_023474025.1 of Deltaproteobacteria bacterium. Taxonomy (GTDB): domain Bacteria; phylum Desulfobacterota; class Desulfomonilia; order Desulfomonilales; family Desulfomonilaceae; genus CAJBEZ01. The sequence goes on from JAMCYH010000171.1 coordinate 1,653, forward strand.
GCCTACCGACAATCTTTTTTTATAAAAAGTGGACCTCAAGTCTAGTCTATTGTCAGGCGCTCAATTGCCTGCGAAGCTTGTCAAGGGAATGATATGAAACTGATCATAAAACCCTCGCCACGGAATCGATTGTTTGGAGAAAATCAGCAGATTGTAATGTCCATGGAACAGGAAGGCAGGTTAGAGGTCTTTTATAAAGAGGGCATGGCATCACCGGATAGACATTTTCTCGTGAGTCTTGCTCAAATGGCCCTTTTTGCAATTGAGGAGAATGATAGTCAGTTTGTAGATCATCTGGAACAAGCCGAAATAGAAGCTCACAAAGAAGGAAACGTCATTAAGTTAAGCGCTGGTTTGGTGATTGTCCAATCTACCGACGGTAAATTCGCCGCATTGACGGTTGGAGACCCCTTAGCGTCCAGGAAACTCGCCAGAAATCTGGTAAGAAGTCTTACCGGGAGAATAAGGCTGGACGTTCCTTAAGGTTAATTTTGAGTAACGTGACTAAGGTGATATAATATCTTTTCGAAGTTGAGGTCTTTTTTTATGAATTTTAAACGAGTGGTAACATTTTTTACGCTTGTCACTCTTTTAAGCGCATACCATGTGTTTGCCGCCAATATAACCGGTAGATGGGAAGCTACGGTAATGGGCCATCAGGTCAAAGCCATTGCTGAACAGAAAGGGCAAAAACTTTCAGGAGTGGCTTATCTCTATGACCCCCTTGGCCGCAAATCTACATGGCATTTTAACGGAACTGTTAATGGGAGCGATGTTCGGGCTGCTCACTATACAGGCCATAAATTTGTAGGAAAGATAGTTGCTAATGGGGAAATGTCAGGGATTCTGGAGACCAGCAATGGGTTCCATATACCTCTTGATATTCACAGTGTGAGATAAGATCGAAGGATTAATGAGTGTGATGTGGAAAGAAAGGGCGCAAAAAATAAGAACCATATGGTTCCTCTTTGCCATGATTCCTGTGGTCATTCTGAGCGCTGTCCTCTGTACACTGGTCCTTGTAATTGTTTCACCATTAACGGCTTACGCTTTTGTAACGAAAAAGCACCTGAAACCCCCCGGCTCCAAATCAATAAAACGTCGCGAATTCTAATTGGGAATCCATTCTATTCGGAAACACTATTCTGCTTTGATTCCAGTTTTGAGGTGCGCGATCGGTTAACTACCTGATCAGTAGGACTATTGGAAATCAGAGTTTCATCAGGTTTCAGCTGAAAAAAATTTGTAACAGGGTTTGAATCCGTCAAGGACGCAATCTTTCCTATTTGTTCGTTCATTGTTCTGATTTTTGGATCATCCTGCGCTAAGAGTGACCAGGAATCGAAGACAGTTTTTTCAATATTCCCATTCCTGAAAAACATGGTTATGGATTCAATCGTCCCCTGGTCCGAGAACTTGACTTTAACGTTCTTAATCGCTTCAAATTCACTCAAGTCGCCGGGTTCGATTTCCAGAACAGTTGAGTCTTCATGTTTTTGCTGGGTCATGTTGGCGAACCTTGATGTGTCTCCATTACTAAGGCTGTTTACAAGCAACATCATTGGATCAGAGAACCTTGACAAATCTCTTTCGCCTTCCGACTTGTAAAGTTCCAGATCGCGTTTATCGTGAATAATTGCTACGAATTTTCCGTCAGACAAGATTTGAAGGTCAGTGGCGCCCGTCAGAGTCAATTGGAAACGGCTGGGTTTTTGAAAAACCAGCCTGCCATTTATAATGGGTTCATGTTTAAAGAGATTGGATTTTATGATCTTATGAAAATCTGCTTCGAACTGTCCAGAATCAGCC
>JAMCYH010000021.1 GCA_023474025.1 Deltaproteobacteria bacterium
AGATTCAAACTGCATCTTCCGAATCTCCTGTACCACCTCTGTCCGGCGCATAAGCCACCTCCATCGGGACTTATTAAACCGGACAAATTATGTGCTATTAAACAGGACATTCTATTTGCTCCCTACACTTTCATTTATAATGTTGCTAACTTATACTCTAGAGAATAAAATTAGCTTAGCTAGTGGCTTACATTGTTCAACACAAAAAGTCCCTGATCGGACGAGGTTCCAAATATGAACCATGAACCCGAACAGGCATCGACATTTCAACAACCATTAAAACTCGACGATTCTTATTTGGAATTGTTTCACAAATTACGTCTTGTTGCTGAACCTGAAGGTTGTGACGACAGGAACCATGGTCTGTTGGCATAGACCATTTCACGGCCGTGGGGGTGACAGGTCATCGCAGAAACGAGGAGGATGACGGCTGATGACGATGCTGACGAAATCCCCGACAGGGATCAAGGGATTCGACGAGATCACCGGTGGGGGGTTGCCTCATGGGCGTTCTACCTTGATTTGTGGAAGCGCGGGATGTGGCAAAACTGTGTTCGGCATGGAGTTTCTGGTCCGTGGCGCATTGCAGTATGACGAACCTGGCGTGTTCATGTCCTTTGAGGAAAACGAAGAAGATTTGATAAAAAACTTCAGTTCCCTTGGATTCAATTTACCGACTTTGATAGAGCAAAAGAATATCGCTGTTGACCATGTTTTCATCGATCGCAGTGAAATTGAAGAGACGGGTGAATATGATTTGGAGGGTTTATTCATTCGCCTGGGAATGGCAATTGACCAGGTGGGCGCCAGACGTGTGGTCTTGGATACCATCGAGTCGCTCTTTTCAGGCTTCACCAATGAGGGGATCTTGCGCTCAGAGCTGCTCCGATTATTCAGATGGCTGAAGGATAAAGTCGTAACAGCGGTTGTCACCGCTGAGCAAGGGCGAGAGACGTTTACGCGGCACGGGTTAGAAGAATACGTGGCAGACTGTGTGATCCTGTTGGACCACCGCATCCAGGAGCAGATCCCTACAAGGCGGTTGAGAATAGTGAAATACCGAGGCTCAACGCATGGGGCCGATGAGTACCCGTTCTTGATTCAGGCCAATGGCTTTTCGTTGCTTCCTATCACCTCTCTTGTTTTGGATCACCCGGCCTCCTCGGATAGGGTCCCGACAGGAATTGACCGTTTGGACACCATGTTGGGAGGCAAGGGATACTATCGTGGCAGCTCCATTTTGCTGTCGGGCACCGCTGGTTGCGGAAAAACGAGTGTTGCGGCCCATTTTGTCGATTCAGCCTGTAAGCGGGGCGAGCGGAGTTTCTTTATTGCTTTTGAAGAATCTCCAAAACAGATTATTCGCAACATGAAGTCCATAGGGATCAATTTAGAAAAATGGGTAAAAAGGGGACTTCTCAAGTTTCACCCAGTTCGGCCTACCTTGTGTGGGCTGGAGGCCCACCTGGCAGCGATTCACAGGGCAATCGAGGACTTCAAACCCAATGTTTTGGCGATAGACCCAATCTCAAATTTGGTCGCCGTGGCAAACATCGTTGACGTAAAAGGGATGTTGTTGCGTTTAATAGATTTTTTGAAGACTAACGAGATCACGACTCTTTTCACGGACCTGACACAGGGTGGGATGTCAATAGAACAGACCGAATTAGGGATTTCATCGCTGATGGATACGTGGATTTGCCTTCTATCCTTGGAATCTTCCGGTGAGCGCAACCGTGCCTTATTTATTGCTAAATCTCGTGGAATGCAACATTCAAATCAGATCCGTGAGTTTATGTTGACAGATAAGGGTGTTCAGTTGGTCGATGTGTATCTTGGCCCCAATAATGTTTTAACGGGTTCAGCAAGGACCACCAAGGAGGCTCAGGATAAAGCCGAAGCATTGGACCGTAGGCAGGAATTGGAGCGCAAGCGGAGTGAAATGGAGAGGAGTCGGAAAATGTTCCATGCTGAAATGGCAATGTTGCAAGCCAGATTTGAATCTGAGCAAGAGAATCTCCAAAAAGCCATTGATAAGGAGGAGGCTCTTGAAGCTGTTCTAAAGCGGGACAGGAATGATTTGGGAACAATGCGCAAGGCTGATCGCTTGATCGTTCCTAAATCGGAAGGCAAGGACGAGAAAGGGGATTTTGAATGAAGAACCCTCAAAATGAATTCCTTGAGAAGGAAGACGGTGAATTAGAAACAGACTCTTGGAAACTACGCCTATATGTGGCGGGTCAGACTCCGAAATCAATCAAAGCATTCGACAATTTGAAAAGAATTTGTGAGGAACATCTCGCAGGACAATACACGATTGAAGTAGTTGACCTCACCGTTAATCCACAGCTCGCCAAAGGAGACCAGATCCTGGCATTGCCCACTTTGGTGAGAAAACTGCCCCCGCCGATAAGCAAAATAATAGGCGATCTTTCCAATACCGAGCGTGTCTTGGTGGGGCTGGATTTGCTTCCGGGAAAGTAACTGTTGACAGGAAGATATCATGACGAAAAAGCAAGGCGAAGGAACTAAGGAGAATTACCAAGGGGCTGAATCCATAAAGCCCAAATATGTTCTGCGATTGTATGTTGCCGGAACAAGTCGCAAATCCCTCCGTGCCATGCAAAATCTCAACAAACTGTTGAAAGAAGAGCTTGAGGGACAGTACGAACTTGAAATAATCGACATCTATCAGCAACCGATTTTTGCCAAGAACGGGCAAATTGTCGCCGCTCCGACACTCATCAAAGAATTGCCCCTTCCGTTGCGAAAAATGGTGGGCGATCTTTCAGACACAAACAAGGTTCTTGCTGGGCTTGATCTTTCGGGACGGGAGTAGAATAGGGTTAAATCTGCAATGCTAAAACACCACGACAGAATACAGGACATTTTCGTTGAAAATGAGCGGTTGAAATTGCGTTTGCAAGAAGCTGAAGATGTTTTGAACGCCATTCGGTGCGGCGAAGTAGATGCGCTCGTTGTCTCAGGACCTGATGGCGATCAGGTATATACCCTCAGCGGAGCTGATCGAGTTTACCGCATCCTTTTTGAAACAATAAACGAGGGAGCCGCTATCTTAGGCGCCGACGGCACGGTATTCTTCTGCAATACCAGATTGTCATCCATGCTTAAGAGACCAATGGAAACTATTATTGGCCATTCGATCCTTCGTTTTGTCACAGCGGAAGATTCCACATCATTTGAAGCTCTGCTAAATCAAGGGCTCGAAGAGCCTCAGGAAAAGGAATTTGCGTTAAAAGCTCACGATGGAAGCATCGTTCCATGTCATATTTCTACCAGCCCTTTTTCCATTGAGGACTCTTCTAACATTTGCATGATTGTGGCCGACATCACCGAACGGAGGAAAGCCGAAGAGGCTCTGAGGCAAAGTGAGCTGAGACTGAACCTGGCATTGAGCGGAGCGGGCCTTGGGTCGTGGGACTACAACGTTGAGACAGGTGAG
>JAMCYH010000312.1 GCA_023474025.1 Deltaproteobacteria bacterium
CTGAGAGGGCTTACTCGGTATCTGTACGGGGGCGATGAGGCGTACAGATTTGCCCAGGAAATGATTCTCGGCATCGGTGGTGTAAGAATGCTCGAGAAATTGGGTTACAGCAACCTCACAAAATTCCACATGAATGAAGGCCACGCCAGCCTACTTGCTGTGGAGCTGCTCCGAGATCGCCGTAGCCGGGAAGCCCCTGAATGGGATTTTGACGGTGCAAGGAAAAATTGTATCTTTACCACCCATACCCCCGTAGCGGCCGGTCACGATCATTTTTCCTACAAGTTGGTCGAAAAATACCTTGGAGAAGAATTTCCGTTGGAAATCATAAAAATGCTCGGGGGCGACGATCGCTTGAACATGACTTTACTGGCCTTGAACATGAGCCACTACATAAACGGGGTGGCCAAGAGACATGGTGAAGTATCAAAGGAGATGTTTCCTGCTTATCCCATTGATACCATAACCAACGGCGTTCATTCGTACACGTGGACCTCTGACAGCTTCAAATGGCTCTTCGACAAGTACATCCCCGGATGGACAACAGACTCGTTCACACTGAGATACAGCTTGGGTATTTCCAAGGAAGAGATCTGGGACGCTCATGTCAAGGCCAAGAAGTTGCTCTGTGATCATGTGAACAAGGAAGTTAACCTCGGGATGGACTTTGAAGCATTCACCATTGGGTTTGCCCGTAGGGCAACCCTATACAAGAGACTCGACTTGATATTTTCCGATGTAGAAAGACTGCGAAGTGTGGCAAGCCGGGCGGGAAGAATCCAGCTCATATTTGCGGGGAAGGCCCACCCGAAAGATTGGCCGGGAAAGGAACTGATCAAGAAAATATTCCAAGCCGCCCATGAGTTGAAAGACCATATCAAGATTGCCTATCTCGTTGATTATGACATGGAACTTGCCAAGATTCTGACATCCGGCGTTGATCTCTGGCTCAATACGCCTCAAAAGCCTCTTGAGGCGTCGGGCACCTCCGGCATGAAAGCGGCCCATAACGGAGTTCCAAGCCTCAGCGTGCTCGACGGCTGGTGGATTGAAGGCCATGTAGAGGGCGTTACAGGATGGTCTATCGGATCAAAATCAATGGAATCTGACAACCACAAATCGGAGGCGCAAGAGATTTATGACAAACTGGAGACTATCATCCTCCCGATGTATTACGGGAACAGAGATAAATGGACGGAAATCATGCGGCACTGCATAGCCTTCAACGCTTCCTTCTTCAACACGCAACGGATGGTACAGCAATATGTGCTCAACGCGTACATCCATTGACGAGTATCAAATACAGGGCTGGCCTCTGGCCAAGTGGACTCGACAATTCGCCCAAAAGAAAGTCCCAGTGCTCATTGTTTATCGGGATGCCGTAATTGACCGCGTTAGTTTCTATCCTGAAGGAAATCTACAGGAAGGCTTCACAGGTCATGCTCTGGATTAATAATTTCTCTTTCGGTCGATCTGTTCGGCCTAGAAATTAGAGCAGACATTAAATGCGAGCCAACAGCGCTTCTAATAACTGATATCTTTGACCTCATAAAGATTGCGAACTCCGTCTAGACCTTTAAGGGTGACCTCATACTTAGGGCCGACCGTGATCACTTTGGATAGCAATTCGTATGTCTTTTCTGAAATCATTATCGTGCCGCCTCGGGCACATGACTGAATCCGGTCAGTCTCATTCACAGCGGACCCTACTATACCATACTTGGCTCGAATCTTTGATCCTATGTTTCCGACTATGACTTCACCTGTGTGGACCCCTATTCCCATTTCAACCTCGGGAATCCTTGTTTCGATATTATTTTTCGTGGACGCTTGAAGTTTCCTTTGCATTGCCAAGGCGCATCTGACAGCATCCTCAGCTCTATCGAAAACATCTTCACTGGTTCCCTGAAAAAACGCCAAAACTGAATCCCCGTAAAAGTCCACGATAATTCCATTGAATTCTTCTATTACTGTTATCATATTTGAAAAATGCATATTCAATAGGCTGATGACATCCTCGGGCTTCAATTTTTCACACATCTGGGTGAATCCACGAAGGTCTGCCATAAGTATGGTCACGGTTTGATTTTTGCCTCCCAATTGAAGGTTCTCAGGTTTAGCAAGTAGCTTTACGGCAACCTTGGCATCGACATAACGCCCGAACGTCCTTTCTATGAGGTCACGCTGTTTCAAGCCTAGAATCATATTATTAAATCGTTGTTTCAGCATTCCTATCTCATCTGATCTGTCTTCTGGGATTGTGAGGGTGTAATTTCCCCTTTCGACTTCTTCTGCAGCTTTTGATATCACTGTAATGGACTGTGCTATTGGACGAGTGTTCCACGAAATCAATACTCCGGTGCAAAGGAGAAACAGAGATCCAAAGAATACGTAATTGAAACTGAATCGAGCTATTGGGGCCAGCACGTCAGCCCCTCTGGAAACGAGAACCAAATACCAGTCAGTAGTCGGCACTTTATAGAATCCGATCATTCTATCAGGAGGATATCCCTCCCCAAGGATTGTTCCGAAGTTCCTTTGTGTCATTTCTTCGAGCACTTTTTTCTCAAGAGGGTCGCCGGTTTCTCCCAATCCGCCGAACCTGTTCATTGAAGAATTCGTATGAGCGAGATACTGTCCGTTTGGTTTAACCAAACAGGCGTAACTATGGTGCCATTGCCCAACTTCTAAAATATCTTTGATAAGAGAATCGAAAGAAATTCTGACGACAATTTCTTTGGCTGGGTGTTGTTCCGTACCTCCAAAATATTCTGTAACTAACAAGACATTATTCGAATCGTCAAAAGATAACACACTGTTGTGTGTTTTCGCCGTCCCCTTTAAGTGTGAATGATGACCGCCCATGCCGGATCTTTTGCGAAAAGCGTCATCGTTAATCATGGCTGCTAATTTAGTGGACACATTATATATATTCCGTAATATCTCATTATTAGGTAATTTATCACGATGAAGAGTAGTTTCAGGTCGTGAGGCGCTTGGAGACATTGATAGGATTTCTACAGAAAGGACGCCTTCCATTTCGCTGAGTTGGTGCGAAAGGAATGCCTGTATGGCCGTAGCCCCCGGGTTTGTTTCAGCGTCTGCAATCATGTCGACTACCGTTCGCTTCTTGTCCAGTTGCATTTGTACCTGATGAGCCGTCTTTTCGAACCTTAACTTGACCATTGATGTCCAGTCATCGAGTAAATACGAACGGGTATAGATGAATAAAGTAACACCCGTTATTGTGAGACTCAGAGTAACAGGCAACAGTAGCAACAACAGGAAACGTTTTTGTAATGAGAAAACCATTAGGGGCCTCTTCAAATGATTTAGAATAAACGGTTCGGTGCTATCGTATAGTTCATTGCGCTGAACTAGCATGAGGTAAATATAATCAATATCACGACCAAATTAATGAAAAATATTTTGCAACGGAACGAAGTTTCGCCTTAACGTATC
>JAMCYH010000286.1 GCA_023474025.1 Deltaproteobacteria bacterium
AAGTGAAAATACCATTAGTCGGGGCTACTTTCTTCTTGTCTTGGGACATAGGAAACTCCTTCAATCAAGGTATGGATTATATTGGAATGATGATTAAGATGCCTCTGTCTTCAATTTTCTAGTTGATTCCTGGGCGCGAAGCCCCGTCTAATGGTATTTTCACTTATACTCCTAATGTTCATAAACTGTAACAGATAATCAGGACCGCCCGCCTTGGATCCGACTCCGGACATTCCGAAGCCACCGAAGGGCTGCCTACCGACCAGAGCCCCTGTTATCTTTCTGTTAATATAGAGATTACCGACCCTGAAATCGCCCTTAGCTTTTCGAATATTGGCTGGGCTCCTGGTAAATATTCCACCCGTAAGCGCATAAGGTGTACTGTTGGCAATCTCAATTGCTTCATCCAAGTCTCGAGCTTTTATAATTACAAGCACGGGACCGAAAATTTCTTCCTGCGCAATCCTGGAATCGGGCCTTACATCCGTAAAAATTGCAGGGCCTACAAAATGGCCCGCCCCTTGAACATTACGTATCAAAAGAGGCTTGCCCTCTCTGTTTCCCAACTCTATGTAACTATTAATCTTATTCATAGCTGATTTGTCTATGACTGGCCCCACAAACGTCGCCGGGTCTTCCGGAGGCCCGATGCTTATGGACTGCATAGCCTCTTCCAATCTACCGCAAAACTCATAATAAGCGTCGCCAACTACTATTGCCCTGGAACATGCCGAGCATTTCTGGCCCTGAAAACTCAATGCTGATTCGAGGACTCCTTTCACCGCCTCATCAAGGTCGGCTGTCTCATCCACAATTATTGCGTTCTTGCCTCCCATCTCCGCTATGACCCGCTTCACATTGACTTGCCCTGCGGCAGTGTCGCCGGCAAGTCTGACAATATTCAGGCCTACTTCTTTTGAACCGGTAAAGACCACGAAATCTATTCCAGGGCCGGATACCAGATATTCCCCTACTTCCTGGCCCGATCCTGCCACGAAGTTTAGCACACCGGGCGGAAGCCCGACGGACCTGAAGATCTCAACGAGACGCCAACCCAAAACAGGGGACAAACTGGAAGGCTTAAGAATTACGCAATTCCCTGTGACCACAGCCGCTGACACCATGCCGATCGGAATAGCCAGGGGAAAGTTCCATGGAGCGATAACAGCCCCGACCCCTCGGGCTTCGTAAGAATATTCATTTAACTCCCCAGGATAGTTGCCCATGATTTTCGGAAGGCTGAGTCTTGTCATCTCAGTCGCGTAATATTCAAGATAATCTATCGCCTCGGTGACATCTCCATCCGCCTCAGTCCATGTTTTCCCCACTTCATATACTTCCAGGGCCGTGAACTCAAATCGCCTTTTTCTAATTTCAGCGGCGGCCCGAATAAGGTAGTCGGCTCGCTCTTTAGCTGGCACTATTCTCCATGTGGGCCATGCTAACCGGGCGGCTTGAACAGCCTGTTCAACATGCTCTTTTGAGGCTATGCACACCCGGCCAACAATTTCGTCCGGGCTCGCGGGATTGAATGAGAGGATTTCCCTGTCCGTCCTGACTTCTTTGGCGCCAATTAGTATGGGATACCTTTTGTCGAAAGTTTGACGTGTCTTTCGAAGAGCTTCCTCCATCAACTTTCGGTTATCGAGTTTTGAAAAATCGATTAATGGCTCGTTTACGAATTCCGGATGGAACGATTCAACAGATTTTTGTTGAATCGACGGCTCCGGGGCCTTGAGCAGCTCATCGACAGGGGCGCTTTCAGAGAAGGACTTCCGGAGGAAAGATTCGTTGGATGTGTTTTCGAGGAGTCTTCTGATCAGATACGCCATGCCCGGGATCAGGGCCCCAATCGGAGTATAAGCTCGTAACCTGTAATTCATCTTTCTAATTGCATGCCTCACGGGCTCAGCCATGCCGTATATCATCTGGAATTCCAAGGCATTGGTTTGTAGGCCTAAAGACGTGGCTACAGCCATTGCATGGCTTATACTCCGAACATTGTGTGTAGCAATTGCCGGACGAACAAAATCTGAATTTTCGAGAAGGATCCTGGTGAGTTCTTCATAGTTATGGTCGGTTTCTTCTTTATTCAAAAAGACCGGAATTGGCCATCCCTTCTGTTCATTAATCACTGTTTCGTAATCCCAGTATGCGCCTTTGACAAGGCGGATACCGATTCGATTCTTTGTCTGTTTTGCCCACTTTAAAATGCTTAGAAGATCTGATCTTGTCTCAGGCAAATACGCCTGGAGGACCAGTCCTGCAAACGGCAGGTCGGCGATGTCATCGAACAGGCTCTGAAAAACGGCAATAGTTAGGTCCTTGAAATAATAGCTCTCCATGTCCAAAGTGATTGAAACGTCTAGTTCAATTGCCAATCTGATTAGCGGTACCAAAGCTTCCCTGATTTTTCGGATTGAGCCGTCCCAATTTTTTGGGTCAATCTGGGAATAGAAAGACGAGATTTTGACGGAAACATCAAGGGCCGGAATACGTCCATGGTTGTCGTAATCCAGAATTGGATTTTCCGACCACTGGTTTATTTGAGGGGCCAGGAAATTGATAAGCTTCCTGTAGCGTTGAGCGTGTTCCAAAGCCTCAGAATCCGCGAGCACCGCCTCGCCCAGAAGGTCAACAGTGAACGCGATCCCTTCGTCCCTTAGTTTTTGTAAGACTTTGAGCGCATCATGTTCGTCCCGGCCGCCGATAAACTGTGACGCCATGGATTCTACGCCAGATTTTACCGCTTTTGCGGCGACGTGAGGCAAAATCCCCGAAAGCCGACCAAGGCCGTGTAAGAAAGGATTATCCGGAATGTCCGCAAAATATTCGTTGAGCATTTTGACAACAAGGGAATCTGTCTTGAGACAGGGGAGGACATCCACGAACCGAAAAAGTGGGACCTTCAATGCGTCATCTTTCATGACCCAATCGGAAAGCCGTCCATTCCATGTCTTCCTGTCGAACAGCGAAGGGACTTCCTGACCTATTAGCGAATATATCTCTCGCCCTACTCTCTTTACTTTGTCCTCAATGTTCTCGCTCATTGGTTATCCTCATTGCTATCGGCCCGAAACCATAAAGATTGTTAAACACTTAATTATTCATGTGCCGGTAGTTATGTAGAAACGTTACCGATGGCTAAGGGTCTTTCCAATAATATAGTTTGAGACTAAATTAACCTACAACATTAATTTGAACAAAGGTTAACATGCGTGACGAAGGTCATCAAAAATCAACAGCGTGGACCCCACTCCATTATTCGATTTTTCGAGCGTTATGGATAGCCGCTACCGTTTCAAATGTTGGGACATGGATGCAGAATGTGGCCGGCGTCTGGATGATGACCTCACTTTCGCATTCGCCTATCATGGTCTCTCTTATGCAAACAGCTACCAGCCTCCCCGTGTTCCTGGTGGTTTTACCGGCGGGGGCGATTCCCGCCA
>JAMCYH010000174.1 GCA_023474025.1 Deltaproteobacteria bacterium
GTTGAATTTAGAAACGCCAGTCCCAGCCCTGGACAGTGGGCAACGACAATTTTTCTGCTCCCCATTGCATTCCGTGGCGACAGAAATTTATCCAGAACCACCCGAACATCGGGGTCCATGGCGGCACTGAATGAGTAGCGTCCAAAAACCATGCCGGTGATTGCGCCAAGTCACGTTCTGGGTCGAATTCCAAGCCAGGTACAACATCGTAAACTTTCATGGGTTCTCTCTTCCTTTCAGGATGTTAGGAAACGTTTGATAGAAAACTTTGAAATAACGACTTACCCTGATATATGCGTCGACACTTGCCGGAGGGGCCCACGAATACAATTCAAGAAAAACGATAGGGGGAATCAGATTCGGATTCCCCCAAAAACATGTATAAATTCGGCGCAAAAAACAATCAAAGGAAGAGAAAAACCCAGCCCCGACGAAGTGATATTTCAGAATTAATGCATAGCCCTCCCTCCATCGACCAGGATTGTCTGTCCCGTTATGAAATCGCTTTCATCTGAGGCTAGAAACGCTACCATCCCGACGATGTCCTCCGGCTTTTCCAGCCGTTTTAATGGTGTTTTGCTGGCATCGTACTTGTTGATGTCTGCGATAGTTCTACTTGCCTCGGTATCCGTGTAACCCGGAGCAACAGCGTTGACACATATCCCGTACTGTCCGACTTCCACGGCCAAAGCCCGTGTTAAGCCAATAACTCCACCCTTGGAAGCCACATAGTGGATAAATCCGTGTGAACCTGTGAAAAAAACCTCAGATGCAAGGTTGATTATCTTGCCTTTTCCCTGCGATTTCATAGTTTCGAAAACTGCTTTGGCGCAAAGCCACGGTCCTTTTACGTTGACGGCCATCATTCTGTCCCATTCTTCGGGGATAATTTCAGTAAATGGTTTCCGTTTTACGCCATAATAATAGGCGGCGTTGTTGACTAGTATGTCGATATGTTTGAACCTGTCAATGGCTTGACTGGCCATCCTGATAGTGTCGCTTTCGTCAGTAACATCAACCTGAGTTGTAAAAGCCTGTCTGCCGATGTCCGTTACCATCTTTTCAGTCTGTTTCAGGCCTTGCATATCGGCTCGGGTAACCGCCACTATATCGGCGCCTTCGTTGGCCAATTTTACGCAGAAAGCCTGGCCCAGCCCCTTTCCAGCGCCGGTTACTATGGCCACACGGCCATCAAGTCTTCCCATAGCTTCCTCCGTTTAGTAGGACCGACCTTTTTGCTCCCAAATTTTAGGCAGGCCGAAATCTTCGGCAATAACCTTGAAGCAATTGTAGGCGCTGCCCCGACCAATGCCCGGCCCTGAATGGGCGGCAGCGGAAGCGAGATACATGTTTTTAACCGGTAACCGATAAAAAGCCAGTTCAGGGAATGGCCTCATACGTCCCATCTGGGAAGCGATCATGTCTTCACCGGTCCACCCGCCCTGCGGCATATTAAGGTTGCGCATCTGAACGTCCATGGGGGTGGTGATGTGAGTGGCTATGACATTGTCTTTAGTCATGTTGGGAGCGTACCATGACCACTGTTCCCTCATTATCTCCACTATATCTCTCTTCATGCGCAACCAGTCCCTGTCACTGAAGAATCTGTAGGGAGCGGTGAACTGTTCGATCAGAATCGTGTGTTTTCCCTGAGGGGCTCGACTTTTATCCCAGATGCTGTCAGGCGCGACGATTGCGACAAGCTTGTCGGGTATCCCCTTAACAAACAGTTCGGCCTGATGTCTCGTGGCGAAATAGTCAGCGTCTTTGGGGCCCCAGTTGAGTCGAGGACACATTCCTATTTCCGGGTTGTTTTTCGCTACTGTGTATTCTGGAAGTTCATGAAGGGCGAAGTTACCCCAGAACAACTGTGCCCTGTCCCGAAGTATATTTTTTGCTCTATGGGCTATTTTTTCCGGAACATGTTCTTCACCAATCAGTTGTAAAATCGTCTGAGTGGTATTCAAATCGCTGATTACCGCATGCCTGGCGGCTATTTCCCGTCCATCCCTGAGTCGCACACCTACCGCTCGACCGTTTTCGATAATTGCCTTTTCGACACCGGTTTCGACCACAAATTCACCGCCCATTGAGCTAAAAGCCCGCTGGAGCGCATGAGTTATTGCGTGAGTTCCTCCGATCGCAATGGAAGCCGGTTCCCACGAAAGAATGAGTCCCAGGGTGTGCAGAATTTTGTAAATCCCAATACAGTCATTGGGGAAAACGCCACTTGATGTCATACATGAACGCATGAACAGTGTACGTAAGTAGTCGCTTTCAAAAAGGTCAAACGCCACTTGTTGGGAAGTATAAAACTGATATTCCGGTGGAATGGGGGCCTCTTTGTCTCCTATCAACCGTTCAAAAGCGTCGCTGACACCCCATGGAGTAGGGGGGTTGTATCTCCATTCATGGAAAGCGGCCCGCCACTTTTTCTTGTATTTTTCCAGGAGTTCATAGGCCGTCGCAGCGTCTCTCTTGGAAAACCTGGCTATCTGATCAATAGTCTTTTGGGCGTTAACTTCGTTAAATTCCGATCGTCCAGTGTTTTCATCGACTACTTTCCATGCCGTGTAGCCCATGAAATGCATGCCGTCGTCGTAAATCATGCCTTCACTGTGATCAGGAAAAACGTATGATAGACCGCGGCCCCGCAGCTTAAAATCATCATATGCGGGGTGACCGTAAAATCTGGTCCAATGAGCGCAAGGATTTTGAAGGAAGCCAGGCAATGGTAACGCTTCCCCGCAAGCCCCGCCTCCAAGCTCATGCTGCCTTTCATATACAACTGTTTGCATGCCGGCGTGTTGGAGGTAACAAGCTATGATAGTCCCCTGATGACCACCGCCGACTACTATCGCGTCGTAAGTCTTATCTGGCATGGAGAGACTCCTTTGTCTTTACGATGATTGGGTGAAAAAACCCCGCCTAATTTGATTCCGGCGGCGCCAGCTTCTTCCCGAAAAAAAGCAACCGCAACACAGAAAAAAGGTTTGACGGCTTAAACATCAGTTTGGCAAAAGCTCTAAGATCATCTCCGCCTACAGTTGCCTTTATGGACCAATGAACTGGCTCTGTGGCTTCTATACTAAGTCTCATCGCTGGGGCTGTATCACCGTTGACTTTTTCAAGGTTCGCGAAATGGGCCACCATGGTGGTTTTCCCTAATCCGGTAGAATTAACCTTCATTTTGTGCCTCCTACAACGTCCCTTTTGCCTTGGCCTTTTTTACACAGTCCGGTTCACCCCACCACTTCTCGATTCCCAAGTCTTCGGCAATTTTATTGGCGGCATTGTAACCAGGGCCGAATGTTATCAGTCCTCCAGGGAATGTACTTGCTCCGCACACATAAAGGTTCTTTACCGGAGTTGCATACTGGGAGCATTCTTCATTAGGGCGAAGGTATCCCATCTGAAGCGGCAGGTAAGCTCCCTGTTTGTACGATCCTTTGACCATATCGGCAAATTTGTTCCCGATGTCTAACGGGGTGGTTATATATCGCCATATGATGTTGTTCCCCGATATGTTAGGAACGTATTGCCGGAGCATTTCAACGCATCGGTCCGCTTCCTGTTCACGAATCCGATACCATTTCTCCGCTCCGCCATCTTTAAGGTCGTGAGGCGCATGCAGTGAAATAAGCGCCGTATGTCTTCCCGGCGGGGCCTGTTTCGGATCATGTATTGATGGGAAACAGCAGTTGAACCCACCTGGAAAAAGTTCACCCTTGTGGATAGCGTCATAATGCTTTACTAAATTTTCCAGGTTCTCGTACCCTAATACAGAAATGAACGCTTTGTTCATATCGGCATTTTGTTCGGCGGCCTTAAACTTCGGGGCCTCATTAAGCGCGAGATGGACATGAAATAAGCTGGATTTTTCCCATTGCCAGTCTTTTAGCCTAGTGACGAAACTCGACTCAAGATTGTTTTCTCCTATGTATTTGAAAAATGTTTGAAATGGGTCCAAACTGCTGGCTACAAATTTTCTGGCCTTGTATTGCACGCCATCTTCAAGCTCAACACCTTTTGCCTCTCCGTTTTCAAGGATTATTCTCTTTACTGTTACAGGGGAAATGATCATTCCACCATTTCTGTAAAGAACTTTGGTAAAAAGATGGGCCAAATGGTGAGATCCGCCTACGACCAACCTGTAGTTGGTAGCTCGATTGAAGAGTAAGGGAACCAGATAACTGACCCCTTCAAGGTCGTAATGGAGCCCCCACATACACGACAAGTAAAGGAAAAGTGTCCGAACACGATCATTCTCAAACAATTCGTTGACAATATCTCTTGGCGTTTTTTCAGTGTATGCTGTGATTTCTCTTCCAACGTCCGTAGAATGGAGTTTGATCATTTGTTCGAAAGCAGGTTTAGCCATCTCATAAGTGGCGGGCCCGAGAAAGTCTTCGGTAAGCTCCTTGAACCTGTTTTGAATTTTGTTGTAAGTTTCAGCGTCCTTTTTTGAAAACTGGGCGATTGATTCACAGGTCTTTTCGACATCCTGGTAAAGTCTCAGTGATGTACCGTCGGCAAATGGCATGGCCATCACCAGTGAAGGGAAAACAAACTGCAGATCATAATCTTTCGTCAGGTAATCATCGAAATCCTTCAGTGGTGGGGCATAGTCAACCATGGGCATGTAAACCGCGTGAGTGTTGTGCAGGAAGCCCGGAAGAGTTACTTGTTCGGTGGCCAACCCACCGCCTGCTTCAAATCGTTTTTCCAAAAGAAGAATCTTCAGGCCGGCTCTGGCAAGATATGCCGCTACAGTGAGACCATTTGGGCCAGCGCCGAGAATAATCCCGTCGTACTCTTCAGCCATGTCCGGTTCCTCCTTACTGAGGGTTAAAGTGGGGCCGTGGGGTGTTTGGATCCTTACACAAGTCGCTGGGGGCAACCTGTTAATCGGTCGGCAACCCTAGCTATTATAAGTTCATGTTCAATATTCAGATCACAGGATTTTGGTTGACATGTCAAATCACTAAATTTTATCTTTATATAAGAAAAACTTATATTTGGGGCTGATGCACATGGGACTCGATCTCAATCTTAATCAACTTAGGGCATTCTACTTTGCCGCACGAAGCAGAAGCATCTCGATCGCAGCGGAAAAGCTCTTTATTAGCCAGCCTGCTGTCAGTATGCAGATCAAGGCGATGGAGCAGCAATATGGTGTGCGCCTATTGATTCGTAATAAGAGGGGGCTAGATTTAACAGAGACCGGGAAAGTGGTTTACGAAATTGCTGAAAAGATTTTTGCGCTAGCAGACGAGGCAGACAAATTTTTAAGGAATGAGCCGAAAAAATCCAGCGCTATGCTTAAAATCGGGAGCACCAAAACGCTTGTGAAATTCGTCATGAGTGGTTACATCGCAAAATTCAGGGAAGCTTATCCTAGAGTCCAAATTCAGATTGATGAGGGCAGTTCCGAGGAGATGATAAGAAGTGTTCTCGAAGATCGAAATGATTTAGTTATTGTGGGTAGATTGAATTATGACGAAAGGTTGAAAGTTATCCCGTTTATTCGCGACGAGATTGTCCTCGTAACTGCTCCCGACCATCCCTTTCGTTCTCGACCTCAAATTTCGATACAGGACTTGCGAAATGAAAATCTTATTCTCAGAGAAAAAGGATCTGGAACTCGCAGGTTGGTTGATGAAATCTTTGAAGCGCAGGGTTTTGCTCCCTCAGCTTTTATCGAGACTGGTAATGTCGATTTCATCAAAGAGCTTGTAGAAATGGGCAAGGGCATATCTATGCTGGCGAGAATGGGAGTTGAACCTGACGTCAGGGATGGTCGTTTGATAGCGATTCCTATTCTGGAAGGACCTTTCATTCTGGGTATTGACGTAATCGTGAAGGGGCAGCGAGAGCTATCTGAAGCTGATAAAGCATTTCTTGAATTTTTGCTGCCTGCTCAAACCTCTTTAGAATAGCGTCCGATGCGTGAATTGGCCGGAGGAATGATGTTGCTTCAAATTTTTATGAACGATTACGAATTGAGACTTAAAGTCCTGAGCCGTTGTTCCTCGTTTGCGATTTTTCGGCCAGTTTCCGTCAGGAACCATTCATCTATCTGTTCACCCAGCCAATGTACGTGAACGGCAGGATCTATTCCAAAACGTTCAGGGTCAATTTTGATCGCTTCCTTGGAAAAACGCCACAGCTTGTCGGCGTCTTTTACAATGGCGTCATCAATGGAAAGCGGCTTTTCACGTGAATCATGTCCACTAATAATCTCAACAATTTCCTCAATGAGTTGAGAATCGTAGTTGATGTCCTCTAAAATTTGGCGGGCTATTCGAGCGCCTTCAACCTCGTGGATCCGGTTAATGGTTCTGTCATAGTTTTTTGGCCCAAATGCCTGAAGGTGCAATTCTTCCGGAACCATTTTCCATCCCACATCGTGCAAAATTATCGCAGGACGTACTACAGCCTGGTTGCCTTTCTCGACTTCAAGCAGCTTGTTGACGAATCCATACGAGATCCTCATGTGGATTTCATTGTTCCTTGTATCGAGAAACGGCTTGGCTAATTCATAAACCGCAGAGAATGGTCCAAACATATTGATTACCTCCACACGTGAGGAACTATTCAGTAATAAAAAAATCCGTAATGATTAAGACGCATGAGCGCTAACCTGGATGTATTTGAGGTCAATAAAAAAGTTTCCTTACATCTCGTCAATTATGAATCTATCCCTTAAATTCGAGTATATTAAAACCATTGTCCAGCAAATTCTTGCTTAGAACTTCGGAATCTTTGCACTCAGTGCGTAACACCACGCGGGCTATTCCATTTTTGCCTTCGGGGACGGTGAATACCGCGCGAATCGTACAATTGCTTTCCTCAACAATTTTTAAAATTTTCGACAAAGTTCCTTCTTGAAGATTGACATCGCTGAGGGTGATCCTAGTGCATTCTTGCCCCACTTCCAGCAGTTTGTACAGCATCACGAAAATTTCCCGGTCCGAAAGCACGCCTACCACTTTATCCCCGTCCATCACCGGAAAAGTACTCATCGTAAGTTCACGACCCTTCATCAGCACTTCTTCGACACTATCATCAACAGAGACAGTAACAGGCATGCGAACCATAACATCCTTTACCTTTAATTTATTGCAGAAGTAGTTCATCTCACAAGTGTTTCCACTCTCACTTACACACGTGGCAGCCTCGCTAAGGTCTCTCCTGTGAACAACACCTCTGAGCCTGCCGTTGTCAACGACTGGCAGCATTTTCAAATTATTTTGTGAGATGAGTGTGACTGCTGTCACAGCCAGGGCATCACTAGATATTGAAAATTCCTGAGGATGCATCCAATTCCTGACGAACATCATGGCCTCCTAATTTTTTTTGCAGCATTGCTTAAAGCTTCTGGAATTTGAAGCAGGATTTTTCTCGAATCGATGGTCGTCCAAGATTCGACGCTTGACTTCAAATTCTAGGATGATTTCAAAGCATTTGGAAAAATTTCCAGGCAAGCGGCTACCACGGCTTCCGCAAAAGCCCGCTCCTCGAGATTGGCGTCTACCTCTCGTACGCCAACCTTGCTGGAAGAGAGAGATCCCTTCAGCGTGCTGAGGAAAAGCCTATCCTGATCACTGTCGAACATGTGGCTCGAAGGAGGATCAACTGCTGACCATCCTTGTGCCGGAAACAGAAAAATGACTGGTCCTTCAGCCTGGTTAAGCTTATCAGCAAATACCTGGGCCACCCCGACAATTTCCTCGTCGGAAACTCTCAAAAAGGTTCGAAGTTCATCCAGTTCGAACTTTCGCCGGTCATGGTGCTCAGGTTTGTAGCGAGACTTTCTTGGGCTGGTAAGGTTCACACCACCAGGCGCTATGACCTGAGGAATGCCGATTTTGGCAGCGCTGCTCAAACGATTCGCTCCAGCCGCTCTCATGCCACCAAGAAGTTCTTCTCCCACGCCACCAGGCGCCAATTCCACCACACCGTCAAAGAAGCCTTCGGAGATCATTTCCTCCATGGCTCGGTCACAAATTCCAGCGGCGGAGAAACCGATTACCTGATACCCTCGGGATTCCAGGATTTGTCGCACGAAATGAGAGCATCGTTCAGTGGGGCCGAACATCGACATGGCGATCAAAGGAATCCCGGGGTCTCGGGAAGTCGCTACGGTTAGTGAGTCAACCATGGCCATGCCTGTGATTGCCGCAGCCGCCCTGTCCAGGATGTTGATAAGGGGTTTCGACAAACCGGATATTTCTATCACGGTATGCAGCATGGCAATATCTCCAGTGCCTATGTATCGTGTAGCAAGTCCCGGCAATGCTGCAGTGGAAGAAACCATTAACTTGGGAACCCCGAATGGCAACGCCCTCATGACATCAGTCGCCATAAGACTACCGGTGGATCCGCCTAGACCTATGACCCCGGCCAAGCGATTTGAGTTCATGAAATCACAGGCTAATTTGGTTGCCCCAATTATCATTTGCCTGGTAATTTTTTTTCTCTCTTTTGATGATCGAATGTCTTCAATGTGCGCCCCTGCCGCACGCGCCGTATCGGCTGCGGTTATGTCAGCCCCGGGAAATTCTCCCGACATACTCATGTCAAGGACCAAACATTCACAGCCTCTGGCCTTAATAGAATCTTTGAGATAAAACGTTTCGGGACCTTTGGTATCAAGTGTCGACAAGAGCAGCACCATACGTTCCATCAAGATTTGCCCTCCGATTCCAGCTTTTCTCTAATATCTTTTTTCAGGGCCTCTTTGTTAACCTTTCCAGAATCACCTACGGTAGGAAATTCGGCAACTACTTGCAACCGTTCCGGGAGCTTGAACATGGCTATATTCCTTGATTTCAAAAACTCCACCATTTCCTGGAAAGTGAATTCCTGACCTGTTTTGGGAATTACATAGGCGCAAGCCCGTTCACCCATTTCCCTGTCGGGATAGCCGACAACCGCAACCGAGGCCACTTTTGGATGATCGTTCAATAGACCCTCAATTTCGGCTGGATAAATATTCTGCCCCCCCCTGATTATCATGTCCTTGGCTCTTCCCAGTATCCATAGGCATTCCTGGTCGAACTTGACAATATCACCCGTGGTGGTCCAGCCATTGGGATCGAAGACCGTAGCCGTGAGCTCCTCATCCCGGTAATAACCAGCCGGCGCATGGGGACCACGGAAATAGAGGACGCCCGGCTCTCCTTCTGGAACCTCGTTCTTGTTTTCCTGATCCATTAGGCGAACCTGGTTTCCCGGGAGCATTCGACCAACTGTCCTTCGTCGCAGATCTCGGGAATCTTCAACACGACAGCCGGACACGGACCCCATGTCCTGAGTCCCAAGATCACTAGTAATGGATGCTCCGAAAGCCTGCTCGGCTTCCTCCGCAATTTGCGGTGAAAGATAGCCCCCGGCCGAACGGATAAAACGAAGCGAACTCAAATCATACTTGGACGTATCTGCGTCGAGCATTCTCACAAGGTGAGTGGGTACAACACCGATAGCCGTCGCCCTTTCCTTTTCAATGAGAGCTAGTGCCCCGTCGGGAGAAAATTCCTCCAACATGACGGTTTTTGCCCCGACTAGTGGCGCTGCAAAATAGGTTAGCGTGCCAGCGGCTCCTCCGGCATGAGGGGCTATCGCCATGGTTATGTCGTCTTTGGTCAGTTTCCAGATGTCCACCCGTCCCTTTGATGTGCACACCCGCGGCGCCATGGGCCATTCCACGAGTTTGGGGATTCCCGTGGTCCCCGAAGTCGTGGTCAATAACGCTACGTTCCATATGGGATCCAGCTTTCTTTCCGTAAGGATGGACTCGTCCACAGGCTTTTTGACGCGATCATTTACGATGCTGGTGAGCGAAAATGTGCCCGGAGGAGCGGAATCCGGCACTTCATTGTCGAAGAGAAATATGTTTCTCAAATGCGGAAACTGCTGCTGGAGTGTCCTGTACATTTCCAGGTAATTGAATTTGTTGTACATGCTCAAGATGATAACAGCCGCCGCCTCAGTCCGTTCAACCATGTATTCAAGTTCTCTTTGCCGAAGGTATGGATAAACAGTCAATGAGATCAGGCCGGCCCGCTCGCACGCAATCCTGGACAAAAAACCATAAACGCTGTTAGGTGATTGAATGATAACTCGGGAATGCTTTGGAATTCCCATTTCAACCCATGAAATGGCCATTGCATCCACTAAGCGCTTGGCTTCGGCCCATGTCAGGCGGTATTTGGAATCGACGAGGGCTTCCCTATCTCCATATTCTCGGGCGTTTCTATCCCAGAAATCGTAAAAGGTTTCATTAGTCCAATACCCGTTTCTTACAAACTCATCCACCATTTCTTTTTTATATCGAATCGGCTTCATCTATTCCTCCTTGACGGACCGGCCCGACGCACGTTCTTTATCAACACATCTTCTACTCATAGTCCAAGTTCAGACCACCTGCTCTTGACCCTTGCCACTACCTTTGGATCCAGTTCGATAGGAACCGGCTTCTCTTTCCAGTCATACGGAATGGTGGCGTCCATAAGGAGGCGACCGGTGATGTCCCTCGCGTTAATCGGCAATGAAGGATCCAAGGGCGTTGAGCGACCCCTTTTGATTATCTGGCAGCGGTTGGGCTGGAACCTGAAACTAAGAGCGTACATCACCCGCGGGATGTCCCATGGATCGATATCCTCATCAACTACGATCACTGTTTTAAGTCCATAAGCGCCCATTTCGGTCGATATTGCGGCTGTGAGCACCTGATCAGCGTGACCGGGATACATCTGTTTCATGGAGATGATGGCAAGGAATCTTCCCGAACCTTCAGGTGGGCAGTAGACCGCCTTCAGTCCTGGTATCTTCATCGCTAGAAGCTGCTGCCAAAGGGTCGCCCCATAAGAAAGAGCCATTGTCATATGGGTGTCTGTAACAGCCCGACCAACAGTAGTCCCCCACAAAATCGGATTGTTCCTGTGCGTGACACACTTGACATCCACGAAATTTCTAGGATCCGTTCCGACTCCCGAGTAATATCCCGTGTACTCTCCAAACGGCCCTTCTTCCATAAATTTGTTAGGATCCACTTCTCCCTCGACGACGATTTCGGCATGCGCTGGAATGGGCAAGTCAACGGTTTCCCCCTTAACCACTTCAACCGATGTTCCCCTGAGGGCCCCAGCCACGTCAAATTCCGACACAAAAGCGGAAATTCGCGCTGCTCCAAGAATGAACAGCAACGGATCGCATCCGATGATGGAAGCCACTGGCATTGGCTTACCCATCGCCTGGTATTTTTTCAACATGATGTCGGCGTGTTTACCCTTGATGAACTGGGTCCCAATCTTGTCTTTGCCAAGGAGTTGGGCACGATAGGTCCCTAAGTTGACCCATCCCGATTCAGGATCCTTAGTAATGAAAAAATGGGCTGTGCCTATATAACGTCCGCCGTCCATGGGGTACCATTTTGGAACGGGGAATTTGTACAGATCAATCTGATCTCCGGTTAGGATATTTTCCTTGCAGGGCGCATCAGCCTTATCGACATAAGTTGGCTTGATCAGATTTTCTCCCAACTTTGCCCATGCTGCGTAAAGATCTACCAAAGTTGAATCGAGTGGTTGTCCCATGATCAGGGACAGACGTTCCGTTGTGGTGCATACACTCGTGATGACGGGTGTATTGTAATCCTTGACATTCTCAAATAATAGGGCAGGGCCGCTTTGCTCCTCGTTGAGTTTGGCGACATGCGATAGTTCGAGATCCCAGTCCACCTCGGCCTTAATCCTTTTGCAGAGCCCCTTTGCCTCACCCTCTTTGATGAAATCTCTCATGTCTTTCATGTGAATCACTTGCTCCTTTGTATTCGATAATTATTGGTTTCGGAACCTTTAATATTGCAATCTCCCGGACAAACCAAACCACTTCGTTGAAGTCCCAAATCCACAAGAGCCTTCAAGTCTAACCCGCTGCCAGTAACCGCTTGTCAGTGAGAAATTAGTTGCGCCAGTTTTTTGTTAGAGAAATTTCCTTTCTTTCTCTTTCTTTATTTGTTGGTTTTGCCGGTTTGTTTATCCCAAACGAAGGTCTATTTCAGTTTTTTCCCCATGATCAATCCAGCTACTATGTGCTCTAAAGCGCTGGCCGCCGGTTTAGCGATGGGTTTGACTTCCTTCTGGCTCCAGACCGTCTCTGGGCGGCTCTGAAGGATGAAAATTTCACCCTTGTAAGGTAGACCTTTCTCTGTTGCCCATTCTATGTCCATGGGACGACCGTAGTGTTGCTCAATGAGTTTTCCAACTTTGGCAAGTTCTATTATCTCTTCGTCCAAAAGACTCTGAGAGGTTTGTCTCTCCGGATGCAGTTCCAGTTTGAGGACTTCGTCGGACTCAGGATCGGTGGTATAATAAATTTTCTTGTCTGAAACTGTTTTCTTTACAACTTCCATTGTGACCTTGTTGACATGAAATTGGTCTGGAGTGACTTCCCCTGAGACGACACTTTCTCCGTAGCCGTAGTTAGAATCAATGACTACGGTAGCCCGATCACCGGTGGAGGGGTTTAGCGTAAACATAACTCCTGCTGTAAAGGATCTAACCATCTTTTGAACCGCTACGCTAAGAAGCACTTTGGAATGATCGAATCCCATTTGACTTCTATATGCAATGACTCTGGGCGAGAATAAGCTGGACCAGCATCTTTTTATTCTGTCGAGCAACTGGTCCACGCCTCGTATCCATAAAAACGTATCTTGCAGTCCGGCAAAACTAGCGCCTGGAAGATCTTCAGCAGTTGCTGAGGATCGGACGGCGACCGGCAGAGCCGGAATTCTGGAGCGACGAGCCAAGAGCCGATAGTGGGAGGCTATTATGTCTTCCAATGGTTCGCTTATGGTCCCTGATTCAATCCAGTTCCGGATATCCTTAGACGTTTCTTCCAATTCAGTGGGATCATTATGATCTAGGTCTTTCAGTCGATTGAAAATCTTATCTTTTAGGTGATTGTCATCGAGGAACCGCTACTACGCGGCGGTTGTAATCGCAAAGCCCGGGGGAACCGGGATCCTGGCTTTCATTAGTTCCCCTAGACTCGCGCATTTTCCACCTACGCAGCCAACCATGGTATTGTCGCAATTATCGAATGGAATTACATACTCTGGCATATTCATCATTAACTCCCTAAAACAACAAACAGCTAGCCAATGATGTCGATTTCGCCCTTAGAACCATCGATCCTGATTCTCTGCCCGGTCTTCAGTCTCGATGTAGCAGATCCTGTACCTACGATGGCTGGAAGACCATATTCGCGGCAAACGATCGCTGCGTGGCACATAACGCCACCAACATCTGTTATAGCTGCCTTAATTTTCTGAAAAGCAGACGCCCAACTGGGAGACGTCGTAGGCGCGACGAGTATTTCTCCTTCCTTGAGTTGGCCTACATCCTTGACTGAACGACACACACGAACTATACCTTCTGCGATACCCGGCGACCCTGGAAATCCAATTATTTTGGTCAGGTCATTCTCTGATATGGCTTTCAACTTCGCCCATTGGGACATAGACTCGGAGGTGATCCCCCACAAGACTATTGTGAATGGTTCGGTTATAGTTTCCGGCATAGTACCCATTCCGTCAGGTGGGGTCCATTCCCGGAATTTGTCCATGACTCCCTTACGCCAAGCCACTTCTTTCGGCCATACGAGGGGTCCCCTCGGTTTAGACCCTGTAGCCCAACTTGTAACCACGTCCCAAAGGGCGTCCTTGATTTCAGATCGCTTTAAATACCAAACGTCTTCAACGTCCTCGATAAA
Organism: Deltaproteobacteria bacterium; assembly: GCA_023474025.1. Taxonomy (GTDB): domain Bacteria; phylum Desulfobacterota; class Desulfomonilia; order Desulfomonilales; family Desulfomonilaceae; genus CAJBEZ01. Next base: position 13,783 of record JAMCYH010000174.1, read on the forward strand.
TTTGTAATCCACCAGGATTTTCCCAACCTCACGTACTTTGTTCCAAAAAATGCTGTGGAACCAGTGTTCCACATAGAACAAATGATTTTCCACATATGGAAAAACTGTTCTGGCAGTTCCCAATAACTGATCGAAAGCCTGTTTGTCTTCGTCCGTGATTAACAAAGCCCTGTATTCTGTTGCAAGCCTTTCACGCTCTTCTACAATACTCTTCGTTGGACGATCGATATTTTCCCCTTTTTTAATTTTTTCTATGTAAATCCCCATTGCTGAAAGGGGGATATCCAGATCGTCATTCCAGCATCTGTCGTGATGATACCAACCGGTTCCAGTTGACACATAAAACCATGGTTCTCGAGCTCCGTTGAAAGCATCCAACCACTTTTTGCCATTCTCACTTGCTTTCATACCTTCAAAGACTTCAGTTTCATTACCTTTTAGCGCTATGTCCTCGACTCCGAGTTCGATCGCTAATTTAGCCAGCTTTTTCAATTCCTCATCAGGCCTGTAGATTATGACATCAATGCCACCGACCATTTGGGTAATTTTTTGGAGAGGGATGTCAGGAAAAGCTTTTTGACAGAAATCGACAAAAACAACATAGGCAGCATAGCCCAAATTCAGGAACTCAAAGTGGTACTGCCACGTCAGTATGCCAAGATCTATGAGTTTATCGTAAGCTTTAAGGAGAGCATACCCTGTCGATGTCCCTAAACCTTCAGTAACAACGGACTCATCTTCAATTTCAGGAAGGGTCGGAATTTGGAGCTTTGTCACCTGCGCTATGACATCTCGCATTTTTCCTTCCCACTGGTCATGAAGACGGTCCCAGTTGGAATAATAATACCCAGCCCGTTTCATGAACAATTCAGCTCTCTTAGGGATATCGCTAGGATCGGCGACGGGTAGTGGAGTTATGTAAATGTAACCGTTGTGGATTCGGTGATCAACACCTAGAGCAGGGGGAACAATGAAGATCCTGGAATTGAATTGGGAGAGGCCCAAAAACCAGGCCTCATCCCAGATGATGTCAAAGGGATACATGGGTTCTGGATAGTGGAGTCCATCATAAAACCAGAACATCTTTTCTTCGTAATCCTTTCGTTCCGGATCTTCGCTGGTGAACTGATAATTATAAGGATACATACGTTCCCAGCCTTCGGTCCCTGGGATAATTTCCGCGTGGTGCGGATTGGGAAACTTCGTCTCGGCCATGCTTAATCCTCCTGACTTTTATTCATTCCGTATTCATCTCTTCCAGTTCTTGAAACGCTCACGCATTTAGAAGACTTTGAAGGCTTAGATTTAAGCAGTTGAACAAGCTGCCTGCCATGTCGGTGTATCCGGTTTTCGTCTGAGGCTGAGTAAGAAAACTACGATGCCAGCAGTTTGTTCTACAGATGGCAACCTAATCTCATGTCTGTAGACGAATCCAAAAGACTTAAAATTGATTTATTGGAATTTTTCCCTGCTCATTTTCCTGCCCAGCGTCGAAACAGAGAATGGTCGATATCGAACTGATCCATTATTTTGCCTATGGTTTGATCCACAATGTCTCCAATTGTCCTCGGAGCATGGTAAAAAGATGGTACTGGAGGTAAAATTATTGCGCCCATCTCCGTTACAGTGGTCATTTGTCGCAGATGTCCCAAATGAAGCGGTGTTTCTCGCACTATCAGTACAAGTTTTCTCCTTTCCTTCAAAGTTACGTCGGCGGAACGAACCAACAGGTTGTCGTCGATGGAGTTGGCGATCATGGAAAGGCTTTTAATAGAGCAGGGGGCCACCACCATGCCATCGGTTTTGAAAGACCCACTCGAAAGACAGGCCGCAAGGTTTTCCGGGGAGTGTGACACATGAGCCAATCTTTCAAGGCTATCCGGTGTAATCGAAGTCTCATGTTGCATTGTAATCCTTGCTCCGCGTGAGAGAATCAAATGAGTCTCTACTCCGCCAATTTGTTTTAAAACTTCAAGTAATCGGACGCCGTAGATTGTTCCACTTGCGCCACTTATTCCGACAACAATCCTCTTCACAGTGTGCCCTTTCAGGGGTTAGATAGCGTTGATTTTGTTTCTGTATTAATTATTGAGTGTGCGCCGCATTTGGTATGACGCGGCATTCTTAACCTGACATAAATCGTATTGAGAGGGCTTCTACAGCTTTGTCGATTTTAGCGCTCATGCTTTCCATCATGAGACCTTAGGAGTTACAGAGTGAAAAGGTAAAGGAAAAATCATCCGGGAAAAGAAACTTACGCTTGCAACAAACCAATGGGATCCATGATTAGGACACCATAAACAGCCAGGATTCTTTTCCCAAACCTTATTATCTTATAAACAGTATCGAATTTCAGAGTATTCAAGTCAAGATAGAAAAAATTATATGTTTATAAGTCTATCTTATACTATACTTCATTGAAGTGAGATCCCAATATGGCAATCAACCTCAAACACCTGGAAACATTTTATCATTTCTGCCAGTTTCATAATATGACTCGGGCTGCTGAAAGTATGAATGTTAGTCAACCAGCAATTTCGCAACAAATCCAACTGTTCCAGGAGGAATGTGGAATAAAGTTGTTCTATCGTGAGGGAAACCAGTACAGGCTTACGGATGTAGGGGAATCCATATTTTTATTGAGCAAAGTGATATTCGCGAGACTGGATCAGATTCAATCTCTGCTTGAAGAAGCCAGGACACCCGGTTGTGGAGTTTTGAGAATTGGAACAACTAAAGATTATGCTGTAACGCTAATGCCGGAACTTGTATCAAAGTTTCAGGATCAGTTTCCGCAAATTGTGGTCAAATTAAATGAGGGAAACTCGTTTGATTTATTGGCACGCTTGAGGAATCGAAAGGAAGATTTGGTTGTCGTCGCTAGAACAAACTATGACACCTGCTTTAAATCATTTCCGTTTGCAATTGTCGAACTGGTTCTTGTAGCCAGGCCGGATCATCCTCTGTCCCAGAAGAATATGGTTTCCATTAAGGACTTGTCCGAAGCGCTCTTAATAATAAGGGAAAAGGGCTCTGGGTCTCGTGACGCCATCTTGCGAAAGCTATCGGAATACGAAGTTAAGCCTTCCGCAATCATAGAATCCGGTAGTCTAAGTTTTATGTTGGCTTATGTGGAACGACGAATGGGGGTGTCATTCGTAATGTCAAACGAAGTGTCCGAGGAACTTTCGAAAGGGCTCCTGAAAAAGATCGATCTTGCTGAAGGTAATATTGAGTTCCCAGCCGATATCGTCGTGCTCCGAGAAAGGCCGATGATTGCGCCTGTCCGTCAGTTTCTGAGTATAGCTATCAGAAAAAGAACGGAGAATTCTCTGGAAGAAATCCCCAAGCAGTGACAACCAGGAACGAAATTGTTAGATTCTAAAAGTTAGAAACAGGGAGAATGAGGTTTCCATGAATCCAATCGTAGCAATTGTCGGAACACTGGACACAAAAGGGGATGAGGTTGATTGCCATATTGGGATCTCACTTCAATGAAGTATAGTATAAGATAGACTTATAAACATATAATTTTTTCTATCTTGACTTGAATACTCTGAAATTCGATACTGTTTATAAGATA
>JAMCYH010000322.1 GCA_023474025.1 Deltaproteobacteria bacterium
ATAAAGGACTGGAAAATGGCGCTGAACCAGTTCAGCATCATGTTTGAAGACAGGTTACCAAACTTTTGAAACCACGTACCCCATTTGCACAAAATTCTTTACAGGTCCACCGTAGCAACGGTTATGATTGCCTCAGGCTCCAGTTCTGGAGCCGGTTTATCTTCGTAATACCTTGCAACGTCCTGACAAGTATCCCGGACTATCCGCTCAAGGGACCTGATGCCCGTGTCGATGGGAAAAATATCAGCAAAGACTTCGCAAGCCTTCTCATAACTCCCGTTCACAGCAAGCTTTGAGGATATTTCCTGAAGAAAATATGAATAACCCCTTTGCGGAAGGTTAATTTCACCCTCCAACGGAAAAACGCCTGCCATCCCTTTTGCATGATAATAGGCGCGATTTATTCCAATGGCCCCGAAAACCGACCTGCGTCCTTGAGAAGCGTCCTGGAATCTTTCGCTTGGGACCGAGTTTCACCGCTCAGCACTATAACTTGGGTTGAAGTCATACATCGCAAACGCAAAACGACAGGGTCATGCCCGAAATCGCCCGAATACTAGGCAGTGTAGGTTACAGCGAGTCGCCGATGTTTCGCTCTAATGCTTTTTGTCTTTATCAATGCGCTTGGCCCAATTGGGAACAGACGCGTCAGGAACGCAATCAACGCTGGGTCTGTAGGGCTTGAGATTAATTATGGGGGTGCCATCAAAGGCGTCTATGTCATCAACTGTGATTATACAATCATCTATGGATTTTATTTTGCATACCGTCAAACCAATGAGATTTGGTCGAACTGGGGAACGTGTAGCAAAGACTCCAGTAAGGGGGATTTCTTTGTTTCCCCTCGGATGCACCCTCAGTATGGTTCTTTTTTCCGGTGAGTCGTTCTGGTTGAACCAATAGAAAACAAGAACATGAGAGAACTCACTGAGTCCTAGTAAAGCATCTTTGTACTGAGATAAAATCTCAATCTTTACCTTCCCGGAATTCTTGGCCACATGTCCTATAGGTTCGATGTTGTAAGCTTGAGCATTAGGCTGCAAAGTCAATCCCATGGTAAAAACAAGGGTTAGCGTTACATAACAGAGCCATCTCATTTTTTACCGCGCCCATTCTCCAATTTTTGTCGAGCGGTGACTCAATATTATACCGGAAGGATTTCATAAACAATCGCTATGCACCCGAGAGAAATTCACCAGAATTTTTTTGATTCCAAGCGCGGGTTATCTTTTTGTCGTCGGTAATAAGAAACACTGCCGGGACAAACCGGGGGCAGGGGCGACTGACTGGATGCTTCAAATTAAATTTCAAGGAGAATGGGTAATGAAAAAATTGGTATTGATGTTAGGAGTTTTATTAATTGCTGGAAGTGGCATGGCCTATGCCGCTGGTTGTTGCGGCGGTAATGGGCCCCAGAGTGGCTATTCGGGCGTAGGGCTTGGATTTCCTCAAGGCGGTTATGGTAACGCTTCTTGCTGCGCGTTCAATTCCACAACCCCTGCTGTCAATGCCGCAAGCTGTTGCGCCCCTGGAGGCTCCAATTTTTCTCAAAGGCAAACCAGTCAGCTCCCGACAGGTTCACAATTCCCCCGTAGTAATTAGTCTCAGCTATACCGATATTACAGGTGAGTGCCGATCTAGCGTCGAATTAAACCAGTATAAGAATACTTACTCCAACAATGATGGCCTCGGTAGACATGTGCTCTACAGGAGGCCTTTCCTTTTTATACTTCCAAAACAGACTTATGTAATGACGCCGAGAATCCGTGGAGCCATTGTCCACTAACACTTGCCCCTATTCGATAGGGCTCCCGCATACATGTGCTCGTCTGGTTGTGGTTCAATCATTCTCTCCGCGAACAATCGATCAGCGTGCATGTTGCATTTCGCAAAACCGGATCAATACTATTATAAATAAATTCTCAGGCATCGGAGGGCGTAATGAAAGCTAGGCGTTTAATTGGTTTGTTCATAGCCGTGATTTTTGTCCTGACAACTGTAGCCACTTTTGCCGCGGGGGATAGCTACGTCGTAATCAAGGACAAAAGGGGTATTTGCAAGGTCATAAAAGCCAAAGAAAAAACACCTGCGACCATAGCGGGTCCATTCAAGACCAAAGAAGAAGCGAAAAAAGCAAAGGAAAAGGAATGTCCCAAGGCGTCTAGTAAGGCTAGTAAGCCAAGTAAGGCAACTACACCACCTAAGTCGAGTTATTAAACAATACTGCATATTCTAATCCCGTATGAAAAATATCTTGCTCACTAGCTTTAGCGTTCTTCGCTAGATCCTTTTTTTCTAGTAACTGCCCTCAGCGACGAGTTCCTCTTTCATAACTTTACTCAACCGCTTGATTCGGTACTCCTCTCTGAATGCCTCGGACTTGCTCAATTGCAGGGAGGACCAGACCAGCCGGACGGGAAGCCTTGACCTGGTGTAACGAGATCCCATTCCTTAGTTATGCTCAAGCAATCGGCGTTCAAGGTCTGTTGTGGTGCCACAGTATAGTAGGTCGTCAGAGCATGGGAGTAGATAAACTTGCCAGGGCGTCATTAAATTTCTATGGTTTCGATGAACGCGAGTTAGTTTAAGATTCAGCCCGAAGCGCCGGTTTGATGCAATCGGGCTTTTCATAGCTCGATCTATTCACCTTTGGGTTCACCGGAAAGCAGATCATTTCACTTGAAGGATAGGGGCGCCACAGTTCCTGACCCGACACCTTTAAATTGAGCCACGAGTCGTAATCATTTCTTGAAATGATGACAGGCATCCTGTCATGAATGCGCCTCAAGAGGTCATTTGATTCTGTAGTGATAATTACGCACGATTCCAAAGCAACATTTTCCTGACCTTCCCAATGATCCCATAGTCCAGCGAACGCAAATAGGCTTCTATCTGCCAATTGGATGAGATAAGGTTGCTTCCTGTCCTCCATTTTCATCCATTCGTAGAAACCATTGGCCGGGATGAGGAGTCGCCGCTTCTTGAAAGGTGCTCTGAAAGCAGGCTTTTGACTCACGGTTTCGCATCTGGCGTTAATCAGGCTGGACCCTATGGACTGGTCCTTTGCCCAGAATGGAACTAGTCCCCACTTCAAATAGGCAAGTCTTTTGCCATTACCGTCTGGGTCCAATCTTATTGTCGCAACTTCCTGCGAAGGGGCAATGTTGTATCGAGGACTCAGTTCCGGCTCCGTCATGAGACCGAAGTGTTCCGCAAGATCTTTTCCAGGACTGGTCAAAATAAATCTTCCGCACATGGCGTCTCTCGTTATTGTTTATCTGGGTTGAGGGCTTAATACCAGTTCGCGATTTTTCTTAGTATTTGATATATGGTTCCGAAATTTGTTTTGGGGAGGTAAATCGTGGGCAGGGTAACGTCAGTCAGACCCCATCTTTCGGAGTATGAGATTTCGGAACGACTT
>JAMCYH010000050.1:0-1138 GCA_023474025.1 Deltaproteobacteria bacterium
CAGGGTTTAATCTTCAGGAGATAGAGCTTGGTGTCCAAGCTGTTATTGATCCATACATGAGGGCCGACATCTTTCTTTCGTTCCATCAAACCGGCGTTGATGTTGAGGAAGCATACGCCACAACGCTTGATCTTCCGAAGGGGTTACAGATACGTGCAGGAAAATACAAACTCGCTTTTGGGAGACAGAACCAGAAGCATGCCGAGGTCTGGCCGTTCGTTGACAACAATTTGATCAACAATACTATTTTTGGACCCGAAGGCTTCAATGAACCGGGTGTTGAAGTAAGTTATTTATTCCCAACGCCATTTTTCCTTCAATGGCAATCTTCAGTGACACAAGGAGAGAATACCGATAATTTTAATGGACTAAGAAAGGGCAACTTCGCATATACGGGAAGGCTCTCATCATCGGTCGATCTCAGTGATCATGTCACGGCGCTCTTTGGCACATCAGCGGCCTTTGGTTGGAACAATACCGCGCGTGGAGAGCTAACGAGCATCTACGGAGGCGATTTTCTTCTTAAATGGCGCCCAGCAACGCAGATAGGTATAGACTGGCAAACAGAATATATATATCGGAGACGACAGATGCCAACCGGCACTGAGTGCGACGGTGGGCTTTCCAGCTATATCCTTGGAAAATGGAGCAAGAGATGGGGAGCGGCGTTGCGCGGCGAACTTTACGGTATTCCGGAAATAGGACAAGGACAACGCATTGTAGCAATCTCTCCAATGATAACATTTAGTACTACAGAATTTTTCCAGCTTCGTTTGCAATACGAAATGCAGAAGACTATCCACGGTGGAATCAATAATGAAGCCTTTCTGCAGATGATCTTCAGCATGGGGCCACATGGGGCCCATCAGTTCTAATTAACGATGGAAAGGAACCGAATGAAACGCTCCCTTGCCCTATTATCTTTTCTAGTCCTTATTCCAGCCACAAGTTTTGCCAAGCTTAATGTCGTCGCCTCTATCCCGACGTTTGCGGCTCTTGCGCAAGAGGTTGGAGACGACCTCATCGACGTTAGGAGCTTGGCCAAGGGTGATCAGGATCCTCACTTTCTGGAGCCGAAACCGAGCTACACCGTTCTCCTGAATCGGGCTGACCTGGTCATAGAAGGCAGCCTGGAACT
>JAMCYH010000050.1:1182-2366 GCA_023474025.1 Deltaproteobacteria bacterium
ATACAGCGGGGCCAGCTTGGTTATCTTGACGCTTCTGAAGGTATAGGAATTCTGGAACTTCCGACAGGCAAAGTGGACCGGTCCGAAGGTGATGTTCATCCTCTGGGCAATCCGCATTATTGGCTCGATCCTAGGAATGGACTCGTTATCGCCAGACACATTGCCAACCGTCTCAAACAACTTGATCCCCAAAATGCTGAGCAATACGAAAAAAACTATCAACAGTTTGAAACTAAGCTTAAAGAGAAGATGGCCGCTTGGCAAAAACAGCTGGCGCCACTCCGCGGAAAAAAGATCATAGCTTACCATAAGAGCTTGCCATACTTTGCAGATTGGAGCGGGATCGTTATAGCTGGCTTTGTAGAACCAAAACCCGGAATACCTCCGAACCCAGGCCATCTGTTGTCACTCATCGACAAGATTAAGTCTGAAAAGATTCCATTAATCGTCTCGGAGAATTTTTACGATCCGAAACCATCAGAACAGTTAGCCGAAAAGACCGGAGCAAAGTTCATTGTTATATCGACTTCGGTGAACGGTGATCCGTCTGTCAAGACCTACGAGGACCTATTTGAAGTGATGATCCAGAAACTTTTGGGGGCACAATGAACGCATTTACCTTTCTCCTTCCGGCACTTCTCGCCTGCCTCGTTCTAACCGGCATTCATACGTATCTTGGCATCCATGTTATTAGTCGAGGAGTTATCTTTGTCGATATTGCTCTAGCTCAGTTGGCGGCTTTGGGAATGACCGCCGCACTTCTATTCGGATTTGAGCCTCAAAGTCAGGCGGCGTATTTCTTTGCACTTGGAGCTACAGTGTTTGGAGCTGTCTTCTTTGCCTACTTCAGAGACGATAAGGTGCCACAAGAAGCTGTCATTGGTATCACATTTGCGGTTAGCTCTGCGGTTGGAATACTTCTCGCCGACCGGCTTCCCCATGGCATGGAGCATCTAAAATATGTTCTTGCCGGAGATATCCTCTGGGTAAACTGGGCTCAGCTGATAAAGACCGCCATTATCTATTCAGGTATCGGTGTCTTTCATTATCTTTTAAGAAGGAGGTTCCTGCTTGTCTCGACTAATCCAAAAGAGGCCAAGCGAAGAGGTATGAAGATCTGGCTTTGGGACCTCCTTTTCTATCTATCATTCGGACTAGTCATCACAAGTTCCGTTCAGATGGCT
>JAMCYH010000050.1:2376-3424 GCA_023474025.1 Deltaproteobacteria bacterium
ATAATTTTCTGACAGGAATTCTCTTGGTCTTTGCGTTCCTTATCGTTCCCGCATGTTGTAGTTTTCTCTTCTTTAACGAGCTAAGACCGCGAATTCTTCTTGGATGGGTGTTAGGTCTGCTTGCCAGTGTTCTAGGAATTGGCGCCTCATACTTTTATGACCTCCCAACAGGTCCTATGATAGTGTCTGTATTCGGCATTGCACTTATAGTCTCTTTTTTCATTAAGCGTATTGTTCTAAAGGGGAATCCTATACGTAATCACGCTATTTAACCCACTATAATCCCGAAATTTCCACTTTCTCACGAGATGGAATACCAATTGCCACGGCCATCCCGCCAACCTAATTTCCGAGGAATAAGCGAAATAAGCCCAGAGAATTCCTGTCAGAAAATTTTTTAAAGATTTTTTAAGAATTTATAAGGAAAAGGAGGGTAAACCAAGGTAATTTAGGGATTATAGTGGGTTATCGAAAAAGGTGGCTATCTGCTTTGTTTTATTGTGTTATTATTGAAATTCTTGGGGTTTTAAAAACCCCATAAAAAATATTTCGAGTCTGCCGCAATCGACCACTCTGCCACCTCTCCTTAGAAGCTGTTACGCGAGTATTCGAGCGTTACAGCTTCTTACCCGCCAACGATTTAGTGGCGGGCTAAAAATACGGCCTAGATATAGCGACTTACGCGATTTTGTCCAGTGTTATTGTCTTTCCGGGGATGTGCTAGAATAAGCACCGATGGGTGGGTTTTAAGATTTTGTAATCACACACACAACCTGAGGCTGATTACAACGGAACATCCCTTTTTGAGGGACTTCGTTCGATTCGGTGGTCAAGCCGATATCCGCACCACATTCATTTACAAAATCGGCGCAGACATCCAATGTCTTCGTATCGAAAGGCTCATCATTGGATGAACCAAGCTCACCGCTTATGCACATAATTATAATGTCTTCAAGTGTCCCGCCGTATATATGGCTATTTGTCACTACAGATTCAATTTCAGCATTAAACTTAGGATAAAGATTAAAAAAGTTCCCACATCTCAAGC
>JAMCYH010000133.1 GCA_023474025.1 Deltaproteobacteria bacterium
CGGGATCATCCTGATGGGTATATTATTCACTGCGGTATTTTCCGGCATTGAGATTATTTGGGATAGACAGTTTGGTTTTTTAAAGGAGACGCTTGTAGCGCCCGTTTCCCGTCTGCAAATTGTGTTGGGCCGAACATTGGGTGGAGCGATAGTCGCCATGATTCAAGGTTTTATCGTGATGGGGATTTGTCTCATTGCAGGATTCCACATCGTGAAACCTGCGCTTTTCCCGATTGCTCTATTGTTCATGTTTTTGTGCGCTGTTATGTTTACGGCGTTGGGTACCGCTATCGGATCTGTGCTGGAGGACATGCAGGCGTTTCCGCTCATTATGAATTTTATGGTACTGCCGTTGTTTTTTTTCTCTGGCGCCCTTTTTCCTCTCGATAATGTGCCTAAGGCTCTGGAAATCGCCATTCGCCTGGATCCATTGACGTATGGTGTAGACGGCCTCCGCGGGGCCTTAACTGGAGCGTCACAATTCGGCTTCGGAATGGACTCTTACATATTGGGAATTCTAACGGTAATTTTGCTGGGAGTCGGCAGTTACCTGTTTTCTCGGATACAACTTTGATTGTTCTAGAGGCGTAGGGCCTTTTGTCCCATAAAGGCATTTGCCAAATGAAACAGAAACATTATACTTGAATTGTGATGGTCGTGATCGTCTAACTTTTGATTTTGGAGTTTTTTAAGATACACGAAGAGGAGCGTTAGTCATGAGAACCGGAAATCACATCATTTTGGTAGTGGTCCTGTTGACATTCGCTTTGTTGTCCAATTTTGGATTGTTCATCGCTTCGGCGGTTTCAGAAGAGACACCTGAACAAAGACGCACCGATTGTATTCAAGATTGTCAGATGAGGTTCTGGCCTGTAGGGAACCTGTGGTTAGCGTATTATAGATGTCTAGACAACTGTGAAAAGAGATTTTGGCATAGATGGCAAAAAAACATGGACAAACTTGAGAAAGAATAAGCAGCCTCTTGAATAATAAAAAAGGCAACCCTATCTAACATGGTGGGTTGCCGGACTTTCTAATTCCTAGCTCGTTAGGCTAATTCATTTTTGTGGGTTTAGTCTTTTGCCAGCATAACGCTGGTAGCTTTAATCAACACCTTAATTTCATCCCCAACCTTGATGTTTAACTCTTTAACCGCTTCAACGGTAATGGTCGACGTAATAGTGTTGCCACCACCAATATCAACCTTTACGACAGCTGCTACCATCCCTTCCTGAATTTTCAGGACTTTTCCTTTAATTACATTTCTTGTGCTCAGTTTCATGGATCCCTCTCCTCTGAAGCAAGACATAGAAATATTAATACATGGTATTGTCAGACGGGTAGTACTGTCAAGGCGAATGTAATTATATGCCTAATTTACTTTCCTATGAGTGAGCAACAGGCGTATAACAATCTGGATCTTTTACGCAACTTACCGATTCGTATAATAAGGTTTTTACTTATCCCGCCTGCCATAGGCCATTCAATATGTCGATGAGTCAGGACAATTCGGGAAACGGGATGTTCTTTCTTTGGCGCCATGGCATAATTGTGTTACATATATTCAAATACTGACTATTCATATAAAACTTAATTACTTGCTCAAGGGCTAGATACTTGACGCCTCTCGTATTGTTTCTTCGTGTGTCATTCACGATTAAACTGCTGATGCCGGTGATAGTTTTTTCTTGACAAAAGCTTCTTACTTCATTCATTTTTAAGTCTCACAAAACATATCATCATACGTTAATGTATGTTTAGATTTGGCTGCTATTACCGACAGCAACCTTGGCTATCGGTTTAATTTTGCCTGAATGTGCGGCCTACAACTTCACGCTGGATGCTGAGTCGCGCGTTTTTGGCATTGTGGGTTAGACGGAGGAGTTATGAACAGATTTGTTTGGTTATTAATTGTGATTTTAGGCCTATTGTTTGCCGTCAGTCAGGCTTTTGCCTGGGATGTGAGCATTAACGGCGATTATCTTTGGGCGTACGATTATTTTGATCAATATGGCCACGCAGGTTTTTTCGGGACGTATGACTCGCCAAACGTGGGCCCTTTAATGACCGGAACTTACCCAAAATTTAACACGATGAATGGGTTCGTAGGAATGAGAACCATTAATGGAGTGCAATACGGCCTTGTCACAGGGACAGACGCTTCCATGCAATGGTCAAGAATGGAGTTTGCGCCTGAGATAAAGGTGAACAACGCTGTTACGTTTAAAGCTATGTATCAGATTGGTTACGGAACCAATGATTATGGACTCTATGAGAACAGCACCGCTTTGGGCGTTTACAATCCGATAGCTTCAGGCACCTGGACATACTGGTGGTTCAACGCCAACCTGCCATGGGGTCACTTAAACGCTGGTAAGCGACCTCTCATTTGGGGAATGGGTGGGCTGTTCGACCAGCACAACGCCACAACTGAAGCTATTGGTCCCACGGTGTTTTATGGCCCGCTGAGAGCTGCTTTCGTCGTGTACCCCTGGCGAGGCCAAACATGGCAGAACTCAATGGCTGGCCAAGACATAGTGAGCACCACGCTTTCCGTTGGGCCTCAGATCCTAAATCCTGGCGAAAATGGCGCTGAGACTGCTATGTCATACAGGATGTTTGACAATGATCGTAAGCGAAACCTGCACCCCGAAGCATGGTTCATATATTCGAACGGGAATATTGAATTCGGCGTGTTAGCCGAATACATACCGACACACAATGGCCCCGCCGGCGCAACGACCAATGCCAACACCCTTACTGCAAGAACATATGACCAGACTTATGTAGATGGGTCCGCCTATTTCAAATACAACAACGGAAAATTCTTCTTCAACAATGAACTCGCATGGTGGAGAGTCGACCGGCATGTTCAGCCGGCATATAACGAGCTAAACACGAACCCCTATCTCGCCGGAAGTGGTAGTCCTTTTTCCCCATACTATAACGAATCGTGGAAGTACTTTGCGGATTGTGGGGTAATGTCTGGTCCAGCAAAACTCACTCTTTTCTATTCATGGATTCCGGGCCCTGACCGCAGGGCCGGCATTTGGATCAACAAGCAATCGTGGGAAAATGTCTCTAATGGCGCTACTTACGCTACCACTCAAATGTTTAGACCATACAGCCTTTTGATGGCTTACCAGTACGGGGCCGGTCTCAATGCTATTGACACCAATGGCGAAGGTTACATGACTGACGCTTCATCTCTTGCGGCCAGATTGGATTACGCACTCGCGGCCAACTTAAATATTTATGGAACCTTCTTCTATGCGAACCGGGTCTCCAAGGGCTGGGGTTGGGGTTCCCTGACACCGGCTTCTGATGGAAATGGGGGCGGTTCTGTTATCTTGCTAGGTCAACAACTGGCTCCAGGCTCTGCTACCATTTTCCCAGCGCCGCAGAATGACATCCTTCATAATAGCCCAGCTCCTTCCATTCCCGATGACGCCCTGGGATGGGAAGTTTCTCTAGGGGCTGATTGGAAGTTGCTGGAAAACCTGACCACGCGGTTTCGCTGCGCATACTGGCAACCTGGCGCTTGGTTCAAGTACGCCTGCGTAGACAAAAACCTTGCCGGTACTGTAAAAAAGGTAGGTACCGTCACATATCTTAACCCTCAACCTGGTGATGGTCCATTTGGTTGGGCGGTTAATCCTAACCGTGAGATTCAGGGCATCTTCGGGTTCCAGGGCATGATGGAGGTAATTTTCTAGGCGCTCCCCATACCGTGGAACCTCAAACGATTATGTTTACAGGCGTCTATACATTGTCCACAGTTGACGCACAGCATGTCCCGGGACTCCCTGTAAGGTTGGAGTCCCATGGGACAAACATCAGAACACGAATTTTCCCTGCAACACGGGGATGCCGAATTCTTGTTGGTAGATTCAACACCAAGCGTATATGGGCTTCGAATCAATGATAAAACAGTCCCAGTCGGACAGAACATTCGACACCAGAACCTTGGCAATAAGGTTAACTGAAGCCCAAGTATTCCTAACAGGAAAAGAATCTCAATCGAAAAAGATCTCTCCTTAACAAATATCATCGCCTCGGTGCTTAAAATCCCTGGGGCGCTGATATAGTTCAGGATTGGGATGCCCAGTATCCCCCCAAACGCCGTTCCGGTAATAAGAAACGAAAACCGCACAAAATTGGCTTTGAAGGAATTCTGAGCGTTTCTGTTTATAAATGTATTATCAAGTTTAAATACTTTTCTTCTGATAAATCGTCTCAAGGATTCGGCCCTGTCAGCGATAAACATATATGGGCACAACCATCCACACCAGACCCGACCCATTATGAAGGCTACCAGAATCGGGAAGACGGCGGCGCTCAACAATGGGAGAGTGAGCTGGCCGGAAGCGAACATGGCCTGGAGTATCACAACGGGATCAGCCACCCCCAAGGCGCCAACATTCAACGCATAATATGTTCCCGTGATGAAATACAGCTCATAGATATTTAACAAGGGGATCACGAACATTAGAAAGAATACCGTGATTTGGGTCACAATCCGAAATTTTCCGTATCTCAATCCCAATCTCCCTTGTTTTTGGGACCCTCATAAGGAAATTCGAATTTTGGGGCCTTATCAACTCCCTGAATATTGAATTTTTGTTCCAGCAATTTTTCTCCGGAGAGTGACCTGGATGCATTCGACTTTTGCGCTGAACGACTGGTTTCGTAAGACTGTTTCGCCTTTCTAAAATAGAAGCCCGCCTCATCAGGCTGTTCCATGCCTGTCGGGGTTACATTTATGGCCCGTTTCGGGCTGGTTGGGCAGCGTTCCACGCAGATACCACACCCGACACACCCATCCAGAATTACGGGGAATAGATTGTCTTTCAACGTTATAGCCCTGTCCTGGAGAGGACAAACGAAATAACACGTATTGCAAAGCGCCCCTATCCTGCCGTCTCCAGATTCAGGAAGGACGTCATGCTCCAGGAAAAGGTGGCTGTAGCAAGTACTGGTATCGATTTTGGCCTTGCCCATCGTAACTTTCGCCGGGACCTTAAGCTGGTTATCCAGTGCCCCTGTTGGGCAGAGATGACAGCACGCCATGCAGAGATAACAAGCCTTTTTTTCCGGATAAACATAGGGGGTCCCTATGGCAATGCCGATACCCTCACGTTTAATTGAACCGTATGGACAGACCTCAAGACATCGGTTGCAACGAATACATAAGGCCATAAATTTTGCTTCCTGGACTGCTCCCGGGGGCCTGAGCCGATTGAGGGCAAAATTTTTGTGAATGGACCTTTGAGAATTGATCAACCAGTTTCTTAATCTAACAAGGAGGCTTTCGGATGCCACAGTTAAGTCTTTCCCTGTTGATTACCCCTTGGATTACTCATTTGGGGCATAGTAATCCTGCCACGTCCTGGCCTGGATTTTCTCAATCTCATCTTCAAAATTTATATATATGTGGCCAATGTCAACTATTGCCGGGATGGTGTCCTTAATTTTCTGGCACAGGCTTTCGAGTTCATTATGATCGTCTGCTTCGATGTTGACAATCATATCCATTCCGGAATCGGACTTCCCCTGAAGAGTCACTTGTGGAAAAGCCAGAAGTTCCTTTTCCACTGATTGAGAAGTTCCAGGCATTACCATTATTACGCTACCGGTTATAATCATAGGTTATATTTTTATAGGAAAAGGAGCGTTGACATCGGAAATTACGTAACTGTCAGCGACATCCTTGGGATCGCCTATCCTTTCAATTTTCACAGCGCATATCTTGAACTCAGGCTGTTTTGACCCTGCGTCAAAAGCGTCAATTGTGACCCGATTAATCATTCGGTCCCACGTTTGGTCAAACCATGGCACAAACAGAATTCCTGGTAATGAGTTTTTTACAACTCTTGCCGGAAGGATATTGAACCCGCGACGACTGGTAATTTTAACCATGTCACCTTCTTTGATACCGTATTCTTTAGCGTCTGACGGGCTGATTTCCATGTATGCGTTAGGTTTCGACCTTGCGATCTCTGGAACCCTCATGGTCATTGTGCCGCTATGCCACTGTTCTATAACCCTTCCGGTGGTCAGGAAAAACGGATAGTCTTTGTCAGGGGGTTCCTCGGCCCCTTTATATGGTCTTAAAAAGACATTGGCTTTCCCTTCGTGCTGTTTGTCACCGTAAAAGTATATCAGAGCGTTCGATGGGACCTTTACTATTGCCGCCATGTTCATCAATGGATCATACCCTCTGACATATCGCCTCGAAGTCCCCGGGCTGTTTTCATTGGGGCAGGGCCATTGCAACCCTTCTTCCATCTGTTTAAGTCGATCATAAGTGATCCCGTAGAGAGTATGCTCGGTTAGCTTTACACATTCCCTGTAGTCATCCCAGGCCATCTTGTAACTGGTTGGCGCGTCATCTCCATTCCATGGTATAAGTTTTTCCAGCCCCATCCTCTTCGCAATCTGGGCCGCTATCCAAAGATCCGCCTTTGCCTCGCCTGGTGGTTCGACGCATTTTTGCGTAAGCTGGCTTCGTCTTTCAGAGCAGCCATATACTCCGCCCTTTTCATAGATAAAAGCAGCGGGCAGTATTACATCCGCCAACTGAGTCGTCCGGGTGGGGAATATATCCAGGACTACCAGGAAAGCGTCTTTCATGCCTTTATAGTATTTTGGGGCATTGGGCAAAGACTGGGCAGGGTTTGTCGTTGAGACCAGCATAGCCTTCAATGGCTTTGACGTGTCATCTTCAGCTCCAAGTTTCGCAAACATTTCCATCGTATGGAAACCTGGTTTAGGATCTATGGCGCCTGGAGGAATCTTCCAGGATTTTTCAACATCTGCTCTGGCTGTGGCGTCAGTTATGGATCTTGTCCCGGGTAACAACTGGCAAAGGGAACCAGTCTCCCGCACTCCTCCGCATGCGTTAGGCTGACCGGTAATCGAGAAGGAGTCCGCCCCTTCCTTGCAGATGTTTCCGGAGATCAAATGGAGATTGTGAATTAAATTATTTGCCCAAACCCCACGGGTCCTCTGATTCAGCCCCATGGTCCAAAGGCTCATGGTGGGGCCTTGAGATCCAAACAGCCGAGCCGCCTCCTTGATGTTTGCGGCAGGGCATCTGGTAATCTTCTCAACAGCTTCCGGTGTGAATTGTTCGAGAAATTGCTCATAAGCTTTGAAATCGACAACTTTAGCGCCCGTAGAGAACCGACAAAGGTTTTCTATATACCAGGAGTCAGTCCAATTATTTTTGATAAGTTCACGGGCCATGCAATGAAACACCGCAAGGTCCGTTCCAGGGTCAGCGGGTAACCAGACGTCCGCGATCCTTGCTGTGGGGGTAAGTCTGGGTTCGCAAACTATGATATTTACCTTTTCCGGGTTTTGAATTTTGTGTCTGGCGACCCTGCGAAAAAGTATCGGGTGACATTCGGCCATATTTGAACCAACAATGAATAGTGTCCTTGCCTTTTCAATATCAGCGTATGACCCCCCCGGCTCATCAGCTCCAAAAGTAGTGATATAGCCGCCTACGGCTGACGCCATACACAATCTGGGGTTCCCTTCAACCATGTTCGAACGGAACCCACCCTTCCACAATTTGTTGAAGGTATAGCTTTCCTCGGTCATGCATTGGCCGGAGCCATAAAATGCTACGGAGTCTTTTCCAAAGTTTTGATGCAGTTCCTTGAACTTGTTTACGACCTTATTTAGGGCGTCATCCCAGGACGCTCTATGAAACTTGTCATCTTCTCCTCTAACCATCGGATATTTGAGGCGATCAGGATGGTACATGCTCACGTAACCCTTGAAACCCTTGACGCAGAGGAACCCAAAATTCGTTGCAGCCTTCGGGTTGCCTCGGATTCCGACAAGCTGTCCATTCCTGATTCCAGCATAAATCCCGCAACCGGTCCCACAGAATCGGCATGTTCCCTTGATCCATTTATCGACCACTATGCCATCATCACCCGATGATTTGCCTGGGAGAGATATATTCAATGCGGCTGCGGCAAAACCAGCCGCGGACAGTTTGATCATTTCCCGTCTAGTCAAATTCATTTTTTGTCCTCCGCAAGAGCCATGAATCTGCCCTGATTAGAAGCCAGGAACTTTGAAGCGATTTTCTCTCCCCGGCAGGAATTTCTCGTACAGCTTGATCTTGTGAACAGTGAACCAGTGGGCTTTGTGGCAAAACGAGCAATTTGTCACGAGGGCGTCCGCCGGCATATTGTTAACCTGCTGAGAATGACACCCTATACAAATGCTCTTGTCCGGCGTAGCCCGATAGTTGTTGGCGTCCCCGTGGCAAATCCCGCACTTCACATTATTCAGGCCGTGTTTTGATCCCAGCCATTGCTGGTACATTTTTGGGGTTTCACGCTGATGACAATCCTGGCAATTTTGCTTGCCGAATTGTACCCTGTGAGCGTCCGGAAGCTCGCCCGGGGCTAATGGAGGCGCCATAAATTCTCTCCATTTTGGGTCCAGATTACTTCGTGGCGTAAGTTTCGACTCGGGGTTGGTCCCCTCAGCAGCGAATCCTGAGCTTAAAATTACAAGCCCTAGAACAATCATAAGCAAGAAGTGGACGGATCTTGTCATTTTCCGCTCCTCTTTGTCATTATTCCAAGATTAGGCGAAATTTTGAGGTGTTAGCCTGAGCAATCTTTCATTTGGACTGAAGGGCTTTAATCAGTCCTGGAATGGCTGGGGCCCCGATTGCGATCAAAGTGTTCGCTGACCTTTGAGCGACATTTGGATCCGACTCCGTAAGCATTTTGACGAGGGAATCAACAGGGATCTCTCCCATCATTGATAAAGCCATTGACGCCGCCTGAGCTGTTTTGTCATCTTGAGCCCTTAGCGCTGTTAATAATGGGGGCGCCGCCGGTTTTCCGATCCCGGATAGGGCCTGGATCGCCAAATCGACATCTGTGCCTTTCCCTTTCTCCAGCACATTCATCAATGGTTTTACCGCCTCCTGCCCGATGTTTTCGAGCGCCAGGGAAGCTCCCTCCCTGACTTTTCGATTCTGGTCGCTCAGCAACTTTATAAGCTCGGGGCAAGCTGCGGACGCTTTTGAGCCGAATCCCGCCAATGCTAGGGTTGTCGTCGCTCGGACTAGAGGATCTTTATCCTTTAACATATTTATGAGAGACGGAATTGCCGGCGTCGCCTCTGAGCCCATTTCCGACAAGGATTCAACGGCGTCTAGTCGAACAACTTCACTTTGGTTCGTCAAATCCTTCAACAAAGCGGCAATAATGTCTTTTACAGGCGCCCCCGACTGTTTGAGTTCCTTAACCGATTTTCGGCCGGATAACTCACTGGAAGAAGCTTCTACTTTTTGGGGCGCATTCATTTTAGTTTGAGCCATCCCGATAGCGGACGCAAAGGCAAGCATACTGCCGATGGCGATACAAACAACTATCTTTATTGCTTTTCTCCTCATTTATGACTCCGCTACCGTTGCTTTCGGGAATTCGAATTCGTTTTTCAGGTGGTTGCTCTTTTAGCTCTCGTAAACTCGCCCAATTCAATAGGAATAAGGACTTTAAGTATAATCGTCAGCGTTAGGGCGCCTATAGACCAAATACCGATTGAGACCATGATTTCAATGGGGGTTGGGGCGTATTCCCAAACCTCACCCAGAGTAGCTGGTATAAACCCAGGGATTATGAGTCCCATGCCCTTTTCGATCCAGATGCCTATGATGATCAGGACACATCCTATATTAAGCGTTACGAAATTTTTCCTCGTGTGTGGAATCAGGAAAATTACAAACGCTATGACATTAAATGTAAACGCAGTCCAAATCCACGGCACGAGCCGACCTTTTCCCTGCAACCCGACATAAAGGTATTCCAGTGGGGACAGGTGATGGGTATCCGAGTAAAGCTCCTTAAAAAACTCCGCGCCGAGGAGGAACAGGTTGATAGCCATTGCGATGGCGATCATTTCAGCGATCTTGAACAGGGCCTCGTTTTTAACATGGAATTTTGTGTAATGCCTTACCAGTTGAAAAATCAGAATTATCAGTGCTGGGCCTGAGCAAAAGGCCGACGCAAGGAATCTCGGAGCCAGGATTGAAGCATTCCAGAAGGGTCGCGCCGCAAGGCCGTTATAAATGAATGCAGTAGTAGTATGAATGCTGACGGCCCACGGAATTGAAAGTAGAATGAACGGAAGGATAAACCTCATGTTCGCTGGTTTTTCGTTATAGGCCTTGTACAGAATGTAACCTGGGATGAACAGGTTAAGAAAAAGATATCCATTAAGCACTACAATATCCCAACCGAGCATGGAGCGTGGGAGGTTCAGAATGCCAAGGCCAGGTATCAGATGCCACGCCCTGTCCGGTCGCCCGAGATCCGCTGTAACAAACATCAGACACATCAAAAGGGCGCTTACAGCAAGGGCTTCTCCAATAATAACGATGTCCTTTATGGGACCAAAGTCATAAAGATATGCTGGTATTATAAGTAGAACAGCCGCAGCGGCCACTCCGACCAGAAACGTGAAATTCCCGATATAGAATCCCCAGGAGACGTAACTGGTCATTCCCGTTACGATGAGCCCCAACTGCATCTGCTTGACATATGCTCCTATACCCATAGCAATCATGACGAGCAGAAACACAACCCACACGTAATACAGCGTCGTTCCCTTAATTATTCTTTGTGCGGCCCCAACGAAAAATCCACCCATGACGCCCTCTCAAGCCCTAAATCGAGAAGAAATAGTAAAATTTGGGTTGTGTGTTAAGTTCTGATTTCAGTCTAAAAACACGTTTCGTTTGAATTATTTTGCTGATTTCACTTTCCGGGTCCAGGAGGTTTCCAAATTTTCGGGCTCCCACCGGACAAACCTCTACGCATGCGGGGTATCGGCCCTTTCGAACTCTTTGGATGCAAAAAGTGCATTTTTCGACCACATTTCTCATCCTTGGTCTATTTCCAAGATAATGAGTATTCACATTGACCTTATCAGCCGGGATGACAGGCTCGGCGAAATTGAACCATCGTCCCATGTAAGGACATGCGGCCATACAATACCGGCATCCAATACACCAGTTGTAATCAACTACCACAATCCCGTCAGGCTCTGTCCATGTAGCCTGGACTGGACAAACCTTGGTGCATGGAGGATTGGCGCAATGCTGGCACTGAACAGGCATGTAGTAATAGCCTTTTTCGGGGACTTCTTCCGGGTCGTAATAAATGGTTGAATGCTCGAGGTCCATTTCACCATCTTTGAATCTAAGGACCCTAATGTATTGAATCTGGGGATCACGTGACTGATTGTTTTCTTCTACGCACGCGTACACACAACGTCGGCAACCAATACATCTCTGAAGATCCAAAGCGTAACCAAAGAGAGTGGCGTCGATCGGTCCCTCGGTCCCGACAACAAAATCTTTCCCGTATTTTTGCCTGTATTCGGCTTTTAGTCTCTGGACAGTCTGTTCAAGTTCTTCCTTGGTCATTCTTCGAAAATTGTTCTGGAAAAACTCCTGCCATGAGCATGAACCGACCATCATAGTAGCGAGCACGCCAGCGGCCCCCTGGAAGAACATTCTACGATCCATCAATTCTTTGTTCGCCGGGTTTTTGGTCGATGGACACCGTGTTCCGGAGTCTTCGGATTCACTGATCCGGCTCGATTTTTCCATTTTTATTTTGCTCATGATCAGTTGACCCTCATCTCTTAACCTGAGGCTCTTTCGGTGTCCAAGGCTTTTTAGGCGGCGGCTTCGGCGCTAAGGGTTTGAAACGTGGAGAATGGGGGTCATGGCAACTTACACACAAATAGTAGTTTTTAGTGCCATTCCAAAAACCGGTTCTTTTACCATGTATTCCGTAACGCCAGTCCCGATATTTAGTTCCGTGACATTTCCCGCAGAGCAAGTAGGAATGTTCGAAATCTATCGGCTTACCGTCACTCAAGGGTAACAGATAATTTCTGTTTTCAGGGTTGTGGCAATCCAGGCACCATAGTCGAACGCCGCCGTGGTTGAGTTTAATATTCGTGTGTACAAGAAGATCTTCCCGGCGTTTGAAATTGGTAGGAAAATCCTTTTCAGGACCGTGGCATGCCCGACATGGCGTAATCGTTTTTGACAGCGGTTTGAGCGGGACGGGAAACTCCTGATCCGTAGGATGTTTGGGTGGCGCCTTGAAGTCTTCCGAGCTAATCTGGGATTGCGCCCATGTTAACCCCGATCCACTGAGTAGGGACCCCGCGAAACACACCGAGATCACAAAGGCTGTCAGGCATGTCACAGTTCTGTTTGTCATGTATTCGCCCTGAAAAAATGGTCCAATAGTTCGCTCTACTTTGCTTCTTTTCCGCCGTATCTCTGCTGATAAAACTGCTCCACTCTTTCAAGCTGCTCCTTAGTCATACCTTCCTTGTACCATTTATGCAGAGGGTTACTGAAAATGTACTCGTTCAAGATAGGCGCTGCGGCAGCTTTGCCTCCCATTACTTGTTCCACTTCTGGAATGAATTTCTCATAGAAATCTTTCGCAACTTCATAAAGACCATGCCACCAGGTGTAATCCGGACCCATCATGGCCGCGCCGTGCCTGGCCCGTCGACCCTGGTGATGCCAAATCTCGTAATATGTCCAGTCAACTTTATCTGCAAAATCAGCTTTGGAGATTTTCCCCAATTCCCGGAGCTTGTTTCGGACGTTGGTAGCCGGAATCGCGAATTTGGTGTTGTACAGGTCTACTAAAGAATCAAACTGGGTATAAAATGAATTGATCATAAAGTCGCTGTGGCATTGACGACATACATCCTGCATACGTTCACGTCTGGCTTTCCATTCCGTAAGTTTTATGGAAACCGGCGGCCTCAGGGTCCAGGAAATTCTCGCTCCGACTTCGTGTGTGGCAGGCTGGCTTGGTGTCGCGCTCATGTGACATGTGGCGCAGGTCGCAGCGTCCTGATAATCGACGCCGACGATCCATTGATCTCTGTTCATGTTTAATTTGTCTCTGAAAGCCTGGTACAAAATACCGTGTTTGGATTCCCGGAAAACCTCCATTTGTGGATGGTCCGGCCCGAGGTGGCACTTTCCGCAAGAATCGGGACGTCTAGCCTGTTCCTTGGAAAAGCGGTGGCGTGTATGACACGCGGCGCAACTTCCTTTGCTACCGTCAGGGTTGATTCTGCCTATGCCGGTGTTTGGCCATGTAATCGGGTCCAGTTGGCCGTTTGCAAGAACTTTCACATTTGACCCGTGGCACTGGCGGCATCCGTTAGTGACTGCGGCAGGTCCTCCAATGACAGATCCAAGATAATTATCGAGCGAATTGAGGATGTCGGCCGCTTTCGCATGGTGGGACGCCTGCTGCTGATCGAACTGCTCCTTGTGACAGCGGGAACAGTCTTTCGGGCTGACTATGGTCGATATCCAGAAACCGCGGTGATCGAAACCACCCGGTTTTCCAGGCGTCTTGTCGGTCTTCTTTTCGGCCTTATGACAGTCGTAACAGTTTACGCCCATCTGCCCCATTCTTCCGAGACGCCACATCTTGTAAAGACCGGGGGTCTTGAGCTCGTGGCACTTGATGCAAACTTGCCCTTCAGGAGCTCCATAAAGCTTTGGATCGACCTTGATAGCCCCGAAAGACAGATTGCATGACATTAAAACCGAAATTGCGACCAGGATGAGAACTCTTCTCATGGTTTCGACTCCCTGTCTCGGTATTCTTTTAACAGCGAAAAGCTTTTATGACTGAGAAATATATTTGCCGGATGGTCCCTGACGCCATTTAAGTGGAACTTCGTGACGCACTTTAAAGGACATCATATTCATGATGCCATTATGCTTAAGTTATAGGTAAATGTCTTGTAAAAGTGTGTTAAGAAATTGTAAATTTTTAAGTGGTTCTTTTTCCCCTCCCAGTTCACAATGAACTATCCGTAGTTCATATTGTTCTTGGGATTTGGAAAACGCCGTATATAATCTTGGATAATAGATAAAAAGCAATATCCAGGGTCATAGTCGATGTCAAAACGTTTCTGGTCATTCTCCTGGTTGAATGTTTCCCTCAAATTTCTCGTGGTAACATCAGTGGCTATTGGCCTGGTCTTCACATGCTTATTCTTTTGGCTGTGGAAACAGCAGGAAGATCAGATTATGGAGCAGGTGCGCAAGCAGGCCATTATACTCTATAATCAGTTGGTACTTACAAGAGGATGGGTCGCGGAGCACGAAACGCTGATTCAAAAAAGAGATGCCGCTCCGTCTTCTAACTCGTTACATCATGAACCTTACATACGATTTTCTGATGGATCCACATTCGTAAAAATAAACCCCTCCATCCTGACCAGTGAGCTTTCAGAACGCGCTGCCAAAAGGGGCCTCTACTTTTTCAAACTCACGAACACCAACTATCTGAACCCCAGGAACGCGCCTGATGCGCTTGAGAAACAAGCCATCGAGACGTTCAGGAATTCTTCCGAAAAAGAAATTTTCAAAATGGATTTTCAGAATTCAAAACCGATCATGAGATATATCGCTCCGGTTTATGTAACCGAAAACTGCCTGAGTTGTCATTCCGGTAATGGGTACAAAGCGGGAGAAATTGGCGGTTGCCTGTCCATATTTATACCCATGGACGAGGCAAGGAAGGCCATTCAAAAGAACGGCGCCGTCCTCTTTGCGGGGGCGCTAGGGTTCGGTGGGATATTAATAGGGCTATTGTTCATCTCTACCAGGTCACTGCTGTTTAGTCGAATACGAGACATCAAATCTTCAATAAACCGGATTAATCTCGACAATTCTCCACAAAACCTCAGTGATAAGGGAGATGAACTTAAAGAAATTTCAGATTTCTGCTATTTGATCGACGCCAAGCTTAAAGAAGAACATGAACAGCTTGAGAAAGGCATACAAAACGCTACAATAGATCTCTATAGGACAAAGGAAAACCTGGAGAAAGCTAATAGGGAACTGGAACAACTCAACAAGGCAAGATCAGATTTTTTTTCTGATATTTCACACGAACTGAGGACCCCTCTAACAAATATCAAAGGCGCAGTTGATATCCTGGAAAGAACGTCGAGTGAAAACTCAAAATATGTGAAGATAATAAAGCGAAATTCCGAACATCTCATCAAACTTGTCGTTGACCTTCTTGATTATTCCCGTCTTGAAGCAGGGCGATTGGAGCTTGAACTCTCAAGAACATCTCTAAGAGATCTACTGAACGATGCTATCATTGCGGAAGAAGCGCAGGCTCAGGAAAAGCATATAAAAATATCCCTTAAAACTGAGGAATTGATACTCAAAGTCGATCGGGACAGAATTTATCAGGTACTCACAAACCTGTTGGCGAACGCCATACGTTTTTCGCCTCTCAACGGGGTTATCACTGTTGACGCAAAAGTCCTCGATGATTCCCGAGCAGTAATTACGATCCAGGATCAGGGGCCGGGAATAGACGAAAAATACAGGGAAGCCATCTTCCAAAAATTTTATCAGGCCCCTTTACCCGAAGGTTCGAAAATTAAAAAGGGGTCATCAGGAATTGGCCTGGCTATATGTCGCGCATTGATAGAAGCTCATGGCGGGAAAATTTGGGTTGAAAGCCGCATCGGTTCGGGCAGCAAATTCCTTTTCACGGCTCCTCGATGGTTGGAAGATGAATAAAAAAAAGGTTTTAATAGTAGATGATGATCCTGACATTCTGGTAATACTCAAGGACAACCTTGAATTGGATGGCTATTCCGTTCAAGCAGTTTCGACAGGTCGCGAGGCCCTACAATTAATTCAGGAACACCATGACATAGCTCTGATAATCCTCGACCTGTCTCTGCCTGATCTCGATGGCATTCAGGTATGCGCTACCATTAGAGAACGTTCTGAAATTTCGATCATTATGTTGACGGCTAGAGACAGCGTTGCTGACAAGGTCTTGGGATTTGAACGCGGGGCAGATGACTATCTCGTAAAACCTTTTGATTATTTGGAATTGTCTGCGAGAATAAAGGCCTGTCTGAGACGAGTGTCTTCGCTGAAACCCGAACCCGAGGAAATTATTGAATTTGCAAACCTTAAAATAGACGCTGGTAAAAATGCAGTCTGGAAAAATGGGACTAAAGTCAATCTTACAGTCAAAGAATTTGGTTTGCTTTTATTCCTGATTAGAAACGCCAGGAGGGCATTAACCCGGGATTCCATACGCAGAGCGCTCTGGAAAGATACTGACCTTTATGCCGGTAGCCGGTCCATAGATGTCCATATTCAGCACCTTAGGGCTAAAATTGAAGATGACGTCTCGGAACCCAAGTTAATTGTAACAGTTCAGGGAGTCGGCTATATGTTGGATGTCGACCCAGAAACATCGTCGCGCTAAAATTGGAAAACCAGAGTTCTCTATGTCCGGATCATTCATCAAAACATGTTTCGAGTCAGGTCTCCATATTCGCGACCATGATTTCGAAAATTATTTAAGAGACGAATCCCGCTTTACGGGCCATGCCGAAGCCCTCGTTATCGCTCACTGCGAATCCGATGTCGCAAAGGCCATTCTGTAGCATTCCGAAATTTGAGACAGACTGTCCCGGAAAAGCTCAATGATCGGATACATCCCGGGTTCACAAAAATAGGCTCTGATTTTTCAGTTCCAACAGACAACCTTGGAGATTTATTGAGAATGTATGACCAATACCTTCCCGAGGAATCTTCTTATGTGTTCGGGCATATAGGAAACTGTCACCTGCACGCCAACATACTTCCACGAACTCGTTCTGAACTGGAAGCAGCGCAAAAGATCATGTTTAAAATGAGCCAGCAAATTGTGTCCTTGGGAGGGAGCATCGCTGGTGAACATGGCATCGGTAAGATCAAGAGCAAATACCTGGAGATGGCTGTTGGGAATGAGGTGGTCTGGTAAATGAAACGGATCAAGAAATCGCTGGACCCTAAAAATATTCTTAATCGGCATACTCTGTTACGGGTGTAAAATAGGGAGGAAGTAAGGCCAGGATACGTTTCTCGTCTGCAAAACTCGGTGAACGAACCGTCTACCCCCCGGATTGTCTAAGTTTTCAAATGAAAATAGTTTTTGTGGTGGCCAACCGGTTATCAAACCAAAGAAAGGATGGTGTGTAATGAAAGCAGGGATCTATTTTACGGGTTCCGGACCAATTTTGATCCTTACGTCATACGATTCTCTCATTCATCCTAAACTGCTTGAAAAATTGGAAGCCAAGGGGATCAGGAAATTTCTTGCGTTTGAAGCGCCAGTTCCCATGGTAAAGGAAAAGTATGACGTAAGGA
>JAMCYH010000068.1:0-14677 GCA_023474025.1 Deltaproteobacteria bacterium
GATGTTGATGCGTTATTACTTCTCTAATGTAGAATTACATTGTAAATTCACATTAGAAATATAATTTTGCAAGAAATTATTCATAGTCGAATTTGATTCAGATCTTTCGCTGCTTGAACTTACCGATGACTTCAAATGTCTATGGTGTTATAGCTTTTCTCTAAAGTTCTGCCGGAATGGCGCAAGTCTTGGTGTTTTCATCTTGCCTGTTGAGGAACCGTCTGAGAGCGTCGGTGAGTCGGTCGATGAGCGGGCGAGGGTCTCCTTCGACGCCACACTCGTCGAGAAACCAAAGGTCTATGCCCTGATCGTCCAGCAACTTCCTGATCAACTCTATGAAGAGCTTCCTCTTTTCTTCATCCTGACCATCGAGCTAGGGACGGGGGACTTTCAGCCGAAAACCTTCGTCGTGAAGCCAACGGAAAAGCGTGCAGTTCTCTTTATTCGGAATGTTTCGTTTACGAGACATGCAATAAGAAAGTCACATCTTGATCAAGAAATCGCGTTCTTTTCGCTATTATTTTCGAGAATCACAATATAGTCTGTTCGTAAAGCCGAATCCATTTTAGTCGTATCTGGATCTCTCGATTCATAGGTATCCGCCTGTATCGCTATATTGAAAGGATGTCCATGAATCGTACACCTTTAGGCCAATTTTAGTTCAGACGTACAATTGGGGCATCTAGTGGCCTTCAGAGGAACCTTGGAATAGCAATAGGGACAATCTTTTGTTGAGACAGCCGGCGCTTGCTTCAGCCTGTTAATCTGGCGAACAAGCAAAAATATCGCAAATGCCACAATCACAAAGTCTATGACAGTGTTCAAAAAGATACCGTAATTTATCGTAGCTGCGCCCGCTTCCTTTGCAGCCGCAAGACTTTGATACGGTTTACCGGACAAGTTAAGGAAAAGACCCGAAAAGTCCACGCTTCCAATCAGGAGTCCTATTGGCGGCATTAATATGTCGTTGACAAATGAGCTTATTATTTTGCCAAAGGCCACTCCTATTATGATCCCCACAGCCATGTCAATGACATTCCCTTTAACGGCGAACTCCTTGAATTCCTTTAACATTGTTTTTGCCTCCAGATTTGTTACTAAATTATGTTGCTGGTGGTAAGATTGACCAAAAACCTCCCTAACGGCCCGATCCTCTACAAAACCAGAGTAAAATATTCCTCAACCATTCAATTTAGCTAAGCCCAAGAAATTAATCTGGCAAAAAGGACCCTGAAGTGTTTCCTCTCCGCCTCACTAATGAGGAGTCTTGTTACTCGATCAAAGCTCCCGGAATACTGTGCAATTGTTCTCTGATTAGAGGAAAGTCAATCGTGACAGTCCGCCAGAAAATGTCCAGATTTATGTCAAAATATGCGTGAATCAGTTGGTTACGCATTTCTATTATTAAGAGCTTAGGGAATCTATTGACTTAGTTTCTGAAATATGTGTCAAGATCCTCGGCTGTCTTAAGATCTATCTTCATTTGGTCAAACATTTCAGACAGTTCCCATCCCGCGCAGTTCCAGAAGGACAGGATAGTGACAGGGTTCGAATTCAACCAGAAAATTAATATCCGTTTGAGATACTTCACCAATGTCGTGACCACATTTCCGGCATTTCATCGTTTCGTTCCCATTGGAGATGGCGCCTTAACTAACCGGATGTCTTCGTGTTTGGTCACAGACTTTGTCTCCCTTTCTCCAACTCCTGCAGATCCCATTCGAGGTCCATTTCCTTGAACATTGTTTCGGCTTTCTCCAGGTACGCCGTTGCGCTGATACCGTTGAGTTCTTTGTATTTGCTCTTGGGCTCCAGCAAGCGCCGCCCAACTTCCATATACGTACGCGAAAGATCAGGGCGTGCGCCGAGTCGTTCACCCTCTTTGATAGACCTGTCGAACCATTGGAAAGCCCTTTTCTGTTTACCGACTAACCAGTAGTACCGTCCCATCATATGATAGTTCCACGTGCGGTGGGCTGCAAATTTGGCGGAGTTTCTTATCGCTTCTTTGCCACTTTTGAGTGCAGTTTTCGAATATTTTGAAATAAGCGATCTGGACTCGCCGCCGATAGCGTCTTCCAACATTTGGAGGTCAAGCATGAATTGCGCGAGTACACCGCTACTCAGATGCCAATGGCTCCAGAAGACTTGTTTGCGTCTAATCTTGTGTGCGTGTCCCAGGGAATCCTTTGCTCCCATGATATCTTTTACAAATACTTCGACCACCGCTTTCCATCCGACAGCGGCCAACTGGCCACCTGAAAGTCCTCTCTCGACCCACAATCCTACCAAGTTGTTGGCTTCAGACTGAGCTTCCCACAAATGCCGGCGAGTGACACGGAACTCCACAACTAATCGATAATAACCCGCCCCGGCCCAGTCATATTCGTATCTTTTCCAGAGATGAGCCAGATTTGCCAGTAATTCATTAACCTCACAGAATTTTCCCTGATATATTTGAAATGAGCAGTACCAGTATAAGTAAAACGTGACCTGAAAGAACAGGCCATTATCGATTCCTGCATCAAACAATTCTTTGTCGTATTCAGGAATTTCAGCCCATTTGCCTGCGACGTAATTGTGCATGCTGGTCACCATCTGATAATAGATGACATCCACGATTTTCTCTTTATCAACAAGTTTTCGCGCCTGGACCAGCATCTTGTCGGCCATCCCTAACAAACCCACGAGCGAAAACCCCGCACTGGCATGCAAATGGAAGGCCGCAGCAGTATCCAGCCTTGCCAAATCATACCTGAGAGTTTCTCTATACTCACCGACCATTTCAGTAAAACCTTGCAGCGGATTGGCAAAGGCCAAGACGGAACCTCTTGCTAACGCCAGACGCAAAAACTCATTTACATGTTGATCTGGAATTCTCTTCTGGGTTATTGACGGTAAATAGAGCCTCAGTAGTACGATCAAAAAATCATATGCCAGTTTGGCTATAATGCCAGGTTTGGTCTTTGGTAAACGCCTTCCCCATCTCTGGAAAACCATGTCAAAGTAATGTAGCGCATTCTGATACTTACCTTTATTAAAGTAAGCTAACGCAATATTCTTCTCGAAAACTGCAAGTATTTCCGGATTCGCTGCGCCCACGTTTTTCCCAATATAAATCTGTAACGCTTGTTGAAAATAGTTAATGGCCTCACTGGACGCCGACGACCTTAATGCCTCCTCGCCTGCCTTCACCATGTAATCTTCAGCTTTCTCAAAGTTTTCGGCTTGGCTATAGTGATACGCGAGCATGCCGTAAAACTCGTGTAAACGGTCCTGGAACAGCTTCTCTATGGACTGGGCCACTTTGAGATGAAGCGCCTTGCGTTGCTGAATGAGAGTTGATTCATAAGCAACCTCTTGTGCTAGGGCGTGTTTGAATAGATATTCCACTTCCTCCATTCTGGTCCGATCCCGAATGAGCTGGAGGTCTTTGAGATATGCAAGTCTGCCGTCAATGTCGTCAATGGAGGTTGCCACATCCTTGATGATGCGATCAAAAAAGGTCCTGCCTATGACCGAGGCGACCTTTACCAGTTCACGGGTCCGCTCTTCCAGTCGGTCTAGCCTCGCCATAAGAACATCATCAATCGTAGGTGGAATGACTACAGAGTCGATTTTGTCGGTAACTTCGAAAGACCCGTCTTTTTGTACGATAGCGCCATCATCGATCAGCGAACGCACCACTTCTTCTATGAAGAACGGATTCCCCCCGGTCCGCGCACTGATCTGTTCACTTAAAGAATACGGAAGCCCTTTTATGTCGAGCAAGTTCCCAATAAGGGCTTCGCTTGACTCCTTATCGAGCGGCTCAATGGCGATTTCAACAAAGTGATTCGGGGAAAGGCCACTGATTTTCCCCGATGTGCTGTCTTTCGACTTCCAGTATCCGGGCCGGAACACATTGATGAAGAGGATCCGATGTTTTTCGGCCAGAGGATACAGCGACTCAAGTAGACCGAGGGAAGTCTCGTCAGCCCAGTGCAGGTCCTCCATAACCATTACGGTTGGCCTTAGTTCACTCCCCTTGATGGTTAACTCCCGGACATTATGGAATATCAGTTTTTCCAGGGACTCTCCCGCTATTTCCTTTAAACGCTCAGCGTGTTTTCCCCTGAGTTTGATCCCCATGAGCGTGGCCAGGAATGGAAGAATTTCACTGACATGTTCAGGATGGATCCTCCTGATTGCGCGTTCCAGTTTATCGAACGCCTTGTTCTCAGAGTCATCCTCGGCTATCCCCGCCCACTGTTTAAGAAGATCAATGATTGGATGAAAACTCAGGTTCTTTCCAATGGATATGGCACGGCCTTCAAGAAGGGTGACCTTTCTCATCACCGAGCTTTTCTTCAATTCCGCAATGAGGCGGGATTTCCCAATCCCAGCTTCACCTACAACATTGACGACCGATCCCTCTCCATTGATGACCTTCATTACCTGCAGCTCGAGCCTGTCCAGTTCTCTGTCTCTTCCCACCATCTCGGACGAAACATGACGACCAGTGGGGATTACCTGCGTTGAAGCTTTGACTGAGATAACATTGAACACATCGATAGGATCGGTCTTGCCCTTTACCCTCTTCATCCCAAGATCCTGAAACACGAAACGGTCCTTGGTCCTCCGAACCGTCTCCTCACTAACTAGTATTTCACCGGGGCTAGCCAGACCGCTGAGGCGAGAGGCGACATTGACGGCGTCGCCCGCTACTCCGTGCGTGCCCTTTTCCGGGTCCACGTCCGCGGTCACCACGAGTCCTGTGTTGATACCGCTATGCATCGTTAGTGGCGCTCCCACGAGTCCCTCGTACTCAGGGTTCAGGGCTTTAACCAGGTTATGTATCTCAAGAGCGGCCTGGATGGAGCGGATCGGGTCGTCCTCGTGGGAGTGGGGGACACCAAAGAAAGCGAGTACCCCGTCACCCATGACCCGTTCGATGAAGCCCTCGTACTTGGCTACTATCTTTTTAATCCCAGTGAAGATACGGCCGGTGATCTCCTTGACCTGTTCGGGGTCGAGTTTTTCGGCCATAGACGTGTAGCCGGTCAGATCAGAAAAAAGGGCGGTGACGTGTTTACGCTCGGCTTCCGGGGTGAGACATGGGGTTGTTTTTTCAGTGTGGGGTTCAATGTCGCGGCAAGGGCCTTGCAGGCCGGCTCCGCACTGGTTACAGTACTTGCTCCCTGGTGGATTCGCTTTGCCACATTCCGGGCATTTCATCGTGTCGTTCCTGTTGGCGATAACGCATTAACAAGGGGATCTCGGTGTGACCCTGATCGTGATTCAAACCCATTTCCTGGAAGAATTTCGAAGCCTTTTTCACGGCGCCTCTTACGTCTATCCCATGGCTCAGGTTCAGCAACGAATCCTACTCGTCGATCATCTTTATCCCGCGGCTCGCTGCGCGCTTGAAATACCAGTCCGTAAGATTCTCCGGCGGCTCGTCGCACTGGCTCGCGGGCTTGCGAATCAAGGTTATTGAGTCCGTGGGGCATGCCGTCGTACAGACTCCACATCCGATGCAGCGCTCTGGCTTAACAATGTACCCACCATTGTCTTTAGTGATGGCTTCCATAGGACATCGTTCTTCTGCGCAAGCGCCGCATGCCTCACAGGTTTCCTGGTTAATGGCTGCTACAAAATGGCTTTTGGCCATTAGATAGGGCAGACCGAAATTCTTTGTTGCGGCTAAAACGGGGCAACAGCACGAACAGCAGTTGCAGATGAAAAAGTGGTCCGATTTTGTATTGTAGGTTTGATGAACCAGCCCCTCTTCTTCCGTTTTCGCCAATAAGTCAAAAGCTTCTTGCTTCGATATCATCCGGCCAAGCGGGTACTTATCGAACGCGTTCTCTTCATTTGAAAAAGTGAGACAGGTTTCCAGGGTGTGCTTGCAAGGCGCTCCCTTCAACGCACTGTCCTTTCGGCAGATGCATTCCGCAACCTGGAAAGTCTTGGCGCTCTCAAGCATTTGCCGGGCATTTTCGTATGGTAGGATCTGTTGTTCAGCAGTAATTGGAACGTTTATCGGCACTACCCGAAAAAAACCAGGCGCAAAGTTACCAAACGAAAAACCGAAGACCGGACTGTACTGGGCATGAAGATCTGAAAGCTCTTTATCAAGGCGGTTGACCTGAAGCTCCCAAATTCCGAGTATAAAAGGAACCAACGTGTAAACCTGCCGGGCATTCTTTTTCTCGGACATTATTTGGCCCTTCCTGGCCATGTTGTCGAGGATGGACTCAATCTCCGCCAATGGCATGTCCAGACGTTTAGCAATGACCTCTGCGGTTTCCGGGATGGGTTTAAGTTTCAACGCCATTTCAGCTTCTTCCGGAGCGAATATCTTTTGGAGAATCTTTAGTTCCACCCCGGTATCGGTTTCAGGAAAACCATTTGGCAATTGATCCAACTTTGTAGCAAGGCGTTTGTACACGTCGCTCATGGGACACCTCCGTTTGTTAATTCTTCGGAATGGTAAGGTCTCAGACTATGCCAGACATTTAGTAATAATCTCTGACGCAATGATCAGTCTCTCAAGTTGCGTCTTGCCTCGCTCCCACTATATTTGATAGCTGACCAGCCTGCCCTGCTTGCCCCGAGGTATGCGAATATCGCCACTTCAAGATCACACCCTAACATTTCGACCGCTCTTTTCCTGTGCTACCTTAGGCAGTTCAGTCTGGCGCTTTGGACACTTCATAATTCCAGCTTTGGCCGAAAGTCCCGTTACGTGTCAGGAGAGTTTGGCCAGCTCTTCTTTAGCCTTATCGACCCATCCATCAGCGCCGCATTGCTTATAGACGTCTATCGCCTTGCCCAGTTGCTCTTTGGCCTCTTTTTTATTACCTTTCCGTTTAAATAGCTCCGCGTACACGGCATAATCCCTGCCAAGATAAAACCTCATGCCGTTTTGTTGGTGTACCTCGATAGCTTGTTCGATCCAATGTTTGGCTTCTGACGTGTGGTCACTGTCAATATTGAGGAGGATCTCCCCAAGATACCTGCGAAGCCACCCTTCGCACACATTTAACTTGTTCGATCTTGTATAGGAATATAAGAGTTCCAGATCGATGTCTTTCTCACGGTTCATGACCTTTGCTTTTGCCAAACCTGTTCCCATGAAATTCATCCACGAGGGAAGCAGACGGTTCTTTTCAAGCACGTCTGCTGCTCTTCGATAGTGACTCTTGGCGCTCTCGTAATCTCCTAATTCAACATGGACCTCACCTAAATTCCACCTTGCCCAGGCGCCTATTGCCGGTAAATCTATTCTTTCGCAAAGATCGGCCCCTTTCACCAAATATCCAAGCGCCTCGAGGAAAAACCCCTTGCAGTAGCAGCCACTACCACCAGAGGCGTAAGCCTGGGAACTTGAAAATATGTCTCCGCTTTCCTCTGCCAGCTTCACAGCTTCTTCACCGGTGAGACGGCTCATCTCCGCATCCCCTCGGTGGCTAGTGATGAGGCTTTCCAGGCTTTTCGCCACTGACAGGCTCCACACATTTTTTCCCATGATATTTATGTCTGTGACCCGTCTGGCATGAGTAATCGCTTCTTCGAAGTCACAGTTAAAGGTGAGCGCAACCGATAGGTTCCAGCTTGCCAGGACTAAAGAAAGCATGTCCCCTGATTCATTTGCGAGTTCTAGCGACCTGGACAGAAATTCCCTCGCTTTCGGTATATCCTCCCTGACGTAAGATTCATGAGCCCCTATTATGGTATAGATCTGACAAAGCCTCCTCTTGTAATTTCTTTCCTCTGCGGCACGCATTATCGGATCAATGACCATTCTGGCATCTGAAAACCGCTGCATTTGCACGGTGTACAAACCGAGAAGCGTCCTGGAGTCTATGATCCTTGTAAGCAGCTCCTCGGTTCCGGGCAACTTTTCCAGGCATGCGATACGTTTCCTGGTGAATGAGATCGCATCATTCATGGAAGCCGTCTTAAGGGCCTTCTTGCTGGCTAGTTGGGCATATTCGGCTGCTTTGTCGTAACTTTCACTCGCGAGAAAGTGCTCCACCAAAGCTCCATAATGATCACTGATATTGTCTCTGTAGAGTTCCTCGATGGTTTCACCGATCGTTTCATGAAACAGTTTTTTTCGTTTAGCCAGTATCGAGCTGTAGACGACCTCACGGGTGATAGCGTGTTTGAAGACGCAGCTTGAATGGGGAAATACTCCCCGCTCGTAGAGAAGCTCCGCGTCCTTGATGACAGAGAGATGGTGAAGCAATTCCTGTTCTGGAAGACCCGTAACTGCCTTTATCAGCTCGTAGCCAAATTCCCTCTCTATCGCAGATCCGGCTTGAAGCACATCCTTAGCGCCTTCCGGCAGGGAATCTACTCGGGCCATAATCACGTCCTGGATCGTGGACGGAATGGCTACCAGATCAATGTCTTTGGCTAAATGATACTCGTCGTTCGTTTGCTTTATGATTCCCATATCCTTAAGCGATCGCACGAGTTCCTCGATGAAAAAGGGGACCCCCTCCGTCTTGGCCAGTATTAGTTCCTGAATATCAGGCGCGATATTGTCGCTATCCAGCAAGTAGGCTACCAATTCCAGGGTTTCACGATTGGAGAGGCGGTTTAGAGTGACCTGGCTATGGAAGGATTTACCGCCCCACGAAGGAACAAATTCCGGGCGGTACGTAAATATCATCAATACCCTGGAGCCTGGTATGCTGTCCAGAAGACGCTTGACAGCGTCCTCTGAACTCCTGTCTATCCAGTGCAGGTCTTCAAAGGCCAAAACCAAAGGTCTTTTTTCTGAGCCCTTAAGGACTATCCGCTGGAGCGCCTTAATAATCCTGTCCTTCTTCGCTTCGGGGCTCATAGAGATCCTGTCGAGGCCACTATCCTTCACGGACAGCAACTCAAGCAGGTAAGGGAGCGTGGAGACTTCATCAGCGTCCACAAGTGTTAATCCGATTTTAACTTTCTGAATGATGTCCCAATCAGGGTCTGAGTCCTCGATCCGGTAGTTCGACTTGAGCATGTCTATGATGGGGTGATATGCGACCCTTCGTCCGTAGGAAAGTTCCCTCCAGGAATAAAATGTCTTCGTTGGCCACGGCCTTTCTAAACTCGTACAAAAGCCTGGACTTTCCAACCCCGGCTTCACCCATTATCGAGACCGCCTGACCTCTACCCGACCTGGCTGTCTCAAAAGCGCCTATAAGAAGTTCAAGCTCTCTTTCCCTACCAATGAAACGACTCAGTCCCCGTTCTGCGCTAACATCGAACCTGGATCTTCGGGTGCTTGGCGCAATCACCTGGTAGACCTTCATTGGCTTTTCTTTGCCCTTAACGCTTTTTTCCCCTAGCGCCTCAAAGCGAAAGAGACCTTCTGTAAGATTGAACGTATCTTCCGTGACGTAGGTCGTGCCGGGTTCCGCCAATTGTTCCATCCTGGCGGCCATATTGATCGTGTCGCCGACTGCTGTGAACTGGACTTGGAGATCGTTTCCAAGAGCGCCTACGACCACGGGGCCGGTATTGATGCCAATTCTCAACAATATGGGAGGAATTCCCTCCTGATCTTTCATCCTTTCACTGAACCTGGTCATCTCACGGTGAATTGCCAGAGCTGAGCGGATTGCCCGCTGGGGAGCGTCCTCCAGGGCTATCGGCGCTCCATAGAAGGCCAAAACCCCATCGCCCCGGAGTTCACTGACAGTACCTTCGTAATCCCGAACTTTTTGAATCAGGATTTCGAAGACCTGATCCATGAGAGAAAAAGTCTCTTCCGGGCCAAGCTTCTCGGTCAGGGGCGTGAAGCCCTTCATATCAACGAACATGATAGTGACGTGTCGCCGCTCCCCCTCTATTCGGTCTTTTTGCGACAGGATCTTTTCCGCGAGGCCGTTTGGTAGGTAATGTTGAATCTTTGCCAGTTTTTCATCAAAAGACAGATCTCGTTGAGAATGGATGTGCGCCGAGGGGGCTAAACGGCGACCACATTGTCCGCAAAATTTGAACTGTGGGGGATTGTCGGCGGAGCAACCAGGGCAGATCAACGTGAGTTCGGCGCCGCATTCCCCACAGAATTTAATGCTCGCTGGATTTTCGAATTGGCATTTCCGACATTTCATGGCTTCCCTCGCTGGACTTTCGAGAAGGAGAGCGTGCCGGAATCCTCAATGTGTGAGGATACGCAAAGTGAACGAATGAAAAACGATTATGCGTACAATAAACCCATGATAGTCTTAGATTAGGGAGTTATGGAACATCTGTCAATTGGTTTTTTATACCTGAACCAACGAGAAAAGCTATTCAGTTCAACGTATGCCTGGTTGTCAACCTGATTCTTGTTTGTGTGTAAAAGTGGTTTCAGACTGGCGTCATGAATCGGGATTGAAGGTGCTTGAACTAGTGTCCCTAGCCTATACGAAGCGTTTTTTCCATTTCAATCATGGTCCCGCCAAATTCCAGCGCATGTTTTCTCATGGCTTCCGCGGATTCATCCGGTTTTCCAGCAATTACGGCTTCGACTATGGGACGGTGCATACCTGCAGGGTGCATGGATAAGGTGTTTGGGTTTACCGCCTCAATGACACTTCTGGTAACTCGCATCAAAGATTTTACAAGAGCTTCCAAAAAGCGATTCCCACAAATTTCTGCGAGAAAAAAGTGCGCCATAGTTTTGATATCAATGTCCTCTGAGAGAGATTTTACTGGCAATTCTTCTTTCCTGAGTATGTCCTCAAGTTTGTTGGCCGATTCTGTAGTAATCCTCGTTGCGGCCAAACGAGCAACCTCAGGTTCGATAAGGACCCTGACGTGGAACAATTCCGGGATCGAAATTTTGTTTGCAAGAAACAGGTCCAGAAAAGCGCCTGTAAGTTTGTCAAACGAAAGGTCTATTACATAGGTTCCACCGCTTGCGCCCTGCCGTGTGACAACAAAACCCGCGTTCTCCAATGATCTCAGGGCTTCACGAATGGCGACTCTGCTTACCTGAAATTCTTCCACGAGTTCACGTTCGGTAGGCAGTTTGTCTCCGGCTTTAAAGTCTCCAACAAGTATGGACTGTTTTATTTGTTCAATAACTTCTTCGGAGACCCTGGTTTGTTTGATTGGTTTGAATTTATTCATGTTGGCCTTTTTCACGATTTTACTGAAAAGTTATTTGTTTTTAAACAGAAAATTTCACCAAAGTATAATTATTTCTTGACTCAATTATTTTTCAAATTTAAAAGTTAGACAATTAAACCAATCTCAACTCCCAGACGCGTTATTCCATCAGGGACCTATCATGAACATCGCCAATAACCTTGACAGGGCCGCTATCTTCTTTCCTGATCGTCCAGTCGTTTGCGAAAATGGCCAGGAAATTTCGTATCAAGCCCTAAAACAGCAATCCTGTCGTGTTGCCACCGGATTAATCGCTTTGGGTATTAAACCCGGCGACTTGGTCGGCCTTTGCGCCCCAAATTCCGCGGACTGGCTTACGTTCTATTTTGGCGCTATCAGGGCGGGCGCTGTAGCGGTCACGTTTTCCAGTTCTCTTTCCAGCGATGAACTCGAACTCTTGTCTACTCACGCGAAACCCCGTTTGATATTTACCATGGATGAGAAATTTCAGGACTTCGAAAGCTTCCGGCAGAAGGCTGGTATTGAGAAAGTTGTTTCCCCAAATGGCGCTATCTCCCTGAACGGAATCATGGAACTTGGGACAAATGATTTCAGGCCCGTGGAAAGAAGTCGTAATGACACTGCCGCCATACTTTATACCGGAGGCACCACTGGTGTTCCTAAAGGTGTAATGCTGACTCATGAGAACATCAACGTCAGCAGTCACAATGTGGCCTACTCCGAGCGATCAACCCAACACGATCGAGCATTGTGCTGTTTGCCTCTAAACCACGTTTTCGGGCAAATACACATCATGAACGCGACAATCTTCAGTTGCGGCTGCCTGGAGTTACTTCCATCATTTGACATGGAACTGTTCCTCGATCGGACAGCTTCGGGTAGAGTAACCAAGCTTTATGGAGTGCCCACGATTTATACCCGTTTGATGAACGTCACCCGATTGAAGGAAAAGCTGGGAAATGTAAGTTATTGTTTTTCAGCCGCGGCCAGCATGTCCGCAGAAACAGTTCGTCAATGGAAAGAGCAGACGAACCTTACAATATACGAAGGCTATGGGATGACGGAATCAGCTTCCGCAGTAACTTATAATCACTACTTCGAGCACATGATTGGGTCTGTTGGCACTGGGGTTCCCGGTGTGGAAATTCAGACGCGTGACTCGAAGGGAAATGTTCTACCTCTTGATTGCGAGGGAGAGATATGTATTCGTGGGCGTAACATCATGGAAGGTTACCTTAACAATCCTGCTGATACTCAACGCTCATTCTGGGACCAGGAATGGTTTCGTTCCGGTGATGTCGGTGTAATTGATGATCGAGGTTACCTTTTTATAGTTGATCGTCTGAAAGACATGATTATTACGGGTGGTGAAAACGTTTACCCCCGGGAGATAGAAGAAGTCCTGTTCGCCAGACCCGACGTGCAGGACTGCGCCGTGGTGGGACTTCCTGACAGGGAATGGGGCGAACGTGTATCCGCGTTCGTAACACTCAACCCTGATCACAACACAACTCCCGAGGAGTTAAAAGCTTATCTAAAAGCGCGTCTCGCCTCTTTCAAGGTCCCCAAGCAGTTTGTGATTGTCGAAGAACTGCCCAGGAACGCTGCCGGCAAGATTTTGAAGAGGGAGATCAAAAGACAGTTTTCAGGCGAAAAGATGGAGTAAACCCAAGAAACCGCCAGTGGGCGTTATTTCACACGAGAGCAGGATCAAATGGAGACCATGGAACGCTTCGGTTTCACTGAAGAAGAAAAGATGTTGCAGCAAACTGTGAGAAGGTTGGCCCGGGAGAAGATTGCTCCAGGGGCTGCCCAAAGAGATATTGACGGCGAATTTCCGTATGACATGCTGGAGATTATGAAGGAAAACGGTTTAATGGGGATTGATTTTCCCGCTGAATACGGGGGTATGGAAGCTGGCCTTCTTTCTTTGTGTATTGTTATAGAGGAATTTGCGAAAGTCGACGCCGCCACAGCGATGATGCCTTCTACCCAGGAACTGGGAAGTTTACCTATAATTCTTGCTGGCAGTAATGCTCAAAAAGGGAAATATCTCGAGCCTCTCTCTTCCGGCGAAAAATTGGCCGCTTTCGCTCTTACGGAATCAAGGGGTGGATCGGATGTCGCCGCCCTTAAAACAAGAGCTGTTCGCAAGGGTGATAAATACATCCTGAATGGTTCGAAGGTATTTATCACCAATGGAGGAGTAGCTGACATTCTGACCGTTTACGCTGTTACCAATCCGGAAGAGAAGTCCCATAGGGCGGCAAGCGTTTTTGTCATCGAAAAGGGATGGCCGGGTTTTACGGTCGGCAAGAAAGAAAGCAAAATGGGGATCAGGTCTTCTGATACTCGTGAGCTGATTTTCGACAACGTGGAAATACCTGTTGAAAACAGGTTGGGTAATGAGGGCGATGGTTTTCACATAATGATGAAAACCCTGGATTTCACCAGACCGGCTGTTGCAGCGCAAGCCGTTGGTATTGCCCAGGGAGCTTTTGAATACGCTACCCAATACGCCAAGGAAAGGGAATCATTCGGTAAACCCATCATAAAGCATCAGGCCGTCGGTGTAAAACTCGCGGACATGGCCATGAAAATAGCTGCGGCCAGGACGCTTCTTTTTCGAACATGCGATCTTTTGCAGGCTCACGCGAAAAGGGATCTTTCCAGGCTCGCTCCAGAGGTAATAAGGTATTCGTCAATGTCAAAGGCGTTCTGTTCTGATGTCGCCATGTGGGTAACTACAGAAGCTGTTCAGATACTTGGTGGCTATGGATATATGACTGAATATCCTGTAGAAAGGTTTATGCGTGACGCAAAAATCACCCAGATTTATGAAGGCGCCAACGAAATACAGAGGATGGTGATTACTTCTACCCTTTGAAAGCAGACGCCTATCAAGATTTAATATTGAGGTTAAACGGACATGAAACACCACATCAACTTCAGAGTGAACGATGATGAATATTCACTGGCGGTAGATCCTTGGCGTACACTCAATGAAGTTCTACGGGAAGATCTTAATTTGACGGGAACCAAACTCGGTTGTGGCACTGGTGATTGCGGGGCCTGCACTGTCATGGTGGATGGTCGCACAGTCAGTTCATGCCTGACCCTTGCGGTAACAGTCAATGGCAAGAGTGTTACTACTGTGGAAGGCCTTGCTCCATCAGGGGAATCACTTCACCCCATCCAGGAGGCGTTTATCCAGACTGGCGCTATTCAATGCGGCTTTTGCACCGCGGGCATGGAGATGTCGGCTTTGCACCTGTTGAATCATAACGGCGCTCC
The DNA here is from genome assembly GCA_023474025.1 of Deltaproteobacteria bacterium. Lineage (GTDB taxonomy): Bacteria > Desulfobacterota > Desulfomonilia > Desulfomonilales > Desulfomonilaceae > CAJBEZ01. Next base: position 14,395 of record JAMCYH010000068.1, read on the forward strand.
TACCGAGAATGAAATCAGGTCTGCCCTTTCAGGAAATTTGTGCCGGTGCACAGGGTACAACCAGATTGTAGAGGCCATTTCCCTGGCCGCAAAAAAGAAGGCTGAAAATGGGCCTGAAAAGGAAGAGTCATGAGATTGCCCAAATTTGAATACTTTGAGCCAAAATCCCTCGAAGACGCATTTAATCTGCTGAATCAAAATGGAAAAGACGCACATTTATTGGCTGGGGTGAAGTGATTCCCCTGATGGAGCAAGGCCTTCCACAGTAGTAACACTCTTGCCA
>JAMCYH010000068.1:14687-17205 GCA_023474025.1 Deltaproteobacteria bacterium
CTGGGGGAACGGATGTCCTGGTAAAGATGCGGAACGGCAGGCTGAATCCAAAGGTGGTAGTCGGTTTGCAAGGGATCGAAGAGCTCAACGGCATTAGTTTTCATCCAGAAAAAGGTTTGACCATAGGCGCCAATGCCAGGATAGCTGAAGTGGCGGTAAGTCCTCATGTCCTGAAATATTATCCCGCTCTTGCCCATGCGGCGCAAGTAATGGCTAACGTTCAGGTCCGCAACATGGGAACTGTAGTCGGGAACCTTTGCAATGCTGCTCCTTCCGCCGAGAACGCCCCTCCTCTCATGGCCATGCGGGCAGAAGTGAACCTGCAAAATCTGGAGGGACACAGGCGTATACCGCTGGACGAATTCTTTAAAGGACCTGGATTAACAGTAATGGATAGTGGCGAGATTATGACATCCGTGTTCGTGCCACTTCCGGCCCCGAAGTCTGGGGCTGCATATAAAAGAATATCTGCCAGATGCGGAGTGGACATTGCAGCGGTATGTGTTGGGGCTATGGTTGCGCTCCATGAAGAAACCTGCGCAGAGGTCAGAATTGCGCTTGGCGCTGTCGCTCCCGTCCCCATGCGGGCAGTTGGCGCTGAGGGTCTCCTACACGGGCAAAAATTGTCTCAGGAGCTTGTCCAAAAGGTAGCTTTGCAGGCAGCCGAAGAAGCGAAGCCAATTACTGATGTTAGAGCAAGCGCCGACTATCGGAAAAAAATGGTGGCCATCCTAACTTATAGAGCTGTTGAAGAAGCCCATGAACGAGCAGTCAAAAATTAGCCTAAACTGATAAGGAATGGTTATGAAACGATTCAACATGGTGGGAACAGATGTCCCACGGACAGACGCCGAAGCCAAGGCAAGAGGGACCGCTATATATACCGATGACATGAAACTACCGGGAATGCTTTACGGGAAGATACTAAGGAGCCCGTTGGCCCACGCGCGTATTAAAAACATCGACATCAGCCGCGCAGTTTCTCTACCAGGGGTTAAATGCGTCATTACCGGAGAAGATACTCCAAAAGTCAAATATGGTAACTGGCGGTTGTTCCCTGAGACTCAGGATGAATACCCCTTGGCCATTGATAAGGTCAGGTTCATTGGCGACGAGATAGCCGCTGTGGCAGCTATAGACAATGATACGGCCGAAGAGGCTGCAGAGCTTATCAAAGTGGAATACGAGGAATTGCCTGCAGTTTTTGATGTTGATTCCTCAATGTTACCCGGAGCCCCTGTTAGCCATTACTTGCGCCATACACGATTATTGTCCCACTAATGTTAGCGTCAACCGGAAAATCAAATACGGGGACATTGATAAGGGATTCGCAGAGGCGGATTATGTACGGGAAGATACTTTTACGATGCAGGCCGTGAGTCACGCCTATCTTGAGCCCTGTTCCGCGCTGGCTCAGGTTGATCCAGACGGCCGGATCACACTTTGGACATCGACTCAAGTTCCTTACATTATTCAGTGTTTGTTGGCCTCAACGCTTAACATGAGAGAGAATGACATCAGGGTCATCAAACCATTCGTTGGTGGTGGATTCGGCGGCAAAATGGAATTGCGAGCCTGGGAATTTTGCGCCGCCTTCATCGCAAGAAAAACAGGAAAACCTGTAAAATTCACCCTTACCAGGGAAGAGGAATTTCTTACCGGCAGACGAAGACACCCCATGAAAATTCATTCTAAGGTGGGGTTCAAAAAGGACGGAACACTAATTGCCAAAGACCTGCGGATTCAACTCGACGGCGGAGCCTATAATGCCATGGGGCCTACGGCGACTTTCCTGTGCGGCAATTTTGGCGCTATGCTATACCGCTACCCGAACTACAGATTCCACGGGGAACACGTGTATACAAATAAGCCGCCTGCTAGCGCAATGCGGGGATTTGGCGCGCCTCAATCACTTTACGCAACTGAGATTCAGATGAACATAGCCGCCGAAGAGCTTGGAATCGATCCAGTTGATATTCGACTGAAAAACGCTCAGGTTAGCGGTGACAAGATTCCCGATGTGGCAACTATTTCGAGTTGTGGCTTCATAGAATCAATCAAGGCCGTCGCCGAAATGAGTGGTTGGAACGAAAAACGGAAAACCTCAAACCCGGCGCCGGTTATAGGCATTGGTTGCTACAGTTTTATCTCTGGAGGAGTTTTTAACTGGTTCAACACCCAATATCCATTTTCTGCGGCTGAGGTGAGGGTTTTTTCCGATGGAACGGCACATCTTTTGACTATGGCGTCAGACATCGGACAGGGTTCTGACACAGTTTTAAAACAGATCCTTGCCGAAGAACTGGGTCTGAAGATGGAGGACATCAAAATCACTTCCGCCGATACCTCCATGACACCTCAGGCTGATTTGGGCTCATGGGGAAGTAGGGTTACCCTGATGGCAACTATTTCGAGTTGTGGCTTCATAGAATCAATCAAGGCCGTCGCCGAAATGAGTGGTTGGAACGAAAAACGGAAAAACCTCAAACCCGGCGCCGGTATAGGCATTGGTTGCTAC
>JAMCYH010000049.1:0-16053 GCA_023474025.1 Deltaproteobacteria bacterium
CCACCGCCAATGGACTCAAGGACTGTCCACGAGCGCCACAAGACTCTGGGAGGGAACTACTGCGTGGCTACCGTAATGGGGCGCCCTGATGCTGTTGAAAACAAAAGGCAATTTTACATCATGGCTGGACAATCGGATCAACTTGAAAGAGCGCGTCCTGTCCTTGAGTCCATTGGCGGTGGGACCTTCATATTGGGAGACGAACCAGAGATGGCGAATTCGGCAAAACTCGCTTTCAACTTTCTCATTGCGTCTGCAATTGAGTCTATGGCAGAGGCTTTTACTTTTGCCAGGAAAAATGGCGTAGATGTCAACCAGTTTTTCTCGATGGTCACCGAAACCCTGTTTGCCAGTCCACTTCACAAGAACTATGGCAAGGCGATTATCGAGCGCCAATTTTATAAACCTCTTTTCAAATTGGCTTTGGGCGCAAAAGACATGAATCTTGTTTCATCAGCGGCGAAGGAATGTCGGACCCCCATGCGGTTCGCAAGCGTCCTGCAGGACAGATTCACCGCTTCGCTAGCCAAGGGGAGAGAGGGGTATGACTGGCTGAGCATAGCTCTTGATGTCGAAGAAGAAGCTGGTATTGTACCCGAAAGCCAAAAATAGGGCCCGAATCGGACAACAGGCAACAGTATGTCAGGAATTTTGATTAGGGTGGGGCCGTTCTCGCGACTGACCAAAATCATTAATATCTTCAGATAGTCGCTACAGAGGGCGGCCAAAATCGAGTTGGGATTCGGCAAAACCAGGCATGAAAATTTTCTGCCCCTAAGGGTTTCAGTTATACAACCCAAATTCTTGATGTCACCCCCTGTTTAACTTTGCCAGTCGCTACTGGATGTTGAGCCCAGGAAATGTCTTCGATAAGGCGTTTAACCTGCGTTGTCAGATCCTTTCGTAATTGCGAAACTCCTTCTGACAGGGAAACCATGCCGGGTTTCCAACCGGTAAGATCAAGCCTTTATAGCTCTGAGCAGAAGGTTGATCATACGTTCCGTGCTACCTATGGTGGGTTGTTTTTTGGATAGCATCATGCGAGCTAGCGCCTCATGCTCGAATGCCCCTTGAACAAGATGGAGGTAATAGCTGATTTGGAAATCCTTACGGAAATGGCCGCTCTGTTGTCCGGCCTCCACAGTATATTCTATCAGTTTCCAAAAACGCCGGGTGTTCCGGTATTCCTGAGATTCATAAAATTTGGGATTCCTGTACAATTCCAGTATTAAAACACGAGTCTCCCATTCTCGAATCTGAAAATCCAGAGCCCACCTTCTCAGCAAATATAAGAGACGTTCATACGGGTTTAACGTTCCGGAAAAAACTCGCTCCAACTCATCGGCCAATTCGATGAACCAGGTGCCCAGAACTGAGAGAAGTAGCTGTTCTTTGCTCTTGAAATACTGATAAATGGAAGCCTCGGCTATGCCTACTTTTCCGGCTATCTCGGAAATGGTGGCGCCGCCGTAACCCTTTTTGCCGAATACTTCCGAAGCGACTTCCATAATACTACGACGCCTGAGCTCTCCACGGCTGAGTTCATCACCATGCTCACTTCCGGCTGGCTGTTCAGGTCTCCATATAGCCGCCTTAATTAACGAGCACAGTGCGTCCGCAGCTTCATTGGGATCGTAGGAATCGCCGAAGAAGAGCCACCGCAAAACAATACTGTCGATCGCGCCGAAAATCATCTCCAGAACAAGAATGACTTCCACCTCAGGGTCCACTTCATTATCGAGGATACCCTCTCTGATGGCTTCAACTGCGAAGGCGCTGTATTTTCGAATCATTTCATACGCCGGGGATTCGTAAAAAGTAGGTAATGTGCGGAGTTCACGCAGCAAAATTGAAGTGTAGTTCTTGTTAATTGACAGGTCTCTGAGTTGATGCCACAATAACTTCCTAATCTTGGGCTCGGCGCCCTTCATTCCCTGAAGATGCTCAGTGATGCCTGCCAGAGTCTCTTTAAGATGTCTTTCCGGAATTGTGGCGATCAGGTTTTCTTTGGTTTTAAAATATTGGAATATGGACGCCTCATGCACCCCGGAATCATTGGAAATATCAGCGATAGTTGTGCCGTGAAAACCGCGGGACGCAAAGATACGCTCCGCGGACTCTATTATAAGTTGGCGCTTTCTATCTGCCGAAGTGTTTCTTCGCTTTGTGGAGGACGCCTTTTTGATAGTGTTCCCAGGCGATCCGGCGTAATCCATTTGTAAACTCCGGGAAGTCGATACAATGCTCACTATATCTTGTTTAAAAACCGAATACCATTCATATTACAGAGGGTCAACAACTTTCTTGCGTTCACTGCCTGGAAAGTATGGCAGAATGACAATCCCTAGACAAGCGGTTGTTATTAACTACTTATCTGCTGATATTGGGCCTGAGGCAGGATACAGCGCAAGTTTTCCCAACAAATTACCGGCATTTGGCCACTTGAAATTTCTTTTTAAAATGCGAAAAGTGGGTTGGCAAAAAGTCTTGACATGGCGCTAATATGAGTTATATTCGTACCAGCGATGTTACCAAGCGCCAGTCAGAGCAATCTTAAGTGCGCGGCGGTAACAGGATCTATTTTCTTATTGAGAGGTCGAACTCCGAGTCCTTTCAGCAAATGGAGGACCGCAAGAGGTAAATAAGATGAGGTACGCAGAGACAGGATACAATTTGGAGATCGATTTAGCGACTGGAAACATCGAACGGGTAGAAACCGACCCGCGATTAATGGAACTTCATCTTGGGGGACTGGGGACCAATGTCAAGATGCATTGGGATAGGGTTCCTCCTGAGACTAAAGCATTTGATCCCGAGAATTTACTTATATTCAGCACTGGCCTTCTCAACGGCACCCCGGCCTATAGCGCTAACCGTACCCTTGTTACCTTCATCTCCCCTCAGTCCCATTTACTGGCGTACCCAATGATGGGGGGATTCTGGAGCGCGGAACTGAAATATGCCGGTTATGACAAAGTGATCTTTCGCAACAAGTCTCCCAAGTTGGTCTATATATGGATCAACAATGACAAGGTTGAGATACGTGACGCCACTCATCTGAAGGGCAAGGGCGCTCTTGAAACTCAAGACCTTATAAGAGAGGAACTCAAAGAGCCGCGAGCTCAGGTGGCCGCTATCGGCCTGGCTGGAGAAAATCGGGTCTTCACTGCTTCCATCGAGCAAGGCAGGTCTAGCGCCAGCAGACTCGGCGGAGGCGCAGTCATGGGAGACAAAAATATAAAGGCGGTGGCTGTTCGGGGAACAAAGGACGTCTATCTGGCCCGAGGGGCTGAATTCATGCAACTTATGGAGGAAGTGACCGAATATATAAATTTCCGAAACACAAATCCCATTCCGGATGTAATGACTATTTTGTCAGGGATTGGGTCGCCGCAGGAAATGAAGCACACGGATGAGAAGTGGCACACCGAAAACTTTATGTGGGGGAATGCCCGTACCCGGAGAAGGGACTTCTGGAACAAGAAAAACGAGGAAAACTGGACGTCGACTCAATTGGAGTCTATAACGCGGTTAATAAGCTGTTTTAACTGTCCGCAGCAATGCGGAGCGCTCGTTTCGCCAGAGGGCGTTTCAAGATACATGATGAAGTGTTTCGGAAAACTTACTTATTCTATGGCGGCTTACGTAGATGATCTTGGTTTTAACTTCAGGATTCTTCAACGTGCCACCGAGTATGGGGTGGATTCATTCTCAACCCCGCAAATCCTGGCGTTCGCTGTTGAGCTATATGAAGCCGGTATTCTTACTGACAAGGACTTCGAAGGATGTCCGCCCGATAAGGAGGGGAGGTTTTTCTGGTTACTTGACAGAGTGGCGCGAAGGGAAGGAATCGGAGATATTCTGGCTGACGGCGTTTATTATGCGGCCAGAAAGATCGGCAAGGGCGCAGAAAAATTTGACCATAACACCATCAAGAAACATGAGCAACTTCCCCTCAAACTGGGAATGCTCGATCCAATATATTTCCTTATGTATTCCACGAACGAGAAGATAAGTATTACCCAGATTGAAGGGAATTTTCCGCAGTCGGCTTTTCCCACGAGAGAGCAGAGAGAAGCGTTTGTAAAGGATTGGATCCAGGTTCCCGACGAAAGATTTAAACAATACATTCTCGATTGGGAACCACGGGGAGATCACGCGATACCTTATTTCCCAACTCCGGAAATGTGCAGTGAAATCGTGGACTGGATGGAGATGCTGCACAATATTGATGACGCCTTGGGACTCTGCGCCGGTATGTCGTCGTTTTGTCTTAAGCCTCCATATCATATACACAATTACCCGAAACTTATCTCCGCTGCGACTGGCATGGACATAGATGAAGCCGGACTAAAGAAAATAGTCAACAGGAGCCGGAACCTGCACAGGGCGTTCAATAACGAAAGAGGCCTGAGGAGAGCTGATGAGAAGCCGCCCGAAGACCATTGGAAAAGAAGATTCCCCGAACTCGAAGAAAAACTCCTGTCCACGTACTACAAATTCAAGGGATGGAATTTGGACGGTGTTCCCACACGGGAACGATTGATGGAACTGGATCTGGGTTATGTAGCAGAAGACTTGGAAAAAAGGGGGATTTTAGAAGTTGGCAAAAATTAAGAAGAAAATCAAGACTATCAAGGTTGACGCTGATAAGTGCAATGGCTGTCGGGCATGTGAGATTGTCTGCTCCGGCTATCACTCTACACCGAAATATAGCAGCATAAATCCGGCAAGGTCGCGCATTCATGTGATCAGTCATAGGATGAAAAACATCTGGCTTCCCGTATTCGCGGGCGAATATGCTCCAGCCGAATGTATGGGTAGAGACAAATACGTGATTGACGGCAAGGAATACGATGAGTGTTCCTTTTGCAGGGCTTCCTGCCCGTCCAGGGACTTTTTCAAGGAACCCGATTCAGGTCTTCCTTTGAAGTGCGATATGTGTGAAAGTGACCCCCCGCTATCAACTCCGATGTGTGTTCAGAAGTGCCTCAATAATGTCCTGACCTACGAAGAACGGGAAGAGGAAGTTGAAGAAGAAGAAGTGAAGGTGGAAGACGTAGAGACAGGATTGGGATCCATGATCCCGGCCAGACAGACATGGACAAGCGACTGTATCATAGGCGTCTACTCCCTGACTTGAACACTTCCACCGACTTGTCCTGAAGAGGCAAAGTGACACCCGCTAATGATTTCACATTGCCTCCTTCGGGTTTAATTTCAATTCTTGAACGGTGGATGTGTCCCCGGTCCTTCAAAAGGTGGACGATTGAAGAATTCTTTTGCCGGAATTACGATCTCTTTACCCATGATTTTAAATGGGTACTTGGAATCAGCCTTTGTAAGTCCCCATGGAACCTCATACATCGCCTGGTGATCCTCTTTTCTGAAAACCCGGTGACCGGCCGGCGAATCAAGTTCCATCCCCGCCAGGGCATCGACAACTTTGCCGGTTTCTTTGGAACCCGCCGCCTCAACCGCTTTCTTGAAAGCGTACATGGTGGAATAGGCGGTTTCTGAAACATACGCCGGGTAATGGTTCCATCGTTTGTGAAAACGGGCGACAAATTCCTTATTGCGCTGACTATCCGGATAAAGGAAGAAATATCTGCCAGATATCCAGATATTATCAGGCATGTCGGGTCCCAGACCTTCAAGCACATCCATCGCCGCTCCCACGGGAAGCATGACATGCTTGATTTTATCGAATAATCCAGCCTGTTTGGCCTGCTTCACAAGAGTGATCAACTCGCCAGCCCAGACTACAGAGTACAGCCCCTCGGGCTTGGCATCCAGAATAGTGTTGATGTGAGGTCTGAAATCGGTAGTTCCAAAAGGGGCCCAGGATTCGGCGGTAAACTTGACACCCGGTTTGAGTTTGCCAAGCGTATCCTTGAACATGTTCCACGTAGTGTACCCATATTCATACTTTGGATTTATCGTGGCCCAGGTAGTCGCCGGCAAATCTTTCGCCACGAAGGCCGCCGCATTCCCGTCCTGGTACGTTGGAGTACAGATACGAAAAACCTGTTTGATCTTCTTTTTGAAGACTTCATCTTCTGTCAGCTTCTCTGTAGCCGCATGAGTGACCATCAGGACCCGATCAAGTTCCGCCACGACGGGAGCCAGCGCTAGAGCCTGGCCGGATGAATCAATGCCGGCAAGAAAGTCTGCTCCCCAACTATCGACAAAATATCGGGCATTCTGGATACATGCCGGCGCGGCTAACGTGGAGTCACGAAATTCAAGCTCAATTTTGTTACCCGCAATGCCACCATTGGCGTTAATCTCCTCAACCCCCATCAAAGCGCCCATCTTGTGGAACTCTCCATACCCTGCCAGAGTTCCGGATAGTATTGTCTGGTAACCAATTTTGATTGGACCTTTGATTTTGGGCGTCGCCGCCCACAGACCTACCGGTTTAACTGCTCCTGCCCCCAAAGCCGTTGCGGCTGCGGTTACCAACCCAGCCTTCAGAAAATCCCTACGCGTCGTTCCATGCTGATCCATATTTCCATTCCTTTCTTCTCGGCCAAGTTCAGGCCCTATGAAATTGAGCCTTTCGGCTATCGGCTAAGGACTCTTCGCTAGGATACACTCTCGACGTCACGCAATTCTTTCACCAGGCTGTCCAGCCTCCATCAATGAAAATTGTTTGTCCAGTGATGAAATCTGATGCCTGGGAGGCGAGGAAAATCGCAATTCCCGCAATTTCATCCGGCTGTCCCCAACGCCCCATTGGGGTCCGTTCAACGATAAAATTGTATCTTTCGGCGTCATTTCTTAGTTGAGCTACCAGTGGCGTTTCAAAATAGGTTGGAGCTATAGCGTTTACCTGAATACCCTGTTTGGCCCATTCAAGCGCCATGACTTTTGTCATCTGTATTACTCCACCCTTGCTGGACGCGTAAGCCAACTGTGAAGGCAGCCCTACTGCGCCGAGGATTGAAGCCATATTGATGACTTTGCCATAAGACCTGGCCAGCATGTGAGGCACAACAGCCTGGGCCATAAGGAAATAACCTTTCAGGTTTGTATTGATAACAAGGTCCCACTCCTCCGGGGCCAATTCGAGAACAGGCTTCCTTACGTTTACGCCGGCGTTGTTCACCAGGATGTCGATGTGTCCAAAAGCGTTTACAGTGGCCTTTGCAGCCTCATCCAATGTCTTTTTGTCCAGGACGTCAACGCAGAAAATTTCGGCTCTACGTCCCAACGATTCTACAGAAGCCTTGACCGTTTCAAGGTCATTGCGGTTACGAGCATACAGCGCCACATTCGCTCCAACCCCTGCGAGCGCCATGGCAATCGACTTTCCAAGGCCTTTCGATGCGCCAGTTACTAATGCTACCCGGTCAGTAAGATCAAACAAATCTCGGTACATTACAATTCATCCTTGTCCAAATTTTTCGCACGACAATCAATACCGGCCCACTAACCCAAAAACCGGGCCTACGTGGTAACACGTCGGCAAATCTTTACCTTTTCACTCCTAAGTTTTTCAGCCGCTTCATCCATGTAATCTTTTTCAGATTTGCCCACTATTTTTTCAAAAGTCTCATCTCGCCGTATTCCAACAATAGTCTCGGCCAGTGAGCTTTTGTCTTCTATACCGCTACGGCGGGCAATTATAATTTTCTGCGCCGCAGGAGAACCAGCGCCATGCATCGCTTCAGGAAGACCAGCGCCCACGGACATACTTTCAACGAGCCTCAGCATCTTAAGTATGTTTTTCACATCCACACCGTCTTTGCCGGCAAAATAGCCCGTAATTATATCTCCCATTTCCCTGGCGCCCAGATCATCTTCCGATGGTAGGGTGATGATCTTCCCTCCGGCTATGTCTTGCGCAAGGCGCATCCATTCATACACCATTCTTGTAATGTTGAGTTTGGTAACGCTGGCAAGCAGAGGATTGATGTTGTACGCCCCGGATGGGGTCTTTCGTCCCTCGTACGAGCAGGCCAGCGAACAGGACCAACAGGTCTCCGCCATAGAAGTCATTTCAGTCAGTTTATCCAGGATGTGTGACGATTTGGCGACACCATGAGCGTCGGCCAGCCAATAAGAAGCGCCGGTGACGACATCAGCGAGTCCCACTTTGCAACCACCGTAATTGGCTCTGTGATGACCCGCAAATATCTCAACGAGTTGGCCCGCAAAATCGTACTCGCCGGCCATGAAGACCCTTTCCCAAGGGATGAACACATCCTTGAAAATTATTAGCGCTTCCCCACCTACGTTCGCATACTTGGGATTTCCAGTGTCCAGACTACCATCAAGGCGACGCATGTCATTGGTCTGACGGGCGAAAACCAGTTTGATCCCTTTCGTGTCAACCGGGGTGGCAAAAGCTACGGCAAAATCCCTGTCTTCCTGTACCATTGCCCTGGTAGGCATAGCGATAATTTGGTGCGAATTAATCACGCCGGTTATGTGAAGTTTGGCCCCATTGACGATTATCCCGTCGTCATTTCTTTCAGTTATATGCAAATACATGTCTGGATTTTTCTGCTGATGCGGTCTGAGACTTCTGTCACCTCGGGCGTCTGTCATGGCCCCTGCGGACATTAGATCATTCTCCTGAACAAAGCCCAGAAAATCCTTGAACCGTTTGTGATACGTAGTCCCTAGCTTGGCGTCCATGGCATATGTTATGACGTAAAGCGCATTGAGGCCGTCAAGACCGACACATCTCTGGAAACAAGTGCCGGTTTTCCGGCCCAGTAACCGCATCATTCTGACTTTGTTCACCAAGTCGTCGATGCTGTGGTGAATATGCGTGAACCGGTTAATCGTTTTTCCGGTTAAATGGGAAGTCGCAGTCATTATCCCCGCATGATCGGGATCGTGAGCCAGTTCGTATGTCATGGCCGCAGTGTTTATATGAGGAGCGAACATAGGCTCATCGACTACATTGGGGATCCTTTCACCCATGAAATATACATCGGGGCGTAATTCCCTAAGAGATTCTATGTATTCTTTCCCTGTCATCATCGCCATGGCGGTATTCTCCTTTAACTGTCATTTTTTTTCACGGAGATCTTTTCTCAGGAATTTTCCTGTAAGGGTCTTGGGAATGGCTGGCACAAATTCTACCTGCCTTGGGTACTTGTAAGCGGCCATGCGACTCTTGCAGAATGATATGATTTCATCAGCCGTCACTGTTCCTTCTGATCCTTCTTTTAGTGCCACAAAAGCTTTAACCGTTTCTCCCCGATATGAATCAGGAACACCGACTACAGCGGCTTCCCGCACTGAAGGATGTTGATATAGAACGTCTTCGACATCCCTGGGCCAAACTTTATATCCCGAAGCGATAATGAGGTCCTTTTTGCGGTCTACCAAATAGAACCAACCCTGCTCATCCATCTTTCCAACATCTCCGGTGAAAAGCCAACCCTCCCGGATCGCGTGCGCCGTCTCCTCTGGCTTGTTCCAGTACCCGGGAACTATCATAGGTCCACGATTCACTATTTCCCCAACTTCACCCGGGGGGAGTTCACGAGTTCCCTCTTCGAGATCCATTATTTTGGAAACACAATTGGGCACAGGCAACCCAACCGAGAGAGCTCCGGTCTCCGCATCGACAGGCGCCTGCAATCCCAGAGGCACGATATGTGACGGGGAATTTGTTTCCGTCATTCCGTAAACATTGTGAAGCCGAAGCCCGGTCAAGCACTCAAACTGATCTACCAGCGCCTTCGAAACCGGCGCTCCGCCACTGTAAGCCTTTACAAAACTTTCCAGGCGTCTGGTCTTAATATCAGGATGGTTCATCATCGCGATGTACACCGTGATTGCCGCTACAGTCATGGTCACTTTCCAGCGTTCGATGAGTCTAAGCGCTTCCCCTGGCTCAAAGCGGTAGAAAAGGACAACCGGAATTCCCGCCAATGCAGCGATTGCTGAGTGCGCCACTTCCCCGGTCACGTGAAAAAGAGGAGCGACACCCAGGACAACATCATCGGGTCCTATGCGCATGGCTTCCCGGTATGCGCGGGCATTGAACGCAATGTTTCCATGCGTGTTCATGGCCCCCTTGGGTTGACCCGTAGTGCCGGATGTATAGGTCAGGTAAGCTACCGTGTCAGGGCTTACTTCGCTATATTGAGGAGCTTTACCTTGATATTTCTTCAAAATGTCGCAAAATTTCAAACATCCTTGAACCTCGACGGGCTTCACCCCCTTTAGGGATTCGGTCACGATCGTCCCTGTAGGGAAAGGATCAAGAGCGGAAGTAGTGATTACCTGTCTAACTTTGGTTTGTTCCAGAAAAGAAAGATCCAGTGAACCTGCGATTTCATCATGAGTGATAAACAACCTGGCGCCCGAATCGTGAAAAAAATACGAGAGTTCATGTTCCTTGTACATAGGATTTAGCGGGACCACTATCAGCCCGACTTTCCAGGCCGCGTAAACTGCAATAAGAAACTGCGGAATGTTCTGAAGGTGGAGAATGATTCGATCACCAATCTCAAGCCCAAAATCCTGAAACGCCGCAGCCAGGAAGTCTGAGAGCCGATTGACCTCTCCATACGAGATTACATGGTCAAAATAATAGATCGCCGGAGCGTCTGGTCTGGAATTAGCCGTCCCTATAAAATCATCCCGGGCCGTAGCCGTTGTCAATTCCAGCGTGTGAGAAAACCAGTCAGGGTAAGAATCCAACCAAGGTTTTTTTTCGTAAATTGATCCCATTATAGCCTCTGATTACAATAAAAGAGAAAGATCCTCTTATCCGGTTGAAGTTTGTCTCCCGTTATTCCCTTGAGAGCCTGTTTTGCCGCGTGTAACGACACCCTTCCCGCCATGGTCCATGAAACGAGTTCACCGCTTCAGTAACTCGCTGGACACATCCTATTTAGCCGCACACATGTCAAACCCTCCGTTGCATCTCAGGGCTTGCCCTGTAATGTAATTGGAGGAATCTCCCGCCAGGAATAAAATGGCATTAGTGACATCTGACAATTCGCCCATACGTTCCACAGGGATTTCCTTCGTCAACTGATCACAAAGGTCTTTCTGTATCGGAGATGGACGGATAGTTTTTATGAACCCGGGCACAATGCAGTTCACATTGACCTGGAACCTTGCCACCTCCCGGGCGCAGACCTTTGTCAGCGCAATCACCGAAGCCTTGCCAATCTCGTAACTCAAAGCGTTAACATATTTGTCCCAGGCCCATGGCGCCAAATAGATGACCCGGCCGGATGATCGTTTGCACATACTTTCCTGAATTGTGGCCACCAGGTTCTGGGCGCATGTGACATTTTCGCGCAGTTTTAAACCAGCAAGCGAATTGCTCTGGCCATTGCCGGTCATCTTCAGGGCCCCAATTCCTGTGTCGTGAATGTAAATGTCGGGAGGTCCAACTTCGTCTTCAATTGTCCTGTAAAGTTCCGGCGTCATAGGTCCGTATTCAGTCAAGAGGTAACATCTAAGGTTCTGTGATTCATCCGGATTTATGACAGCGTATTCCCTACCCTTTTTTACGGTGTCCACGTGGGCTGTGACAGTAACACCCCTGGACAGCAGAAAAGATATTATAGCCGTGCTAAGCGCCGTTCCCCCATTGACTATAATCGCAGACTTGCCTTCAAGGACGTGACCGTCAGGCTGACTCTGGGCTGGAAGAGAATCCGGCTCGGTTAAACCCTGAAAAAGCAGATCTATAATGGTTTTCTCAATGTCCAGCGCGCTGGCGTACCCCCTCTGGTCCCATCTCTTGAGGACCCATGCGTCCACCATTGACTTGATGAGGTTAGCTACTACACGAACGTTGCATGAGCGGAGCATTCCTTTACTTACACATTCATCGAGTATTGACTCGATGACCTCAAGATGTGCCCGTTCTTTTTTCAGGAGGGTTTTCAAAAGAGGTTTGGTCAGGATGTGCCCCTCCTGATAAATCAGCATAATGGCGTCCGCCAGTTTGTCCATGGTGCTGAATTCGGCCCGGATCACGCGTCGAAGTTTCTCAAGAGGATCTGAGACCTGTTCCAGTGACCTTTTCATGGCCTCCATGGCGGAACTGGCCGCCAATTCGTGAATCAGGAAAAATATGTCCTCTTTGGACCCGACGTAATCATAAATGCTGGCCTGACTTAGGCCTGTCTGTTCGGCGAGATTTCTGAGCGTGGTTTTATGGAACCCTTTTTGAGCGAACAGGTTGATAGCGGCGAGGACAATTTGTTCCCGGCGTTTCTGGACGAGTTCGGGGTTTTTGACGGTTGTGTGAATAGTGCTCAAGTTTTGGTCCCAAACAATAGTATAACCGAACGTTCACTCACCTTCCGAGCGCCCGTTCACATTAACCTCGTCCGATCTACACTGTCAACACAAAATACGATTAACCACCAAAATTACCGCGCCCGCCAATTTCCCTCCCCACCGACCACTCTAGCCATGTGAGCGTCAAACAATCATGTCCTTAAGAATCATGCGCCAATTCATTCACCTATTGTCTTCTTGCCCGTTTACAATTTATTATTGTCTTATCGATTGGCCGAACAGCCTCAACAACGAACCAAGCAAGCAAAACAATGGAAAACCTGATCGACATGAAGGCGTCCAACATCCCGCTGCTGTCCTGGCCAGATATACTGGACGCCTCGCATAACGGAATCGTTATAATTGATCGTAGTGGAGTTATCCTCGTGTACAACAAGGCCGCCAGGCGTTTGCTCGAAGAAGGCGATCATTCCCCTGTAGGGCGCCACTTCTCTGAAATTCGACCCGAAACCTGGCCGGATCTAAAAAATATTCTGGAAACCGGGTTACCGCAGATCGGGAAAAAGATAGTCCTTCCGCAAGCCACCATAATCGCCAACCGCAACCCAATAATTGTAGACGGAAAAGTCGTTGGCGCCATTAGCGTCTTTCAGGACATCTCAGAACATGAAGCCCTCATTTCAGATCTCCAGGGATACAGGAAGCTGCATCGCGAACTGGAAGCTATTTTCGAATCGTCATTTGACGGTCTGTACATTACGGATGGCAGGGCGAACACAATTCGGGTTAACAGCGCTTATGAACGGATTACGGGGCTGAAGCGGGAAGACCTGATTGGTCGAAACATGGTCGACCTCGTTAGAGAAGGGGTTTTCGACCACTCAGCCACAATTGACGTTCTTGAGCAACGCTCCCAGGTTACGATCATCCAGAAAATAATGGGAGACAAACACCTCCTGGTAACCGGAACGCCCATTTTTGACGATGAAAACGGGATAGCCCTTGTTGTGACGAATGTGCGAGACATTACGCTACTCAACGAGCTAAAAGCGCAACTTGACGAAAGCCGCCGCCTGAGTTCCCGATACTACCAGTCCCTGGTTGAAAAGGAGAAATTCCAGCACGACCTGCAGGACATGGTGGTTAAAAGCGGAGCCATGATCCAGACGGTACAACGGGCAATCAAAGTAGCCGCAGCGGACGCGTCGGTTTTACTTTCCGGGGAATCAGGCGCCGGCAAGAGTATGTTGGCGCGTATCATTCATCTGATCAGCCCTCGAAAGGAGCGGCCTTTTATCAAGATCAACTGTGGAGCAATACCGGATTCTCTAATTGAAAGCGAGCTTTTTGGTTACGCTAGGGGCGCCTTTACCGGAGCCGCCCCCGAAGGGAAAGCCGGTCTTATTGAGGTTGGTCACACAGGCACTGTATTGCTCGATGAAGTCGGTGAATTGACTCTGGCCATGCAGGTAAAGCTATTACAGGTTATTGAGGAAAAGGTGTTCACACGTCTTGGCGGCCTTGTTGTACACGAGGATAATGTTCGAATTATCGCCGCCACAAACAAAAACCTTAAGGACCTCGTCCAACAGGGACGTTTCAGGGAAGATCTCTACTATAGGCTGGATGTTGTTCCGATTCATATTCCCCCACTGCGCGAACGCCGGGACGACATCGCTGCGTTGGCCCTGAACAGGATTGAGAAGTTCAACCGGACATCAGGCTCCGCGAAACGGCTCGACCAGGTCGTGATGGACCGGCTCATGCGCTACAATTATCCGGGAAACGTGCGCGAACTTATAAACATTATGGAACGCATGATGATAATGAGTGACGGAAATTTGATTACCATTGCGGATCTTCCTGCGGAATTGAGAGAACGGCCACAATCAAATATTGACTCGTTTGAGGATGGAACTACTTTGACTGACGCGATGAAACAATTCGAATGCCGAATTATCGGCCGTGCGTTAAATTGTCACAAGAGCCTTTCGATGGCAGCGCGAGCCCTTGGTGTTCATCCAACAACCTTGTGGCGAAAGATGACCAAATTCGGGATATCGAAGCCTAATGCAATGTCGCAATAATATTGCAACTCGGCAATGGTTGATTAGCAAGAAGGCTCCATCGCCTGATTCAACTCAACATCCCTTCGTTACCTGGACAGTATTGCATTCCTGCAATACTGTTTGACTACCACAGAGTCCTTCAATTTCGTGAATTTTGCCATAGTTGCAATTGATTCAATTGTGGCATATTTATTGCTCAATGAACGACAGTTCAAAACAAACTGAAGACTCAGGAGGTAGGTCCATGCTAACACGTAAATCCTGTCTATGGGTGACGTTAGCCCTGTTAGTGTCTCTGGTTCTGTCCTTCCCTGCAGGAGCCGAGGAAAAGATAATTAAAATCGGCTCTCTATACCCTATGACCGGAAGGCCGGGCATTTATGGACTGGACTCTGTTGACGCAGCGCAAATGGCTATAGACGAAATCAATTCCAAGGGTGGCGTCAACGGGTACAAGATCGAATTGATCAATACCGACAGTAAGGCCAAACCTGATTATTCCGTCATGGTGGCCAAGCGTTACATAACTCAGGACAAAGTCCACTTTCTTTTCGGAGTTGTCAGTTCCGCCGTTGGTTTGGCTGTTACAGAAGTATCCAAACAACACAAAAAAATCTTTATCGGCACCGATCACGCCTCTACCCAACTTACCACCGACAAGCTTCAACCATATTATTTCAGGGTTTCCAACAATACTTTCCAGTCAATGGCCGCAGGAGCGAAATATCTTAAAGAATTGAAAGAAACCAAGCCTTGGGCGACCATCGCCTACATCGGTCCTGACTATGCTTATGGACATGATCAATGGAATGAACTCAAATATAACCTTGACCGTTTCGGGGTCAAATACAAAGTTGTCGGAGAATACTGGCCGAAACTTTTTGCCCCTGACTATACAGCTTTCATCAGCACCATAATAAACGAAAAACCGGACATCCTGGTTGCCGGTTTCTGGGGTGGTGATACTGTCGCATTCATAAAGCAGGCTCAGCCTTACGGACTGTTCTCGAAGACCTTATATTTTTCTCCCGATGGTGGGGGTAACTATGAACTTATGAGCGCAATGGGCGCAGACCTTCCAGAGGGCCTCGTGCTAAGCGGCCGGCATCACAATAACTGGCCTGACACCGCACTCAACCGGGAATATGTTGACAAGTTTTTCAAGCGCACCGGCCGTTACCCGACCTACGCGGCGGAAGGCGCATACACGGGTATCTACGCTATAGCCGAAGCTGTGAAAAAGGTTGGAAATCCCAACGACACTGAAGCGTTGGTAAAGGCTTTTGAAGGCTTGAAAATTAAACTTCCCGAAGACCCGGAAGGCTTCACTTCCTATATCGATCCCAAGTCCCATCAAATTGTCCAGGAACAGGCTATAGGAGTTACCGTGCCTAACGACAAGTTTCCACCGGCCAAACTGATGCTGGGAAAATGGAAAGTGTATAAAGCGGAAGATTTGCTCCCACCGGCCGATTATATCGAGCAGCTTAAGAAGAAATAGACTCACACATCGTCTGTACAGGGACGCGGGACGTCTTGCCCCGGGCGATCCCAGCGAGAGCTTTTCAAATGGACCCTTCGTTTTTATTGATGCAATTTCTGAGTGGGTTGATGATGGCGACGCTGCTTTTTCTGGTCGCCAGTGGACTCACTCTGATTTTCGGAGTGGGCAATGTTTTTAACTTCGCCCACGGTTCCTTTTACATGATAGGGGCCTATTTGGCCTATGAGGTTGTATCGTCCTGTCATG
>JAMCYH010000049.1:16063-17164 GCA_023474025.1 Deltaproteobacteria bacterium
GGAGTTAATGTTCCATTAACCATGACCATGGTATTTGGAATAGCAACAGCGATGGGCGGATTTGCCGGGGCGCTTGCAGCGCCGTTACGCTCTGTGACTTCGCCCACGGTTCCTTTTACATGATAGGGGCCTATTTGGCCTATGAGGTTGTATCGTCCTGTCATGCCAACTTTTGGTTGTCAGTCCTTGTAGCCGCTCTGGGCGCTGGGGTCCTCGGTATGCTTGCAGAGGCGACATTCCTCCGCAGAATCTATGGCCGCTCCCAGGAAGGTGGATTTCAGATCCTGCTGACCTATTCCTTTATCCTTATCATTGATGATCTGGTCAAGCTGATATGGGGCACAGAATACAAATCATTACAGCGACCAGCAGGCTTCAAGGGAGCAGTGGACATTTTTGGTCTGACTATTCCAGCTTACAACCTTGCGATTATTGGAATAGGGATTCTTGTTGTTGTCATGGCCTGGCTTATTCTTTCCCGGACCCGTTCGGGAAGAATAGCCAGAGCCGCTGCTCTTGACAGGGAAATGCTCGGCTCGATGGGAGTTAATGTTCCATTAACCATGACCATGGTATTTGGAATAGCAACAGCGATGGGCGGATTTGCCGGGGCGCTTGCAGCGCCGTTACGCTCTGTGACTCCAGGCGCCGGCATTGAAGTTATAATCGACTCCCTAATTGTGGTTGTGATAGGTGGGATGGGTAACTTCTGGGGCGCTTGGCTCGGGGCCCTGATCCTGGGTGAAGTAAACTCGTTCGCCGTCGCTACGGTTCCTGATTGGGCCTCCCTGTTTAGCTACCTAGTCATGGCGTTGACCCTTATTTTTAAGCCTGAGGGTCTTTTTGCCTCTCGCAAGATCAGGAAGGTATAGCCGCCCCATGAAGAATCCCGAAAGAATCAAGGAATTGGGTTTTTGGACTCTTTTTTTCCTAATCTTCGGACTGACACCCGTACTGGACAGTTCCGAATACCATCTCATGCTGGCCACTCACATTTTGATCTGGGGCATGTTCGCCGTGGCTTTCAACATGTTGTTCGGAGTCACCGGCATGTTGTCTTTCGGTCAGGCCCTATATTATGGGGTCCTCGGTATGCTTGCA
>JAMCYH010000163.1 GCA_023474025.1 Deltaproteobacteria bacterium
CACATTTTCCGCCTTGACTCGACTTGATTTCATTCGTATTCTTAAAGAACCAAAAAACGCATTGGTAAAACAGTATCAGGAACTCCTCAAAACGGAAAATGTGCTGTTGGAATTTACGGGAGATGCGATAGAAGAAATTGCCGGCCTGGCCGAAGAAGTTAATGAGAGAACTGAGAACATTGGCGCCAGGCGACTTCACACCATTATGGAGAAATTGCTGGAAGAGATATCCTTCGACGCCCCTGACATTTCAGGAGTGTCAATTCAGGTAACATCTGAGATGGTACGAGATCGACTCAAGGATATAGTCAAAAGCGATGACCTGAGCAGATATATTCTATGAAGTCAACTCGGTGTGGCATCGCCCTATATTGAAAATTTTGACGTTAATCATTTATTGGTTGCCAATCGTCCAACAAATATCGTCTGGCCTACATATTGCTAGCCTTGTCCGTTGAGTCTCCGTTGGTTATCGGAGGTATAACCTCCAGTCATCCCAGGGAGGTGTCCAATGGAAAACAATCGATTACTCGAATCTATTCTAAACAGTGTATCCGAAGGTGTAATGACCCTGGATAAGGACTGGAGAATCGCCTCATGGAACAGGGCGGCCGAAAAGATTACCGGTTATTTCAGGGAAGAGGTCTTGGGTACGGAATGCGCGAAAATCTTCAGGAGTCCTATTTGCAGGGAGAATTGTCCTGTGGACAGGGCCCTATCCTGTGGACATCCTTATCAGGATATCGAGGTAGCGATACGCAACAAATGCAATGAAGTCATACACCTACTGGTTAACGCTGCGCCTCTTTACAACCCGGACGGCGAGTTAATCGGCGGTTTGGAGACCTTCAGGGATGTTTCCCAGAACCACTGGATGCAGGAAGAATTGCAGCGCCAGTATGGATATGACAACATCGTCGGAAAAAGCCAAAGCATGAACAAAGTTTACGAATCTGTGGATGCTTTGATGAACACCGACACAACTGTGCTGATCCAAGGTGAATCGGGAACGGGTAAAGAATTAATCGCAAGAGCCCTACATTTTTACGGGCCCCGTAAAGAAAAATCTTTCGTGGCAATAAATTGCTCAGCTCTCCCGGAGGGCGTTCTGGAAACGGAGTTATTCGGCCATGTGAGAGGCGCTTTTACTGGAGCTGTCAGGAACCACGTCGGGAAATTTGAACTTGCCAACGGTGGCACGTTATTCCTCGATGAAATAGGTGAAATAAGCCCTGCCATTCAGGTCAAGCTTTTGAGGGTCCTTGAAGAGAGAGAAATTCAGAGAGTTGGGGACAACCGAAGTATTAAAATCGATATCAGACTGATAACAGCGACCAACAAGGACCTTTACAAAAAGGTATTGGAAGATTCTTTCAGGGACGATCTTTATTACCGACTTAGCGTCTTCCCCTTGCATTTACCCCCGTTGAGAGATCGAATTGAAGATATTCCCTTTTTGGTGAGCCACTTTATTAACAAATTCAACAAGCAAATGGGCAAAAGTATACAGGGGATTGCTGACGGCGTATTGGAGATCCTTGAGATGTATCCTTGGCCCGGTAATGTGAGGGAACTTGCCAACGCTGTAGAGTACGCCTTTGTGCATGCCAGAACTTCTTTAATCCACCCCGGGGACTTACCCATAAGACTGTTGAATCAACCAGTAACCTGCCATGAAAAGCTTCAAAAAACACCCACAAACCTGGACGCGGTTGAGAGACAAATCATCGTTAATGCCCTGGAAACCGCTGACTGGAAAAAAAGTCTAGCAGCGTCGCGTCTTGGCATGAGTCGTGCCACCTTGTGGCGAAAGATCGAAAAATATCACATTGGACAGTGAAACATCTCTCGAAACAATGTTTCAAAGTTGAGACAGTTAGAAATATCTCTTGATATCAGGCTATTATCAGCATAACTGTCCCTACCGTTACAAACATGAAACATTACTGGGGATCAATTTGTACCTTGCCCACACGAATTAGCCTCTCACCTATGAGCAGTCAATATCTCCCTTTTTATAAAACCGTTTAGAATCGCGTAGTTATACATAAAACAACGGGTTTCATTGATCAGAGCCCATTTGGCACGGCGTTTGCTAAATAAAAGTCAAGTCAGGAATTGAGTTTCCTGAACAGACTCCGACTCAATGGGTTCCTGAAAAATTGGAGTCTACAGCCCCCTAAAAGGAGGTAAGGGCCATGCCTAAAAAAATACTGATAATAGACGACGAGCCCGATGTCCTGATTTTTCTCGGAACGTTACTGAGAAAGAACGGCTATGAAGTCTGCGAAGCTGAAGACGGGGTTGAGGGACTCAAAAAAGTTATCGACGAAAAACCTGATCTGGTTTGTCTTGATTTGCTCATGCCTGAAAAGACTGGGATCAAGATGTATCACGAGATGCGAAAGGACGAAAAGCTCAGGTCTGTTCCCGTTATAATGGTTACCGGATTTTCAACTTCGCCGATTGGTTACATGGATTTTAAAAAATTCATACATCACCGCTCTATACCGGCCCCAGAAGGCTACATAGAGAAACCGGTAAACAAGGAGGAATTTCTCAAAGCGGTCAAGGAAGTTGTTGGTGAATGATTTCCGGACGTCTGTCTCCGCACTTGGCCACAATGGCTTAGCAATAAGCGGAGGTCCAAAATGACCAGGATCCGTGAAAAATGGACCAATCTCCATAGAGGGTTAGGTTTCAGGATTGCACTGAGTGTTGGGATTATCCTGTTGGCGTCCTATGTGGTGTTCCTTTACTTGCTGTTGGACGTCCAACAGGGATTCTATCTCGACCAGATAGTTCGTGAGGCAGCCAGATTTAGTTCCGCTGTCTTGAATTCCACATACAGCAACATGCTTCATGATGACCCGGAGGCCACAAAGTCATTCCTTCAGGATATCGGACGGCAAAAAGGCGTATCTGACGTTAGAATTTATAGCCATGATGGTTTAATAAAGTTTTCCAATCATCCCGAAGAAGTTGGCAGAAAAGTAAATATTGAGTCTGAAGCCTGTGTTTCATGTCACTCCACTGACAAACCCTTCAGTGAAGTGATTACAGACAAAAGAACACGGATTCATCACGGGGACCATGACAGGATCTTAGGTATGATCACTCCAATTTACAACGAAACAAGTTGCTATACATCGGCCTGCCATATTCACCCGAAAGACCGCAAAGTGTTGGGTGTGTTGGATATGAAAATGAGTCTCCGACGATTTGACTCACATGTACGCTCGTTAGTTATTAAGGTCATCTTATTGGGGATTGGCACATTTTCAGCAGTCCTGGGAACCATAGGACTTTACATCGTCTTCAGGGTTCACAGACCAGTGAGCCGATTGCAATTAGCCATGCAGAAAGTGGCGGCAGGAGACTTCAATTACAAAACTCCGGTCGAGTCTAAGGACCAGCTCGGTCAATTGGCCCATGCTTTCAACTTGATGCGTGCCCAAATAAAAAGACGGACCCAGGAACTTCTCCGCAGCCGTTTAGAATATAAGAACCTTTTTGAACAGGTACCGTGTTTCATTAGTGTAATCGATAAGGATTTTCGGATTATCCGCCAAAATTCGCACATGACCGGCCTATTCAAAGGCAGTGTCGGGATGCATTGTTACGAAGTCTTCAAGAAAAAGCATGAAAGATGTGAGGATTGCCACGCTATCAAAACTTTCTCAGAAGGACAAAAATTCATCAAGGAGCATTGTGGTCTTGACGTCTCAGGTAAGGACGCCAACTATGTGAGTTATTCATCCCCGATCTTTAATGAAAAAGGTGAAGTTGTCTACTCAATGCTCATAGCGGTAGACATTCGTGACCGCGTAAAACTTGCGCATGAGTTGCAGGTTTCCAAAGATTTTCAGACTAATCTCATTGAGAACTCGATCCACGGGATCATTGCAACAGATAAGGACGGGAGAGTAACCATTTTCAATCAAGCCGCTGAAAAGCTTCTTGATTACGAGCCATCGGAAGTTATCGGAGATAGGGAAATTCAGCGTTATTTTCCGAAACAGTTTGTGGCAATGATCCTGGATTCTCGGCTCGGCAAACCCCTTCAGGACAACAGGCTGGTCGAGCTGGAAACAGTAATACATTCTCGCGACGGTGAACCCATCCCCATAAAGTTTTCAGGTCTGATCCTCTTTGAATTTGGGGCTCCTATAGGGTCAGTGGGTTTCCTCGAAGATTTGAGAACCTTCAAGAGACTTGAACGTGAAAAGCAGGCTTCGGATAGACTTGCAGTGGTCGGTCAAACGGTAGCCGGTCTGGCTCATGGGATCAAGAACATAATTCAGGGGCTCGAAGGTGGTGTTTATGTCGTCGAAACAGCCATTGAGGACAAAGATTCAAAACTCATGGACCGTGGATGGAACATGGTTAAAAACAACATCCATCGCATTGGGGACCTTGTAAAAGACCTCCTGGCATATTCAAAAGAACGGGCCCCCGAATATGAGGCCACAGACCCCAACGCCCTGGCCGAGGAAGTCTGCACCCTTTTCGAAATAAAGGCCCAGGAGAAATCTATCGTCATTGAGAGACAATTTGATCCAAACTTGGGAAAAATGTTCCAGGTATTCCTTGATCAGCGCGGAATTCACACATGCCTTTCAAACCTTATTTCCAATGCGATAGACGCATGTGAAATAGACAAAAATAAAGCTAGTCACAAAATCGTTATGCGGACCATTGAGGATACAGAAGGTGGAGTGATCTTCGAGGTGTCCGATGATGGTTCGGGCATGAGTGACGAAACCAGGAGAAAAGTGTTTTCAAGTTTCTACTCCACTAAGGGGAGCAGAGGAACAGGCCTCGGACTTTTGGTTACCAGCAAGATTGTAGCAGAGCATGGCGGCCAGATTTATTTTGAAAGTGTTCAGGGTGTTGGGACAACTTTCACAATAAGGTTGCCTCTAGGTCAAAGCAGCGGCGCCACAACAACTGTCCAAAAGGGAGACGACGACAGCGCCGCCTCTGAAAGTTGAGATGAGGCCGTCCACAGGAGACGGCCATGGACGGAAAACTGGTCCGGTCGATCATCCATGAACTGTTACGACAACATGAGAGTGGTCGATTGCAAAAATTAACCTATAAATGACTCCTTTTGGGAGGCTCAGATGAGTTTTCAGACATATCCGCAATTTGATTCCTGGGATTGGGAAACATCAATCAAGGAGATCGCAAGCATAAACGACTGGATTTCAGATTTTCCTGAGGTCCAGGAAATTGTGATCAGCCCCGATGGTGAAAGAGTCGCAGCTATCGTAATGACTGAAGATGACGCATTCACCGTCTGTGTAAACGGCGAACCATGGACTAATACGTTTGAAAAGCTGTGGTCACTAAAGTTTAGTCCAATGAGTCGTCTGTTGAGCATTGGGATGACCGACGATGAGTGGACAATAGTGGAAGAGGACGAACCATGGCAAGAAACGTTCGATTACGTATGGAACATGAAATTCGGCGCTCAAGGTGATGGTGTCGCGGCCAACGTAAGGACATCCGATGGCTATGGTGTCGCTCTGAATGGCAATCCATGGGACAAAAAATTCATGCAGATGAGAAGTCTTGAGGTTAGCCCTGATGGATCCAGAAGCGCCGGTAATGTCCAACTGGCATCATTGGCGGAAGGAGATATTTTTGGTTTTAAAAAAGGGCTTTGGGGTCTCGCCGTCGATGGGAATCTATGGGGATCCTCATTTCTTAACGTCTGGGACTGCGTTTTCAGTACAGACGGAACTAAAGTGGGCGCAGAGGTTCGTTTGCCGTCCCGTCGTCAAACCATTGCTGTAGACGGTGAGCCGTGGCCGCAGGATTTCAAGGCTGTGTGGCGACCGATATTTGTTCCAGGGACTTATGACATAGTAGCTCCCTGTCTGACAACAGGGGGATGGCAAATCCTCATAAACGGTAAACCTGTTTGGAACAAAAACCTGTTTGGAACAAATCGTTTAATCAGGTATGGCATACGGTTTTCAGCCCTATCGGCGCCAAGCTTGCCGCCGTTGTTTCTCCGGAATTCGGCAGATGGACCATTGGGGTCGATGGCAATGTCTGGAGAAATACTTTCGGCGAAGTCGTCTTGGCCCCTGTCTTCAGTCCTGATGCACAGAGAGTAGCCGCAGTGACCAAGGATTCCGGAAAGTGGACCATAACAGTCGATGACATCCCGTGGCATGAGAGCTTCGACATGATCTGGGACCCCGTGTTCAGCCCTGATGGTCTCCATGTCGCTGCGAAGGCTGCCAGAGGATCGGATTATTTGATGGTCATAGACGGAAAGATTTTTCAAAAAGGATTCGACAATCTGGGAGATCCCGTATTCAGTCCGGATGGATCAAAGCTACTTACGAAGACCGTAGAAGATGGTAGGTACTTTCGGAAAGTAGTTCCTCTGGGGGATTTGCTCTGACACTTCAGGAGATAGCCATGTACGAATTTGTTAGTGGCCCGCTGGTTTGGATAGCATTCATAGTGTTTGTATCAGGGATGGTCTATCAATTTGTGATCATGCTTAGATCAGCTAAGAAGGACAAGGTTATCTATCCCTATATGAGCTTAAAATATTCTCTCAGGTCCCTTTTTCACTGGATTATCCCGTTTGCGTCCAGGAATATGAGGGATAGATATGAGGTTACAATAGTAACGTTTCTATTTCATATTTGCCTGATTTTGGTTCCCATATTGTTGATTGCGCATATAGCCATGTTTTCGTTTGCCTGGGGTTTGAAATGGATGGCGTTATCCCAGGGCTCAGCGACTTACATGACTATAATTGTTATCCTGGCATGCCTGTTTTTTTTCATTAGACGACTAATGCTACCCGAGGTCCAATTTGTAACCTACCCATCAGATTATCTGCTTCTTGCAATCGCTGCAGCCCCATTTATAACCGGCTTGGCGGCGAATCAACAATGGTTTGATTATCAGACAACTGTAATAATTCATATGATCACGGGTTCAATTATGCTGATGGTCATCCCGTTCACAAGATTGAGCCATATGCTTTTCTTCCCCTTCACCAGAGCATATATGGGGTCTGAATTTGGCGCTGTTCGCAACGCCAGGGATTGGTGAGAAGAGATAGAAACGGAGGACGCAACCCATGGGTTTACCAGCGATTCCGATAGTCAATGATCCTGGTTTGGATGAAGCCGTTAAGGACCTCACACCGGAAAAGATATCAAACGTTGTGAACAGAATAATAGACAGTGAAACTGCCGCCAGGTTCAAGGTCTATATGAAAACGTGTGTCCATTGTGGTCTGTGCTCGGACGCCTGCCACTGGTTCTTGTCTAATGATCGTGATCCACGATTTTCACCGGTGGGCAAAGTCAAGCAGACTCTTTGGGAAATAATCAAGAGGAAAGACTCCCTGGATCCCGCATTTCTAAAGGAATGTTCCAGGATCGCTCACACTGAATGCAACGTGTGTCGAAGGTGCAGCATGTACTGCCCCTTCGGTATCGACATTGCGTATCTGCTAATGGTCGTGCGCCGTATTTGCAGTGAACTGGAAATGGTTCCGCAATTTCTTCAGGATACTGTTAATAGCCATTCGGTCACCATGAACCAGATGTGGGTTAAGCAGGATGAGTGGATTGACACTCTACAGTGGCAGGAAGAAGAGGCCAAGGGTGAAATAAAGACCGCCCGGATTCCATTAGACAAGGAAGGAGCGGATGTCTTTTATTCAGTCATAGCCCCCGAACCCAAGATACTTGCTCAGCTCATCGGTAATATTGCTCAAATAATGGCAGTGGCCAAAGTTGACTGGACCATGCCGTCTTTTGACGGATGGGACAACAGTAACATGGCCATGTTTTCAGGCGATTTTGAAACAATGGGGCGTGTAGAAAGATATCACCACGAGGCCGCTCAAAAGTTGAAGGCGCGAAGGATTGTAATGGGAGAATGTGGACATGCTTTCAGAGGCGCCGCCTACGATGGACCAAGGTGGTTAGGCTGGCGGCAACCCCCAATCCCCCTTATTCATGCTGTTGATTTTTATCATGAACTCATTACTACAGGCAGGATAAAAATCGCGAGAAAATTCAAGACCCCGGTCACAGTCCAGGAGCCGTGCAATATCGTAAGAGGCAGGGGTTTAGGGCAGAAGCTAAGGGAAATAATCGCCGCCACATGTGAAGACTTCACGCCACCTGATCCCGATTTCGAGCATAATTATTGTTGTGGGGCAGGTGGCGGAGTCATCAATTGCGGCCCACCATGGAAAACATCTCGAGTAAAAGGCAACCGAGTAAAGGCTGAACAGTTGGCCGACACTAAGGCCCAAATAATCATTACACCGTGCCACAATTGCCACAGTGGCATTGAAGACATCATCAGTGGTTACAAGCTGGGCATGCACGTAAAATTCTTCAGCGAGATCCTTATGGAAGTGATGGAGATCCCAGACGAAATGAGAGCTTAACCGGTGAGTGCTTTCAATTCACAAAATGCCCGAGAAAAAGGGAGTGGATACATGAGTAGGAGAAACCTGAAAATAGCATTAGTTACACTCGCGCTTGGAGCCTCGATCATTATCGGAGGGACAAGAAATATCCACTCCAAGTCTCCGGAAATCGACGGCACTAAAAAGGCGCTAATCACGACGCCTATAATCATCGACCACAAGGGCAAGGCGCATAAACTGGATCGTGCCCCCGTGGTCTTTGACCACGATACGCATACCAAGGTCCTTCTTAAAGACGATCCACAGAATTGCGCTTTGTGCCACGTAGTAAAAGAAAGGGACCCCTCTTTTGGGAATTCCGAAGTACGAGTGTTCAGGTTCCCGAAGAAGGCTGTCGACATGAACAACAAGTCCGCCATCATGTACGCGTACCATAACGAGTGTATAAGCTGCCACAAAAAGATGCGATCAGAAGGTAAAAAGAGTGGCCCTGAAATTGGTATGTGCGGCAAATGTCACGACAGGAAGGCCAGACCGAGGAAAATTTCGTGGTCATGGAAACCGATATTCAATTACAAGGACCACGCAAAGCACGTAGAGACTGTTAATAAATTTAAGGCCCCAGGCGGTTTTAATATTGCCGGCGCTGTTCAAATAGAAGGAACGCTAAAGGACTCTAACAAGAATTGTGTGATCTGCCATCATCTATACGACGAAAAATTAAAAAAACTTTACTACAAGGCGGATTCAGAAAATGGGTGCTCAGCGTGCCACAAATCAATTAGCGAGAGAAATGTCCGCTCGATGGCCAACGTTTCACATGCAGCCTGCATAGGCTGCCATATGCAGGTGGCTGAGATCATCGCCAAAAAACCCAATACGCTTTTCCTCGATGATAAATCCAAGGTAGAGGAGAAAAAGGCCGGGCCGATAGAATGCAAAGGCTGTCACGGTGAGCACAAACCTGTTCCTCTCAAACAAATTGCAGCGATCCCCCGTCTTCTTCGAGGTCAGAAAGATATTATGGATCTTCCCGTCGTAGAAAAATCCGAAGCTCAGATCGTCCCCGGTTCGGGCTCAAGGATGCTGGCGGTTCCGTTTAATCACAAGTCTCATGAACCTCGGGTTCAGTTCTGTAACGACTGCCATCACTACTCACTGGAGAAATGTTCCAATTGTCATACTGTCATGGGAGACCCCAAAAAGGGCGGTGGCATCACTTACGAGAGGGCGTTTCATATGGCTACCGCAAAAGAATCCTGCGCAGGGTGCCATGTAACGGTCATGAAGACAGACAAATGCGCCGGATGTCACCAGTGGATTCCAGCAGAGCTACCCAAATCTTCCTGTCCTGTTTGCCACGCGGGGCCATCAGGCGGCAAACTCGCTGAACTCCCACTAATTACACTCACTACAGACAAGGAGAAGTTTCCGGAAAAGGTTGTAATAAAAAGCCTAGAGAAAGAATTTCAGCCGGTTGATTTTGCTCATAGCAAAATAGCGAACAAGCTCAACTCCATTAGCAACGACAGCACGCTGGCAAGGACTTTTCACGCTACACAAGGTGAAATGGCCATCTGTTCAGGTTGCCATCACCGGGTCAAATTCAGCAAGAATCAACCCGCGAAATTTCCTCCCTGCGTTAGCTGCCACAATCGCGCATTTGACCCCAGAAATCTTGGACAACTTGGACTCTTGGGGGCCTATCATCGTCAATGTATTGGGTGCCACGAAGCCATGCATGGGAAACCTACAGCATTGGAATCATTGGAATGCGTCAAATGCCACGCCGAAAAAAAAGGCGTAAAAACTAATCAGTTGATACCTCCTCTTGAAGGTAACGGAAGCCAAACTGGCGTGCCGGTTCATAAAGGAGAATAAAATGCCAAATACTTTACTTGACTTGTACTCACTTACTAAAGGGTCTGAATACGTAGTCATAGGCGGATTCCTATTCCTGTTCATCTCTTTTTGGAGATTTCTTACATACAAAGATAAGGACTGAAGGGTTCATTAAGCGTCGCCCCAAGCTGGACGCAACCAAAAAGGAGATGGTCAATTATGGATAATGATAGAAGAAAATTCATGAAGGTCGTTGCAGGGCTTGGCCTTTCAGCCGCACTTGGCGCACCTGTTCGGGCAAGGGCCGACTCCCACGAGCTTGCAGGATACCCAAATCAATTTGGTGTACTCGTGGACACGACCGTTTGTATTGGCTGTCGTAGGTGCGAGTGGGCCTGCAAGGAATGGAACAAACTGCCCAATCAGAAGGGTTTGAAAGAGTATGAAAAGGATCAGAGCGTGTACCAGAAATTGAGACGAACTCGCGCTGACACCTACACAGTGGTAAACCGTTTTGAAAATCCTAGCGATCCTTCAAAACCCATTTACGTCAAGAAACAATGTATGCATTGTTATGAGCCTGCTTGCGCATCCTCCTGTTTTGTCCAGGCCTTCACCAAGAGGCCAATTGGAGCGGTGACCTACAATCCGTCGGTTTGTGTAGGCTGTCGTTATTGTATGGCGGCTTGTCCGTTCGAAATACCCGCCTACCAATATTACAACCCGTGGACCCCGCAAGTTACCAAGTGTACGTTTTGTTTTGACCGGATTTCGAGGGAAGGAGGGGTCCCGGCTTGTGTAGCCATTTGTCCCGCTGAGACGATGACTTTTGGGAAAAGGTCAGACCTGATAGATTTGGCTCACAAGAAAATCACTGATAATCCTGGAAGATATGTAAATCATGTATATGGGGAAAACGAGGTAGGTGGCACTAGCTGGATGTACTTGTCGGGTGTTCCGTTTAACAGGATCGGTTTCAGGACGGATTTGGGTACTACTCCGATCCCTACCCTTTCTAAAGCTTTTCTCTCTGTCGCCTCTCCGATGTACATAATCTTTCCGGCTTTGGCAGTGGGTTTGTATACTTTTGCCAAACGCCGTGAAAGCATTTCCAAAGAAGAAATTGCTGAGGCGTTAAAAAAGAAGGAGGGTAAGAAGTGATGGAAGCAAAAAGTGGGACCCTGCGACTCTCCTGGGTTGAAGATAGGCTCCTGTTGGGAATGAATTGGCGAGACTATTTCAAAAGTAACCTGACACCATTCAACGGAGTAATGGCGATTATCCTTGGTATCGGAATCCCCGTAATGCTCTATAGGATTTTCTTCGGCCTCGGTCCGTCAACGAACCTCTCAGACTACAACCCATGGGGGCTATGGATAGGGTTTGACATGTTGGCTGGAATCGCCGTAGCTTCCGGCGGTTTTTGCATAGCTACGGCAGTTCATATTCTGGGTATGAAAGAGTATGAATCCATGGTCCGTCCCGCCTTGGTCGGAGGCACGTTAGGCTATTTTTTCGCCGTTGTAGGTCTGATGTTTGACCTGGGAAGATATTACCGCTTGTATTTTCCGTTTTTTGTATCACCTGGGCCAAGTTCGATACTCTTCCTGGTGGCTCTGTCAGTAGCATTGTATCTGCATTGTCAATTTTTTGAGTGGTGCCCTGCAATTTTTGAATGGCTAAACTGGAGAAAACTCCGTCGCTGGTGGGTGAAGGGGACCCTTGGATTTACTATAGCAGGCTTACTTTTGACCACAGGACACCAGTCTGCGCTTGGGTCGCTGTTTCTTCTCATGCCCAGCAAGCTACATCCTCTTTGGTATTCTGATTACCTTTCCATCCTTTTTTATGTTTCCGCTATTTACGGTGGAATAACTATGGTAATAATTGAAAGTATGATATCTCATCGGGTGTTTGCCGATCGTTTGCATGATGATGATCCTGGCCGCTTTGACAGGTTGACTCTAGGTCTCGGGAAAGCTGCGGCCTTGGTAATTTTTGTGTATCTAGGTCTAAAAGTTCTTGACCTAGCTCATGGTTACAAATGGAGTTTTTTGGCTACACCTTATGGATATTGGTACCTGTTTGAAATCTTAGGATTCGTTGGTGTCCCAGCACTAGTGATGATTTACGCAGTCCAAAACAGCAAGCCTGTTATGGTGAGAGGAGCCGCAATTGCGGCGGCGGTTGGTGTCCTTCTTAATCGTGTGGACACAACAATTGTGGCTTTCAATTGGCACTTACCATGGGAATACAGATATGTTCCTAGCTGGATGGAGATTGTAATTACAATAACCATTATAGGCATAGGGTTGCTGACTTTTCGTTTTATTGTAAACCGGATGCCGATTTTAAATGAGCACCCGGATTTTGAAGAGGGACACCATTAATGGTTGTTTTCGGAGGAGTCTGCCATGCCCAAGAAAATTCTAGTAGTTGACGACGAAGCTCATCTGGTGAAATACCTGACTACCTTTCTGGAAGATTCCGGTTATGACACCTGATTCCGGTTATGACACCTGCTCCGCGTCGAATGGTGAAGAGGCGTTAGAAGTCTTGAAAAAAGAAAAACCTGACCTCGTGACATTGGACCTCCAGATGCCCAATGAAACCGGTACCAGGTTTTATCGGAACATGACAAAGGACAAGTCGTTTAAAAATACGCCGGTCATAGTAATAAGCGGCCTCCCGGGGAAACATCTGGCTGTATCCAAACCATTAGCCGTCTTTGACAAGCCTATTGATAGGGACGCATTGCTCGAGGAGATCAAGAAGGCTATAGGATAGTTGCAAATCGGAAAGAGTCCATCTTATAAATCTGTGTGTTTCCAAACAAAGCTGACCATGCTTACGCCGACATGCATCGGTAGAGGACCGGTTAACCGATCCTCTATTCCGTTTTAGGGATGTCTGTTAAAATGCAGGATTCCCTCTCTACCTATGATTGGAAAGCCATACTCGAATCTCTGCCGTGTTACGTCACTCTTCAGGATGACAAACTGAGAGTCCTGTGGAGTAACGGTCTTCATCAACAGCATTTTGGACCTCCGAATGGAAAGACCTGCAGAAAACTTTACAACATTCCAAAATCCCAATGCATGGAGTGTATTGTAAAGAAAACTTTTGAAGATGGACAGGTCCATAGCAGAGAACTGCAATTGACACCCAGGAATCAATCCAGGGTCAACGTCTTGGCTTATTCTTCCCCTCTCTATGACGAGCTAAACAAAATGGTGGGAGTCATAGTAACCTCAGTCAACATAACATCGGTCAAAGAAATACAGAAAGAACTCATAATGGTCGGCCAAACCGTTGCTGGAATGGCTCACAGTATCAAGAATATAATGATGGGTCTTGATGGCGGAATATATATAGTTAACAGTGGAATAAAGGGAGACGATCAGAAGGAAATCAAGGATGGATGGGAAATTGTTCTCCTAAATTTCGAAAAACTGTCACATTTGGTCAAAGACATACTTTATTGTTCTCGGGAGAGAGAACCCAATTTCAAATTGACTAATCCTAACACCATTGTAACTGAAGTATACAATCTTTTCAAAGACTTGGCCGCCCGGTATTCAATAGATATAAATCTCGACCTTGATCCGACTCTCGAACAAGCAGTCGTGGACCCGGAAGGACTCCATACGGTTTTAACCAATCTGGTCACCAACGCGATGGACGCTTGCAAGATGGACTTGTGGAAGGACACACACCTCCTGGAAATTAGAACTCGAAAAGGATTAGACGGTTCAACCATAATTGAAGTCGCAGACAACGGGACAGGAATTGACAAAAGCCTAAAATACCATGTGTTCGAGGATTTTTTTACTTCCAAGGGAGACAAGGGAACAGGATTAGGCCTAATGGTGACTCAGAAAATCATGAGAGAACATGGAGGAAATATTACCTTCCGCTCGCGACCATCCCAAGGAACTACCTTCGTGGTCACTTTTCCACCCAGAGATCTACCTAAAAACCAGTCCTAGTGTTTTAAATTGCTGAAATGGACGGCCCCAGCGCTCTTCTGAGCGCCGGGACAAGTAGGGTTATTTCTTTGCGGCAGCAGCTCTTTTTGACGCCTTCAAAGGGTTGATCTTCTGGGTTTCTTCAACTTTCTTTCTTTCAAGGTGGGTTGCGAAGTTGCAATCACCTCTACTCCATTTGGAAGCTGGATTAGCTGCCACCAGACAATAAACACTATCTTCGAAAGTTGATGTTCTATTGCATCCCTGACATTTTTCGACAATTGTTAGACATCGTCCGTCAGTGAAGCCACATCCTTTTTTTGTCATAAATGAACAGTTAACACCTTTTCTAACAGTATCACAAAGCATATCTTGGTCCTCCGGTGGAAGTTCGGGCTATTTAATGAAACAAGGTCACATTAAAAATAATTAATCTACAAACAATTGACTTTTAATACAAGCACAAAGTTCCATAAAAGTTTCTTTAACTAACATATCTATTTCTTACCCAGCTTATCCACGATCGACGCTGAATAAGAAAGAGCCAGCAAGATTGAGTGAAACTTCGTCTGAGCCGTATCACCCCTCGATGTCAGAACGATTGGCGTAGTACCGGGTCCGGCGGTAATAATCCCACCTATGTCTATCATGAGGCCAAGGCTACCCATAGTTTTGGAAAGCATTTTATACAAAACATTGGCGGTATTGATTTCAGTCGCGACTAAACAGTTAGCGTCGCCAAGAATTTTCCCCTGATAATGTTTCTCCCGAGCTACTTCGGGGGCTGTAGCCAAATCAAACGACAAAGGGCCTTCGACGATGAGTGGCCCATATTTTTGCTCCAGATCTTTAGCTAAAGCTTCAGCTTCCGCAGCTACCAGAGTTGAAGGAATTGCCGATGTCTCCTTCTCTACAGCCGTTATTATGGCAAGCTTCAGCGGTAAATCTGGACTTACAACATGTCTGACTATATCGAGTTGATTCTCAATGGCTGCAAGCAGCTTGGGAGCGCTCGTGAATGCGGGATTTACGGCTGCGTCCGACAACGCCAGGAACCGCTTGTCGGGGAACACGAACAAACCGGTAAATGTTGCAAGCCGGACGCTTTCACCCTTTTTAGCATCATTTGCTGCGTCATCCTGCCTGTAAATTGACAAGGCGACATGAAGAATAGCCGCAGTGTCTATACTTCCTTTCATTATGATGAAATCACGGTGGTCGACAAGAAATTTCCTGAATTCCTCCGCCATTGATTTCTTCTTCTCTTCATAGTCCGCAGCCAACAGATCAATTGGAACAACCTGAATGTCGGCATCGTTCACTAAAGACAACCTTGCGTTGGATCTCTCTATCGCCGATAGGATGTCATCTTCATCCCCGATTAACGCCAATTTTTTTATAAGACCATACTCACGAGCGTTTGCGACGGCCAGTAAAGCATCCTCATTATCAGCGCCCACTAGAACTAAACTTGCTGGCTCTATCGTACGGTTCTTGATTTCCGCGGTCACGTCATCCAGAAGCGAGGAAAAAGAAAATGTCTCAGTGAGGGTTCCGGATGACCCCAGAACCTGTAACGCCTGCTTCATGCTCCGGGTTTCAAAACCGTAATTCAGCCGGCTTTCTCCCACAGTAGGATTCACGTACATCTCGAAAAGATGATTGGCTATGAGGTATTCGTGTTCAAGCGAATCCAGACAGAGAACCGGGGTTAGGGGATTGTCGATCCTGTCCCGAATTTTTAAGAAGAGTTTGTAAAAATACGGGTCACTAGCTCTCATACTTGTAATAACGATAAAATGAGGACGTTCAGAAAACGAACCAGAGGAACACATCTCCAGAGCCATTGCAGCGCTTGTCGCATATGAGTCAACCACATGGTTGAGAGAGTTGGCGAGCTTTCTGGAAATTTTCCCCGACTCTGCAATCATTAGTAGTTCGCAGACCTCTAATACTCCTGTTCCCATATCGAGTGAAGCCAGTCTAAATTGAGGCGGGATCGTGAAATTTTCTTTTCTGATATGATCAACTATCTTTGAGAAGTCAAAGTTGATGAGAATTTTGTTCGCGTCTTGAGCCGTCAATTCCCTGACAATACGCGGACCTATCTTTCTGACTACTGAGGCGAACAGCTCGTCTAGAGTGAGGACCAACAGGTTAAGTTCATCCTGCTTTAAGCCTTTCATGTTAGAAAGGATCGCCGCCACCGATTTCAGGGGAGTCACCTTAACGTAGCCTTTTAACCCCTGTTGTAAAGCTCTTGACTCAGGTCGAAACAGAAAATTCAAATCATGGGCAGCAAGTGTTGAGAAAGAAAGGGGGCTACACAGTGAAGCATTGACAGGTGTTTGACCTTTTTGACTTCTAAGAAGTTGGACCAATTCGCACGCGACAAGGGCGCCCCGGTTCAGCGAACTGTTGTGAAGCCTCTTCCATGATTCGTCCCTAACCTTTTCGGTGAGTACAAATATTCCGTCCGGTAAGGGACCAAGATCGCCACCTCCACAAACCACATATGTCACATCGGCAAGTTTGACACCGTTTTTAATCAAAAGGTTCATTATCTGGAGGGCCAGCCCTTCAGGGGAGAACCCATAAGTCCGGAAATCAATCTCGCTGCGAAATATGACATTGAACCCTTTAACCGCAAGAACATACACTGCGTATCGCTTCGCAATAATAGCAATGGTTATGGTTCGCCGAAGTTTGGCAAAAGCTCTGAAAACGAACTGTTTGCTAAGTTCTGGGGCTTTTCTGCCAACAATGTTTTTCAGAATCATTCTGATGAGAGGATGGGTATGACCAGCGGCTGCGCTACCAGAAAGGCTAGTGATATAAAGAGACAGCAACTCGCCATAGGCGTTGGCAATC
>JAMCYH010000136.1:0-17012 GCA_023474025.1 Deltaproteobacteria bacterium
ATGGCCGAGGCTCTGACAGGCTCCACTCTCGCGGAAAAGTATCTGACGAGAAGATCGAACTGTGATTTCTGTAGTGTAGCGTGCAAGAGGATAGTGCAAATTGACGAAGGCCCTTTCGCAATACCAAAAGGCCCGGGACCTGAATATGAAACCATCGTGGCTTTTGGTTCGCTCATGGGATCGCTGGATCTGGCGGCTACCTGTAAAGCCGGCAGAATTTGTAATGATCTGGGAATGGACACCATATCAGCAGGTTCTACGATCGCTTGGGCCATTGAGGCCTTTGAAAAGGGTGATATCAATGTTGAGCTGTGCGATGGCTTGGAGCTGAGATGGGGAGACATTGCCACAGTTGTCAACCACGTGTTACCATCAATAGCTTATAAAAAGGGGAATTTGGGTAGATTGCTATCAGAAGGCTCTGTGGCTGCGGCCAACAAGTTAGGGGAAAATTTCAAAGATTATACTGTTCGAGCGATAGGCTTAGAGGCGCCCATGCATGATCCGCGGGGTGGAGGTCACGGTCTAGCTCTGACTTACGCTGTCAGTCATCGAGGAGCGTGCCACGTTTCATCCCCCATGTTATTCATGGAAATGGGGGCGTGTTACTACCCTGAGATCGGATTTGATTATGAACTGGACCCCCTTTCGTCTGAAAACAAGGCGCAAGCGGCGGTGATCGCCATGATATTGGGATCGCTCGAAAATAGCGCATGTATGTGTCAGTTCGCAGATCGTGAAATATCAATTCCAGAGTGGGTAGAGTTGTTTAACTCGGTTGCCGGTTTAAAATGGGAAATTGATGACATGATGAAAACCGGGCGCAGAATTTTCTACCTGCAAAGGCTGTTGAATTATCATTATGGTTTAAGGGGGGAAAATGATCGTATTTCTTCCCGCCTTTTACAGCCTGCGACAGATGGGGCCCCAGAAGGGGTTGAAGTAGAATTTGAAAAAATGAAAACCCAATTTTACGAGCTAATGAGTTTGAACAATGTCTCGGGCATTCCGTCCATGGAAGTCCTCCTGGATTACGACCTGGAAACCGAAACCGCCAAAATTCTTAAAGGACCGTAATCGCCTTGTGGATCTTTGTTGAGCCAATTGGTGTTGTCAGAAGCCATATTTCCTCTCAATCGATGGAAATTTGTCGCGATAGCACTGTAGGTGAATTGATCAACGTACTCAATTTGCCTGCAAAACTCAACGTGATCGCTTTAGCTGACGGGAGGAGATTGTCCATGAATGAAAAGGTGAAGGAAGGCGCCTCCATCAAAATTGTTTCACTAGTACTCGGAGGATAAGGATAAATTCAGACCACGAACTCGGATAATCGCTCAGGCTCTGTTCCTCACAATAACTGTACAACCTTAAACCGGATGCTTTTCAAGCCACAATACGAGGCACAAGACGGTCCATATTTGCCTGTTATTGTCTCGCGCTCCACTCATATGCTGCTCTAAAAGCGCCTTGCAATATTGAGGATTGACTATTTGAGTCCGTTTAAGCCTTTCCCCGGAAAATATATCAGTCACAAAACCGCTAAGTTCATTTTTTATCCAGAAAGGCAAAGGTGGAGTAAAACCACGTTTTTTGCCTTTTCTGATTGAAGGTGGCAACAGACCCTTTACAGCGTCCCTGAGCAAACTCTTGGTTTGAAATCCCCGGGACTTTATGTTGGGAGGAATCATCGCGACTCTCTCGACCAGTTCATGATCCAGAAATGGCACACGAGCCTCCAATGAATTGGCCATGGTCATTCTGTCCACTTTCGTGAGATTGTCATCCAAAAGAAATGTCTTTGCGTCCACATAAAGGACCTGGTTTAAGGGATGACATTTTCTAACACGTGAGAAATAGGAGTCAAAGACCCTAAAGGTGTCCTCAAATCCATGATCAATGAAGTCTTTTGTGAACAATAGCCGCTTTTCTTCCTCATTAAAGATCACTTTCCACCAGTAATGAGCTTTGTCAAACGGTAAGTCCGCCCCAGTAACAAACCTCTTTGCTTTATAATCAAAACTGATCCTGTCAAAGGATGTTGGCAAAGAAAAAATTAGCCGATTGACGATATTCTTTCGTACCCAAGCTGGTATGATCCGGAACATACGGCTCACTTTAAAAGCGAAATGAGTTGGGTAACCGGCAAACACCTCATCTCCACCATCACCGGTTAGTACTACTCGAACGTGTTCCGAGGCCATTTTTGAAATGATGTAAGTTGGTATTGCAGAATAGTCAGCAAACGGTTCGTCAAAAAATGCCAACAAGTCCTCAATTGACTCGATCATTGACGGAGAAACCGTTTTCTCAAAATGTTCCGTCCCAATTTCATTAGCGACAAAACGGGCTTCGGTAGACTCGTCATAGGATTTGTGTGGAAATCCGATGGTGAATGTCTTGAGTGGGGAATTCAATCTTGACGCCATGATGGCCGAAATCGTCGTTGAATCAAGGCCAGCGCTAAGCAAAGATCCTATTGGAACATCGGATATCATTTGACGACGAACCGAGGTTTCAATAAGATTTAGTATCTCGTCGGTAAAGGAGGTCCTTGAATGGTCTTCTTCTCCTGCATTTGGTGTAGGGATGTCCCAATAAACGTTCTTGTATAGCCCATTGAGAGAGCAATTGAGAGTTGTGGCTGGTTCGAGTTTTTTGATGCCCAAAAAGGCCGTGTCCGGAGTTGGTGTGTACATGAGCGAAGCATAATCATATAAAGCTTGGAGATTTGCAGCCCGGTCAACTGAAGTTTTTAATAGGGCTTTTATTTCACTCGCAAAAAAGAAATTCCCCCGTGTATCAAAGCAATAAAACAACGGTTTTATTCCCAAACGATCGCGGGCCAACAGAATTCCTCTGGTTCTAGAGTCCCAAATTGCGAACGCGAACATTCCATTCAATTTGGAAACACAGTCGTTACCAAATTCTTCGTAAAGATGAACAATTACTTCGGTATCTGAAGAAGTGCGAAAGGTGTGACCTATTTTGACAAGATTTGCCTTCAGTTCCTGAAAGTTATAAATCTCACCGTTGAAAACTATCCAAATGGATGAATCTTCATTTCCCAGTGGCTGATGCCCACTTTCAAGATCTATTATACTAAGTCTCCTCATTGCGAGACCAACTGGACCATCAATGTAATATCCTTCATCATCTGGCCCACGATGCGTCAGACTGCGATTCATGTCCTGCAACAACCCCATTGAAACAGGACCGAGATCACCCACAGAAAAAGTTCCGCAAATACCACACATTGTGATTACTATTTATCTTTCAACGCGTTAGTCCCTCTCCTGCAGCCTGAGAGAGGCGAACTGGTCAAGAATCAGACCAAAAAAGATTATATTTATGCCACCTGCAAGGAAAAGGACTATTCCACCGGAAAATTGCTGAAATAAGATAAGATTCCTGATAGTTAGGAGGATTCCAACCAGCACCATAAATAATCCAGTGGGTAAAAATATTTTGTTTGGATTTGTCATGGTGATGATCCGGAAAATGAACATTATGAACCTAAAACCGTCCCTGAATGGCCGCAGTTTACTTTTCGTGTGGACTGGCCTTGAATTTACATTTATCGGAGTAAACGCCACGTTGTATCCTGCCGTGATAAAGGACAGGGTGCTGGTGGAAGGGAATGAATAGCCATTGGGGTATAAGTGCAGGAACTTTATAGCCACTTCGTGACGAAAAGCCCGGAATCCTGAGGTTAGATCCGGGATGTCACGCTCTGCGAGAAATGACGCTAATCTGCGTAACAGCCGATTCCCGAAATTTCTCAAAGGTGAGCCTTCCTGGCTGGAAAATTTCCTTGTCCCAACGACAAGATCATAATCTTTGAGCTGCTCCAATATTCGAGGCAACTCTGAAGGATCGTGCTGACCATCAGCATCGAGGACGGCTATAATGCCTCCGTCTAACGATCTCAACGCTGTCTTGAGACATGCTCCGTTGCCCTTATTGGTAGGATGCCTGATCACTTCCGCGCCGGCTTGCATAGCCTTTGCCGATGTACGATCTTCAGACCCGTCGTCGATTACGAGCACACGAGCGTTAGGTATATTGGCCAACGCCCCACGAACAACTTCGTCTATAGTATGTTCTTCGTTGTATGCAGGAATAAC
The DNA here is from genome assembly GCA_023474025.1 of Deltaproteobacteria bacterium. Taxonomy (GTDB): domain Bacteria; phylum Desulfobacterota; class Desulfomonilia; order Desulfomonilales; family Desulfomonilaceae; genus CAJBEZ01. Next base: position 4,128 of record JAMCYH010000136.1, read on the forward strand.
AATGGTGACCGGTGTTGAAGACAAGTCATATTTTTGTTGAGGATGCATTTAAGACTTCCTGGGCGTCGGTCCCTTAAATTTTTATGGTAGAGAAAGGTGAGTCGATATGAAATGTGAGAAATTTGATTTGGGATGGTGGCGGTGCAGGGACTCGAACCCCGGACACTGCGGATATGAGCCGCATGCTCTAACCTTCTGAGCTACACCGCCGCAATAATCTGTCAACATAACACCAATATAGACTCGATGTCAAGATCCCGGAAGATAAAGGTTGGCATACCTTTATAAACAGCTTTCACGTTAACTCTGCCCGAACTATTTTCATCTTCTCCAATATCGCAGTACACAAACCCGGACCATCATCCAGGTTGCCTGTGGCAGCATTTTTCTCCAATTGCGCGGCAAGTGAGGCGACTTCCGACAACATCAAATTTAACGCCGCTCCCTTAATCGAGTGAGCTCTCCTTCTGACTTCCTCATGGTCTCCAATTTTTATTCCATTTATTAAGGCGGGTAAGTCCTCATTTTCGGTATAGTCGAGAAAGACCGATATAAACTCAACGACATCCTCTCGGTCTATGCCTAACTCCTCCGCTAATTCTTCAATTGTTATCATAGTTTCAAAGCCTTAAATTCGCTTGGATATCAAAACAGACTGATAAAACTGTTACAATTATTCAAAGCCCTGTTTCAAATTAGCCTTGAATTAGCATTGTTGTCAACAATACCAAAAATATTTAGCCAATTAATTGGTTGTTTGAGGAGCGGCCGAATTAAAAATGGCGTGCCTTCAATCACATCTTTCTGCCATTAACCCAGGGATGGGACCAAATGATGAATCACTATCTCAGGAGGACAATTGAACCTTACGGGTAATCCTGAACTTCCGGCGCCTGAAGAAGTATAGCCGGGGATTCCTTTATGCTCCCAGGCCCCGCGGGAATATTTCCGATCGCAGCCACAGTTGGTCCATAGCGCAATACCCCTTGGAAAGCAGATTTGCCCTCCATGAGTGTGACCTGTAACGATGAAATCAGGATTGTATTTTTCCGCTTCACTCAAGGTTTCAGGCGAATGAATCATCAAAATTGTAGTTTCGCTGGTATTAACGTTCTCAAATGCTTTCCCGTAATCGTGGACACCATAAAAATGGGCGTCATCCAGGCCAACCAACCACAAGCCCGCCCGGTCAGTCGATATCCTGACGCTTTCGTTTAGTAGCGCATGGACGCCCCGTGCTTCCAACGCCGGCACAAACTCAAGAAAATCATGGTTTCCCAACACACAGTAGGCCCCGTGTTTGCACTCTAAGTGGCCGGACAACTTCCTTATCGCTTCCAAGGCAGGATAATAGTCACCATACGTCTTGAACCTGAAATCTCCTGTCAATAGAGCCAGATCGTAATCCTGCCCGGAAACAATATTCCCAATGTGTGCGCTGAAATCGTCGCTGACATCTAAATGCAAATCGGATAAATGTAAAATCCGTAACCCATTAAAAGATGAGTGCAAGTTTCGAATCTTCACGATGTTATGGACTATTTTGTGGTTTCGGATATTGGTTTGCCCTCTACGCCAGAGACCCAAAAGCTTCAGGACCCACCCAAGAATTTTGATGCCTCTCTCCATGTTTTCAAGATGGAATGACCCGATCCCGGGGCCCATTAAATCAGCTGAATACTGTACCTGTAGGGACAGCCTGGTGGCTACATAATCGGCCCCACATTTCTTGATCAGTTTTTCGAGGTCGTATAATTCCACGACTCTTTTTCGATTTTTTAAAAATGAAAAGACGTTGTTATGTTTTAAGGTTGGTCGACGGCAAGCGTCGTTTCTTCACAAGGTATCTTTTTAATTAATCTAAGCACATTTTTGCCATGTTGGTCAGATTGGTATATCCAATCATCCATAAAATGCCTCATGAACCATATTCCAAGACCTCCTTCACCCAGGTTCTGAAAATCTGGGTCGGCGATTGCGTTAGGATCAAAACTCTCCCCGTGATCTTCAAGACGAATTTCCAAATAATTATTTTGGACAAAGATTTCTATACAGACGGGGCCTTTCTGATTTGATTTGTAAGCGTGTTTGCTGACATTTGTAAAAGCTTCGTTAAAAGCTAGCTCGACATTATCGATTAGATCCTCAGAGCTTGACAACCCTGGTAGCTGTTGAACAAGATTTCTTACAAACAAATCCAGAGGTCTGAGCAGAATCATCTCAGCTCTAGCTTCAATCTTGACATATAATTGATTTTCCATCTCCAATATCCCTGTCATTAGACGACGAGAAACTCCGAGACAGACATTTCCGGGTTAATAGATCAGACAAACGACTGAATCGCCGCATCCAGATTGTCATATATTTCAAATACCCTGTGCAAACGTGTCAACTGAAACAGAGTTTGAGCCTGAGGTGATGGCCTGGCGATTTTGAGATCACCCTGGTTTTTCAGTAAAGTGCGAAGAGATGCCACTAGGGCCCCGCACCCCGAGCTGTCAATGAACTTCGTCTTGGCTAAATCTATGACGAGTTTTGTGGAAGACTCTTCTGACATTTTTTTAACAGTTTCTTTTAGTTTAGGAGCAGCCAGAGCATCGAGCCTTTCATCGATACTAATAACTACAACGCCGTCCTTTCGTTGAACATCCATGTTAAATTCTCCTGTTAAGGCGCCTGAAAGGATTACATAAGACATAGTTTCTATAACGGAAATTTTTGCAAATCAAAATGCCATTTTTCAAAAAACCTGGGATAATTCAAGTCAGTTGGTAATCAGAAGATTCTTGATTGATTTTGTTAGTATCTTGAAATCTTCTTTTAGGTTTCTGGTTGCTGTATAGTAGTTTTCAGCGATGATTTTTTCTTCTTCCGAAAAATTACCGCTACATTCAGCGTCAACTGGAGTAAATAGACCATCAAGGACTTCGAAACGCTGCTTAGCCCAATCATCCTGATATCTTTCAAATTCGTCCTCTCTCAACTGACGGACTCCAACAAGCCTCAATTTCCCAAATAATACATCCAGTAACCCTGGAACACGTTCAAAAAAAGGTCCGGTATTGTCAAACCATAAAAAGTTAGCGCACCTCGAAGCGTCTTTGGAAGACGGATCAAAATAGATGTCTCGCGACATGAATTTTCGCCGGGCAAAGAACGGTTTGTTGCGCGTAATACGCATTAGGCCCCTGATGATCCATATTGGCGAGGTTGTTAGCAACAAAACTAGCGCAAAAAACTTATCGAACAACTTCTCGGAAAGCCCATAAACAATCTTTCTTTTAACTCTTGACAAGAGCAACGGGTCATCAACGGATGTCCATGAGCCGATATCAAGGTTGATCATCAAATTGCCGGAAACTACACATCTTTCAATACTTGTATCTGTCCCAACGTATGTATTCTCGCAAATTAGGCTTGACGATACTGTAGCGCTCTGATCGATTATTACTCTATCTCCGATAATACTAAATTCTGAAATTGTGGCTCCAGCGTTTATTCTACAATGATCTCCTATCAGACAGGGTGGCGTCAAGATGGCCGCAGAGTCAACATAAGTGTGATGACCTACAAGTGGTTCGTCACTTGGTAACCCTCGATTATAAGAGTGTAGGAAATCATTGAAACCTCCCCCCAACGCAGTCATATTTGCCGCCCACAAATCTTTTGGTGTTTCTATGGAAATGAAATTTCTGTCCCACAAGTAATCCACTTCTTCCATGGCATAAGAATCACCGCTATCTGCTATGAAGATCCCCGATTCGACCGGAGTTTCCAACGACCTCCTTGAACAGTCCCAAGAATTGTCCCGCCTACCAAATTCTACTGATCCATCGACCAAAACTCGTGTGATCTTTCCTGCATAATAACTTGAACTTATAAGGTTTGTATATTTCAGGTTTATGATGATTTCCGCAGGGATAACCAACAGGGGGGCTTGAACCAGCCCACGCACACGCGTCAATAATTCTTTCAAACCGCAAGGATCCTTGTAAACAAGCATCTCTATCGAGGCCCCCCAACGAGTGTCTGGGCCGACGAACTCCCCCACAGCAATAGGATTTTCAACTGCGACAATATGTATCTGTTTTATCCCGCTACTAACGCAATTTATGATATGCCATTCGAGGACGGGCCTGTTTAAAACTGGAAGCATCCCAATGGGTTGGAGTCTTGCCATGGGTTGGAAACTTTCAGAATCTTTGAAAAGAGTGATGACGGCATGCATATTCAATTGAATCCGGGGAATTTGAATCGACTAGACTTAATACGCCCCACGACCTGAAATTACAGCGGGTATAGTTTTCAACAGAAGCTTTACGTCACCCCAGAAAGACTGACTTTCAATGTATTGAACATCAAGTCCAACCTGTGTGTTGAAATCCACATCGCTTCGCCCACTGATTTGCCAGAAACACGTCAAACCGGGCGTGACATCCAGTCTTCTTCTGTCGGTTAAAGTATAAAGTTCCACCTCTTTGGTTGGATGTGGCCTGGGGCCGACCAGCGACATATCACCTTTTAACACGTTGTAAAGTTGAGGAAGCTCATCTATGCTGAGTTTTCTTATTATTCTACCTACCCGGGTTATCCTGGGGTCGCGTTTCATTTTAAATATAACGCCACCGGTTTCATTTTGTTCCAGGAGATCCTCTTTGAGTTGCTCAGCGTTAAGAATCATGGAACGAAATTTATACATTTTAAATTTTGCTCCCAATCTTCCAGCGCGATCGGATGCGAAAAAAACAGGCCCTCCATCTTCCAGCTTGATTAACAAAGCGGTAACAGCAAACAGGGGGGATAAAATGAGGAGACCAACCCCAGATCCGACTATATCCATAGTCCTTTTGATTATCTGACTACCTCTTACAACAGCTGTCCACATCGCCTTCTTGATCATAAAACGTAATTGTAGTTTCCATCGGGAAATTTTTATTCCATCCTTGGCGTACTTACGATAAAGCCTTTCCATCATTTCATTGTCGCGTTGAAATTTGGGGCTTGTTTCCGGACCCATTTTTAACTCGCTGGATTGAGGTTAAATTGGAACACCTTGTTCTAGACAATTTCCATGAGCAACATCGTTATGTCATCATCAAAGGTCTCAGAGCAGTGAAATTCTACAAGATTGTCAAGAATTACGGGTAACGTCTCTTGTAAATTAAGACTGGAAGAGTTTATAAATGTTTTTTTTAACCTGTCCACACCATAAAAGTTTCCCGAATCTTCTGTATTCTCTAAACCATATGATAAGCAGGAACTTAGCATAAAGGTCAAAAGGACTCGGTCACCCGTCTGCAGCCGAACGACGCCCTCTTCATACTCCATTCCTAAAAGAGCGCCGACCAATGGACCACCGACACCGAGTTCCTCAATATCTTTTGGAAAATATCTGAACAAAAATGGTCTTGGATGACCAGCGTTAGTATACGTCATCTCAAGGGTTTCCAAATCAATTATACCGTAAAAAACTGTCAGAAAATCAGAATCTGGTAACACCCCGAACATTTGATCGTTTATTACCTTAAGGAGTTCAGCAGGTGAGCCCGTAGTACTTGCAAATGACTGGAAAGCCATCTTAAACATGGCTCCTACCATTGCCGAAGCCACGCCGTGTCCAGATACATCCACTTCGGCAAAGCCTATTTTTGAAGGCCCGAGCTGAATGACATCGTAAAAATCGCCACCAGCTGGAGAGACAGGTTTGTATAAAGCCGAGAACACAACATGCTCATGTTTAGGAAACTCTTCAGGCAGCAACGATCTCTGCAACTGGGAGGCCATTTCCATTTCTCTGGCCATTACTCGGTTGCGTGCCTCAATTTCCTTTCGAGCTTCATAAAGCGCAAGATGGTTTTTGACCTTTATGCTAAGTTCCTGCTTATCATATGGTTTTGTTATATAGTCTACGGCTCCTGCAACCAGGCCGGTCTCCCGACTTTTTGAATCCTCGAGGGCCGTTAGAAATATTACTGGAACAGCAGGATCAATAATACCTGATTTCAGAATTTCCAGCGTCTTGAATCCATTCAGTCCAGGCATTTCAATGTCCAGCAGAACCAGGTCGGGAGGTTGGTTCCTGGCCTTTTCTATAGCTTCGTGTCCAGAAGCGGCGGAGATCACGTCATAACTTTTAGTTAGCATCGTCTCCAGAATACGCCGGCTCAATGGATGGTCTTCGACGACCAGAACTCTCGATCTGCTCATTTGGTGTTTCTCTTTCGACAGTTTCAAAGAGAAGCAAAATGTGGTTGTGTTTTTACTATTAAATTAAACATTTAGCATAAAAATACGAAAAAGACAACCGAGATTATTCCCTCAAGTCAACTACAATAGTTCTATATTTACCTATTTTAACTTGTCCCAACAGCCCCCCTTTAACTCGAGAGATATTTTTAACTTCAGTGAATAATACTTCTGTTTTCCAAGACTTTTTCAATTTTGAATATTTCGCTGCCATAGTCGCCGCGTGATAGATGTCAGGATCAGGGAGCATGTCATCTCTTTTAGGAATCATTATCACGTGAGAACCGGGAGCGTCTTTGACATGAAACCAGATATCATTGGCACGGGCTTTGTTCCTGAGTATAAAATCATTCCCCGCCGAATTCTTCCCAATCAAAATCCTGGATCCACAAGGCCCTATGACTTCCAGGTAATTTTGAGACAGAGACCTGGAGTCGCAAGTTTTTTTCGGGTCATTTTTTTGATGACGCCGCGGAATGTCCTTAGTTAGGGCCATTTGTCGTGACAGAATTTCGAGTTCATTCTGAGTTCCAGCTTCATCAATAAAATAGAGTAATTCTTCCAGGGCAGCTTTCTCTGCTATTGTTGCCTTAAGTCGTTCCAAAGCGATACCGATTCCTCGTTTGCCTTTAGCGGAACGGACAAAGAATTTGTTCATATTTGAAACAGGATCAAGCGCAGGATCTAGAGGAACGGTGACACTTTCCCCAGTTTCCCATTCCGTTACATTCACGGATGATAATCCTTTTTCAAATTTACCCAATTTGGTTTTTAGAAGTTCCCCATATTTCCCCTGGCCAATAAATTTCTGCAGTCTTTTGATGTCCTTCTCTATTTTGAGGATTCTGTTAGACAAAGCCCGGACTTTGGATTTAAACGGGCGGGCAATTTCTCGCCGCAAGTTTTCGGTAAGCGAATCAGTCAACAAAGACATGTAAAAACCATCAACAATATCGTTGAAACTCTGCTCACCGTCAGGAAGGACCAATGAACTCGGTGACTTTGTGGCAGTTTCTCCATGATCAGATTGAAATCCTGACCTGGACCGCAGTGGGTTAGTGGGAGGAGGCACGTAATCAATTCCTGGGAGCACAATCCTATTGTGAGAGTGCTTATCAGGGATTCGATGCAGGCAGTCCATTATAAATTTTGTCTCGGTATCGACAATGATCATGTTCGAATCCCGACCTAGGAGTTCGAGGATAAGAGCCAGTTTATTTATTGAATCCGGTGACCGACGTTCACAGGCTATGGTCACAACTCTGTCATCAGCCGCGCATGAAACGTCAACTATTCTGAAATTCACAAGTCGGGCGCGTAAATAGGCGCAAAATCTAGGTGGAGCAGGCGGATTGGGTATCCTCAATTGAGTTAGATGAATCCTCCCCAGCTTGGGATCTGCGCTGAGCATCAGACGTTTCTCTCCCCTTCCTGGCACATAGATCTTGAACACAAGTTCTCTGGGGAGAGGTTGAAATATTTTTGATATTATACCGCCGGTAATTTCAGACCTTAGCTCATTTACCACTTTTTGGATCATGTACAGGTCCATTTTTTGCTTTTGCACCTCTGTCACTGACTCCTGGATTTGCTGACTATCTTGTCACAATCTGAAGTGGTGTGGTTTGACAGCATTAGAACTGTCTGTTAAAGATTATCGCAAAATTGCGTTTTCTTTTATACAGGGACGATTAAACATGACCTGGGCAGCAACCGGCAGTAGCTTTTTATTGGTATACCGTCTCGAGGAATTTACATGACATTGGAAACTAAAACGCTCGATCTGCTTCCCGAAGCCATACAGATTCTGGAGTCGGGTTTTAATGGGTTGCCGGATTTTGAACCAAAGGTTAATCTTGATTCGATTCGGAAAGTTTTGAATGAAGTAGCCTTGCGTATGAGGGATAACTATCCCTACCAACACCCCTTTTATATCGGTCAAATGTTAAAACCGCCACACCCTGTGGCGCGGCTGGCTTATATGTTGTCGTTGTGGATAAATCCCAATAACCATGCGCTGGATGGGGGACGGGCCAGTTCTGCAATGGAAAAGGAAGCGGTGGCTCAAATCGCTCGCATGTTTGGCTGGGGGAATAGTCTTGGCCATCTGTGCAGTGGGGGAACCATGGCCAATCTGGAAGCTCTGTGGATTTCGAAATGCCTGCGGCCCAATGGCAAGATTGTAGCTTCCGAGCAGGCCCATTATACTCATAATAGAATTTGCGCAGTATTAGGCATACCATTCGAGTCCATTCCTGTTGATAGCAATGCCCGCATGAAAATGTCGGAACTCAGGAAAACTTTAGATAAAGGGAATATTGCGACGGTAGTGGCAACAATCGGCACGACCGCCACAGGATCACTCGACCCGCTGCCGGAGATACTCGAACTACAAAAAGAGTATCGCTTTAGGGTTCACCTTGACGCCGCATATGGTGGCTACTTTATACTGGCCGACAATCTGGCTCCTTGGGCCAAGGCCACCTATGAGGTATTGACTGAAGCCGATTCAATTGTGGTTGACCCGCATAAACATGGGCTCCAACCGTATGGTTGCGGCTGTGTGATTTTCAAAGACCCTTCGGTTGGAGTTTTTTACAAGCATGATTCACCCTACACATATTTCACCTCTTCTGAAATTCATCTTGGAGAAATCAGCCTCGAATGCTCGAGACCTGGTTCGTCAGCAGTCGCATTGTGGGCGACTCAACGATTGCTTCCGATGGTCAGGGGCGGAGATTTTGCAAGGAGTTTGGAAAACTGCAGGAGAGCAGCCTTGAAGTTTTTCGATCTAATTAACTCCGATCCCAGGTTTCTCACAGGACAAGCCCCTGAATTGGACATAGTGGTCTGGTCGATGAAAGCCACCAAAGCGTCAGAAGCGTCAAAACTTAATGACGCTGTTTTCGAAAACGCTGCGAAGGCAAATTTGCACCTTGCGAAAGCGAACCTTCGGAAAAACCTGTTCGAAGAATATTGGAAAGATTTCACCTGGGATCAGGACTACGTCACCTGTCTTAGAAGCGTTCTCATGAAGCCCGAATCATTAGATTGGATGGAAAGCATATGGGCCACTTTGTCCACAATAGTTGATGAAGCGCTTCGTGACAGTCAACTGAAAGGAGATATGAAATCAAACGCTTGAGGTCATTAGTACGCTTTGCGCCAGGACCGACCATTGATCTGCACGTTCACACCAGCATGTCGGATGGGACAATGACTCCAGAGGAATTGGTAAGGTTTGCGTCATCCCTTGGTTTGAGGGCAATCGCTATCACAGACCACGACACGCTGGATGGTATTGAGCCTGCCCAAGCTGTTGTTGACGAACTCGAGCTTGATTTCGAAGTCGTGCCGGGAGTCGAGATTAGCGCTGAATATAATTTTGGCATTCTTCATATTCTTGGCTTTTTTGTCCGGACTGATGAGCCCGATCTACAGAAATCTTTAAACTTTTTGAGGGTGGAGAGGCGCTCCAGAGTCCCGAAGATCCTGGAAAAGCTTGAAGCTCAAAACGTTTTCATAAGAGAAGAAGAAGTCAAAAAGATTGCTACAGGCGGCGCTCCAGGAAGGCCGCATCTTGCCAATCTGATGTTTCGGAAAGGTTACGTGAAGACTATACAGGAGGCTTTTGACAGATATCTCAAAAGAGGCGCCTGCGCTTACGTGCCGAAAGTAAAATTACCGGCGCACAAGGCTATACAATTGATTATTGGCGCAGGGGGAATACCTGTAATGGCTCATCCTTATTCGCTCAATCAGGATGATCCTGATCGTTTTGAGGAAATCTTTCTTTCCCTTATCGGTACGGGTCTTAGAGGAATAGAAGCTTATTACCCAAAACACACAAGGGAACAAACCAGAATGTATGTCAGGCTGGCAGCAAAATTTGACCTTGTGGTAACTGGTGGCACTGACTTTCATGGCTCCAACAAGCCCGGAACAGAGCTCGGATTATTCCCGGGCAGACCTCCCTTATCCTATTCGATTCTCGAAGAAATGAAAAAAAGATTAGCGGATTTGTAAAAAGTCGCGGTTTGGCAATGACGGAATTCAAAAAAATAGCTTTTGTCGGTCTAGATGGTGTTCCGTATTCCCTATTAAAAAGATTTTTTGAACTCCAAGTAATGCCTGGATTGAATGAAATCGCTTCGAATGGGACTTTTGTCCCCATGAATTCGAGTTTACCTCCCATTTCAAGTGTGGCCTGGACCTCATTTATGACCGGCGTAGATCCAGGTTATCATGGTATATTCGGTTTCACGGATGTGGCAAATGATGAAATAAGGCTCGAACTACCCTCGTTTGACGACATTAAGACACCTGTAATCTGGAATCAGTATCCTCAAAAACGCTCGATAATTATAAATCTTCCCTTCACCTATCCCGCCAGACCATTAAATGGCATTTTGGTCACCGGTTTTGTTTCGCCAATATTCGAAAGAGCTATCTACCCGAACACCTTAGTTCCGTGGCTCAAATCCAGGGGCTATAAAATTGATACCGATAACGTCCGGGCAAGACAAAATAGGGCATTTCTTATCGATGACCTATTTTTTACCCTCCAGAAGCTCGAAGAAGTTGTTTTTAACTTCGTCAAACAACCATGGGATATTTTTATATTTGTGATCGCGGGCACGGATCGTCTGAACCACTTTCTTTTTGACGCGTTAAAAAACGAATCACATCCTTATCACGGTGACACGGTTTCCTACTATCGCAAAGTGGATAGCTTCGTGAGCCGATTTTTTCAACGGTTAGACAGCGGAACCCGTCGAGTGGTATTGTCGGACCATGGTTTCACCGATTTAAAAATTCATGTCAATTTGAATTATCTTTTAAGAATATTGGGATACCTGAGTTTTAAATCGGAACTTCCTCGTGACATTTCAGATATAAATCCAAAATCGCTAGCTTTCGCTATGGATCCGACAAGAATTTATGTCAATTCGCGATCCAGATTCAAAGATGGGACACTCAATGAAAGCCAGGCCAGAGAATTAGTTACCAGGCTAAAAAATGAACTGAGTAGTTTCCGTGTGTCGGAATTGGGCGCCCTCCCCTCAAACCTGAACAGCGATTCAAATGATGTGCTATTTACAGACGTAAAAACCAAAGATGAAATTTATAAAGGACCACAATCTGAATTCGCTCCCGATTTAGTAGTAATACCGAAATCAGGCTATGATGTGAAGGCCTCGGTGAATGCCAAGACAATGATTCATGAAGACATTTTCACCGGCTCTCATACGTACGATGACGCTTTTCTTATCGTTGGGGATAAAGGGATGGACACAGATCTAATCAGACCTGAAGTTTCTCATGTTATCGATTTGGTCCCATGGAAAAGGCCAGCCTTCTAACAAAATTTTCGAAGATTGTTTTGCCGTTTCGATTTACCTTTGACTTAACCTCCTAGACGGGAATAAACATCTGATGTTCAATGTAGTCCTAGTGAATCCGGAAATACCACCTAACACCGGCAACATAGGAAGGTTATGTGTCGCTGTTGGGGCACGTTTACATCTTATCAAACCGCTTGGATTTCATATTGATGACAAACACTTGAAAAGGGCCGGGTTGGATTATTGGCAAAAGCTTGATCTTGTCATCTGGGAAAGTCTTGACCATTACCTGAGATCTGTGGTTCCTGGCAGGATCGTCCTTACGGGTTCCAAGAGAGGTAGACTTTATTACCAGGTCGAATTCAAAGCGTGGGACCATATTCTTTTCGGTCCTGAGACATCAGGCTTGACCGGGGATTTGTTCGATCAGTTTCCTTCCAGAATAGCCAGAATCCCGATAAACCTGCAAAAAACCCGCAGTTTGAATCTTTCCACCGCTGCAGGTATAATTGTGTTCGAGGGATTGAGACAGTTAAACGTCGTTCCGGGATCGGGTTCACAGTAAGCCTAATGGCCTACTAGCTCACGCACTTTATTCACAAGTTCTGTTAAATCTCCGGATTTGACTACAAACGCATCGAAAGGAGGTATTGATTGATCAGTTTTCAAATACGGGTACGCTGAGCTAATCACCAAAGGAATCTTTAACTTCATCCTGTGGAATTTCTCCAGGAACCCTCTGCCACCAATACCCGGCATTTTAAGGTCCAAAATTATAACATCGGGCTTGTGGCTCTTGAGCATTTTCAAGGCCTCTTCAGCGTCTGGGGCCTGGACGATCTGGAATCCCTGTTCTTCAAAGACCTCTTTGTACAGAAGCCTGACTGAACTTTCGTCTTCGACATGGAAAATTACTGACATTTTTGCATCACGTCGGAATATTATTATTCCGGTTTGAGGTTAACAACTTTTTCAAATCCTTTAAAAATGGGGTCATGTTTTGACATTTAAATCGATAATACCCAAGCCACTTTCAAGAGGCTCCATTGTAGGAGTAGCCGCAATTTCGGGTCTTGTAAACCCAAAAGATCTGGAAAATGGCGTTTTTTTTCTGAAAAAACTGGGACTCGAGGTTCGATTGGCAAGAAATGTATATTTTAAGGAAGATTATTTGGCAGGCTCCGATGCGGAACGTGCCGAGTGTCTAAACGAATTCATAACGGATCCCGAGGTGAGGGGGATCTTTTTTGCCCGTGGAGGATACGGCGCCATGCGCGTACTTTCACAGATCAAT
>JAMCYH010000136.1:17022-24343 GCA_023474025.1 Deltaproteobacteria bacterium
ATTTAAATGTCAAAACATGACCCCAAAATAATGATTGGCATGAGTGACATTACTGCCCTGTCCATGGCTGTTTTCAGTCAGGTGGGCTTGATCACACTGGCTGGTCCCATGCTTGCAGGGCAGGTCAGTTCCGGCTTGGACAAAGATTCAGAGACTTCACTGGTTGAAGCCCTTACCCACCCTATTGAACGTTATCAAATAATGAGAAAACTTGAGCCGTCGAAATTAAAAATATTACAGACCGGGAAGACCACTGGATACCTGCTTGGTGGCTGCCTTTCGCTCATTGTTTCCCTTATAGGGGTTCCATATTGCCCAAACTTCGGGGATTGCGTTTTATTTATTGAAGATGTAAATGAACCAGCTTATAAGATTGACCGCATGCTTACCCAGATGAAACTAGCCGGCATCTTTGACCATCTTCGAGGCATAATTATATGTCAATTCTCGGGGGACGACCCGGAAGTTACCATGGCAACAGTCGAACGAGTCGTGCTTGATTATGTAAAGACATCGAGTGTTCCGGTAATTTCCAATTATCCACATGGTCACACACTGCCAAACATGACCTTGCCGGTAGGACTTCCGGTAAAATTTGAAGTCTCTGAAAGCAGCGTAACTTTACATATCCTTTGAACAATATTTTGCAAGAATATTATACTGGAGAGATGATCAAAGTTGACATCCAAGATCATAACTAGTCAAGTCTCTTCTGAAAAGAAGCTGATAACCAAGGCTGCAGGGATAGTTGGTCTTTGGACAAGTATCAGCAGGATTTCCGGATTTATTAGGGACATGATCATTGCTGTTTTTCTGGGAGCCGGACCCGGCGCTGACGCTTTTTTCGTAGCCTTTCGCATACCGAACCTCCTTCGCAGATTGTTTGCGGAAGGCGCTCTATCAGCGGCGTTTGTACCTACATTTATCGACACGATTCATCGAAACGGTCGCGAGGAAGGTTTACGGCTTGCGAGAATAGCCGTAACATTTGCCAGTCTGGTCTTAATTTTAATAACGTTCCTTGGCATTTTTTTTACTCCACAGGTGGTTAGAATTACAGCGCCGGGTTTTTTTGATGATCATGAAAAATTCAATCTCACTGTTTCGCTGACCAGAATAATGTTTCCGTATATATTTTTCATTTCACTCGTCGCCTTGATTTCGGGGGTTTTGAACAGCTTTGGACGTTTTGCCGCGCCTGCGGCTGCGCCGATTCTTTTGAACATCTCCATGATCGCTGGCGTCCTTGGTCTGACCAGATGGTTAAACTGGGCTTCTTACAATTCTCTAGCTTGGGCGGTAACAGCAGCAGGGATCTTTCAGTTATGCCTTCAGGTCCCTTTTTTGATAGCTGAAGGAGTCAGACTTAAACCCGACTTTCATTTCAAATATCCGCCTTTGAAAACGATGGGGAAGTTGTTCGTACCCCCGAAATCAAGGCGACGAGTGAAATGAGCAGCAATTGGAGGAGCCGTTTATCAGGTAAACGTGTTGGTTGGAACAATTCTCGCGTCCATGTTGCCGGCAGGAAGTGTGTCCTGGCTTTATTATGCGGACAGGCTAGTACAGCTACCGCTAGGTGTTTTTGCGATTGCCCTTGGGTCGGCGGCCCTTCCGTCAATGTCTCGGCTGGCAAGCACCGGTGATTATAAGGGGCTCGGTGAATCCGTATCTTTTTCCTTACGGCTAATAGCGTTTTTTACGATTCCAGCGTCAATAGCTCTCATAATTTTGCGGGAACCCATCGTAGGGGTTCTGTTTCAACATGGTCGATTCGTACAAAGAGATACCACCGAGACGGCTTACGCCCTATTATGGTACACTGCTGGATTATGGTCATTTTCAGGTCTTAAGGTTGTTACGCAGGCTTTTTTTTCATTGAAAGACACAAAGACACCGCTGTGGATTTCATTAGGCGCTGTGATAGTCAATTTGGGAGTCGGGTTAATATTGATGGGTCCGATGAGACATGGTGGGCTAGCTTTTGCTACAACAATTGCAGCAGCGTTTAATTTTCTGTCTTTGTTTGTGATTTTGATCAGAAGAATAAAATGGTTTGAGATCGGGAAATTTTTAACTTCAATTCTGAAAATTTCCGTAGCCTCGATTGTAATGGGCGCATTTTTGATATTCATCAGAACTTTTGGGGCATGGTCTCACGGATTAACGGGAAAGAATCTTTTGATTTTAAGTTTTTCGATTTTAGCCGGCATGATCATTTTTGCAATTTTCGCTCATTTGTTCAAATGCGAACAAATAAAATCGATTAGATCGGTCCTGAAAATTTGAGGCGCAGAGATTTACAACGTTATCGTCGATCCTTCCCGAGCCGCATAGACTGTAATCCATGCATTCATACGATCTAACTCCTCCCCGCATCGATCCACAATCTTGTGGACACCCTCGTCTGTACGCCACGGGTCATGATGAAAAAGTATCAATTCTTTGGCGCCAGTCTCGACAGCCAGTTTGGCGACAGACCTAGTGTCGGAATGTCCCCAACCTCTCCTGGTAACAAGCTCTTCCGGAAGATATTGGCAGTCATGAACCAACACATCCGCTTCACTGCAAAATTCCACAAAATCTTTGAAACATGTACCTTGCCAACCTTCTTCGGTCAATTCATTGTCTGTCAAAAAAACAAATTTCTTTCCATCCTCGATGAATTTGAAACCTAAACCTCCCTGCGGATGCTGAAGCCTATGTTGCTCTACAACAACATCACCAAGGGTAATAGTTCCCGTCGGAGATTCACTTGGCGGTTCGATCTTCGCTTTAAGGTCCCTGAAACAAACTGGCCAGGTTCCATCTACGTAATCGCTACTAAATACCCGCTTGAGACCTTCGAAACACCTTCTGCAACCGTTTACAACTACATGAAAATCCTGGTGGAATAACGGTCCAAAGAAAGGCAGTCCTATAAGGTGATCCCAATGAATGTGTGTCATGAAAAGATGGACAGATTTTATTTCGGAACGTTTCAGTAACGAATCGCCGAGGATTCTTATACCGGTGCCTGCGTCAATTATGGCGTTTTGGCCTGAATCCGTAGTGACCTCTACACAAGTAGTGTTGCCTCCAAAAATGACCGTTTCCGGTCCTGGCACGGCAATCGAACCTCGGGTTCCCCAAAATCGAATCTTCATACTACAATTTTGACTCCGTTGTCATATGACCAGATATTTTGCTATTTTTAAAACCCTATCACTATTATTATATATATAAGACGAGGTTGAGTCCACGATATGCTTAAAAAGCCTTCAAAAAATTGGGATCTCAAAGGCGAAATCGAAACGCTTCAAAAAAAGGCCCTGTATCGAAAAATGCCTGAAGTCTCCGGCGTTCCCGGCAGAACTGTAAATATCGATGGTCGAAATGTTCTAAATTTTTCAAGTAACAATTACCTCGGCCTTGCATATCATCCCAGGGTAGTTGATAGTTTCTCCCAGGCAGTAAAAATCTATGGAGTCGGATCCACGGCTTCCCGTTTGATAGCGGGCAACTGCCCAACCCATCGGAAGTTGGAACAATTTATAGCAAGCTGGAAAAATGCGGAAGCGGCATTAGTTTTTGGAAGTGGCTATCAGGCCAATTTGTCAATCTTGACTGCGTTGACAGACAAAGATGATCTGATAGTTTCTGATGAGTTGAATCATGCAAGTATAATAGACGGCTGTCGATTATCTCGTGCGAAAACGTTGGTCTATAAGCATCGTGATCCCCATAGCGCGTTGGACGCTTTGAAAAAAACCGGGTTTAGAAGAAAACTTCTGGTGACTGAATCAATTTTTTCTATGGATGGTGACCAGGCCCCGCTTCGAGAACTTTCCGATGTGTGTCAGAATAATGGCGCTTTTATGGTTGTTGATGAAGCCCACGCCACGGGAATTTATGGTCCGTCAGGCGCAGGGCTTTGCTCTGAGCTTGATGTCTTTCCTGATGTCCAGATGGGGACTTTGGGTAAAGCCGTAGGTGTTAGCGGCGCCTATGTAGCCGGAAGCCGTTTCTTGATTGACCTACTGGTAAATAAGGCAAGGCCTTTTATTTTCACTACCGCTCATTCCCCGGCTGTTTCAGCGGCAACCCTAGAGGCTCTTAAAGTCATCGTTTCTCCTGAAGGTGACGTGAGACGACTCCGCCTCAAAAAAAATGTTGAGTTTCTGAGTGAGGTGTTACAAAACATATTGCCACCTAGAGAATCAGCCTGCCAAATATTACCGATTCTCATTGGGCCATCCGATCTCACAATGAAAATCAGCCAGGCTTGTTTGCAGGAGGGACTATTTGTTCAAGGAATCAGGTTCCCGTCAGTCCCGGAGGGAGCGGCAAGACTTAGACTCACGCTCATGAGTGATCATACACCGGCGGACATTGAAAAGGCTGGTCAGGTAATCGGTCACTTGTTGAGTTAATTAAATATTAATAAAGCGCCACTTTCACGGAGTATGCTTATGCCTCAACCTCGAGTTACTTCTAACTTAACCGGTTTAGATAGTTTCAAGACCGTAGGAAAAATCTTTATGTCAGCTTTAAAGATTCTGGCTGAGCCTGAGGGTATAGCATTGAGACGCCAGAAGGGTTTAAACTGGAATGATTCCCTGTTCAACTTTGCCAAACTGTCTTTTCTTGAACACACTATTTTGCGGTATCGCAGGATGGTTAAATTTGGAGACAAGGTGGTTCTTGACAGCGCATTTCCACCATTCCCGTCATCCGCGTTTGACAAACGCATAAGAAACTATATTAACAACCTGGATATGGCAGAAACGCCAACCGGCATTGTTTCAATGTCCACAACCAACTGTTGCCCATATTCCTGTCCCTTCTGCTCCACAAACGCTCGACGCGTCACCAAAACGGATTTACCTGAGGAATTGATCAAGCAAACAATTACTGATGTAGAGGCCACTGGTGTGCCTATGATAATTCTTCATGGTGGCGAACCGATGTATAGATACGATCGTTTCATCAGGCTTGTTAAACATGTTAATCAGGATACATGCCTTTGGATGTTCACAACTGGCTACGGAGTAACTGATGACAGAGCCGCTGAGTTGAAAGACAGTGGCTTGTTCGGCGTATGGATTAGCCTGGATCATTTTAACCCAGATGTCCATAATGGATTTCGAGGATCACCCAATGCTTTTGACAATGCCTGCAATGCAGTAAGCGCCTTCAGGAAAGCCGGGGTATACACGTGCCTTTCTCTGGTTCCACCTGACGATCTTTTGGAGCCTGAAAACTTCAAGAAATATTACGAGTTCGCAAAGCAGCTTGGAGTAGCGGAAATTCGGGTCATGGAGAAAAAGCCATCCGGTCGCGAAGCCTGTCATGGGGTGCTAGCCCACAGCCCGGTACTAGCGAACCTGCAAAAGACGTTATATTCTGATCCAGATTACACTGATCATCCACCCATAAGTGGTCTTTCAACCTGGTTGGAAAAGGATCAGGCGCTTGGATGTCAATGCCGTTTCGAATATCTTTTTATTACTTCTGCAGGTGACGTTCAGCCTTGTGAAGTCAGTGAAGTCACTTTCGGAAACGTAAAAGACGAACCTTTCCCTGTTATTTACAAGAGAATTTCAAGAGCTTTTGAAAGATGCTCTACCGGCTGCATTCCCATGGTCATGTTTCCCGAAATGAGGGAATACCAACAAGACAGAATGAAAATGTCGTATGCCGAAAAAACAGAGCGCGCGGCTCAAATAATCCAGGGATTCCAGCAACGGGGGTCGGTTCCGGGAACTTATCGACCGCTCTGGTCATATTATCAGAAACGTCTTAGGTTATTCAGAAAGCGACAATCAAATAATTGCGCTTAGGTAAATTGAGCCCCCAGCCGAAATATTCCACATTTGATTTGTCGGACAAAATCTTAAAATGAGGCCCCCGATGTCGACGGATCTAGCTCAAAAAGTCGGACTTCAGTTGGCCAGAGTTCGCTCGACGCGTCCGGTGGTCCACAGTATAACCAATTTTGTAGTCATGAATTCGACAGCCAATGTTCTCCTGGCCATGGGCGCAGCCCCTATTATGGCCCATGCATTCGAGGAGATAAGTGATATATCAGCTATTTCAAATTCGTTGGTCATCAATATTGGCACATTGTCCGGTTCCTGGATAAAATCCATGGAGGAGGCGGCTCAATGCGCCCGAGATTTGGGGAAGCCTTTTGTGCTGGACCCGGTAGGCTCCGGCGCAACTCAACTAAGGACAAAAACAGCCTGCAATATTGCACGGTTTTTAACCCCAACTGTGATTAGGGGAAACGCTTCAGAAATCCTTTCTATTGCTCGAGTCGGATCAAAAACTCGAGGAGTCGACTCAATCAATTCCACTGAAGACGCTATGGAATCCTCCATTGTCCTTGCCAACTCCCTGGGTAACGTTATTGCTGTTACTGGAGCTATAGATTTCGTGACCGATGGAAAGCGGTCACTGATCATCACTGGTGGATCACCAATAACGGCTCGCGTTACAGGAACAGGTTGCGCCGCCAGCGTCATCGTTGGAGCGTTTCTGGCTGTTGAGGAAGATCCTCTTTTCGCTACGGCAGGAGCTCTAGGTTATTTCAAAGTGGTTGCGGAGAAAGCCTCGGCTGTATCTTCCGGTCCCGGATCATTCTGGATTAGGGTGCTGGATGAATTGCACAATATTTCGTCTGAAGATCTAGTGGAACATGTAAGGATCGATACTGCATGATAGATATAAAATCCTGGGACGTTTATCTTGTTACGGACACTTTTCTCTCACGGGGAAGATCCGATCTGGAAATCATTGAAGCTGCAATCAGCGGAGGAATTTCTGCCGTTCAACTTCGGGAAAAGCATTTAGCCTCAAAGGATTTCTATCTCAAAGGTATCGAAATCAGGGAACTGCTAATTGAGCACAATGTGCCATTAATTGTAAATGATCGTATAGATCTCGCGCTCGCCCTGAACGCGGAGGGTATTCACCTCGGTCAGTCTGACTTACCATTGAAAGTGGCCCGTCAAATATTGGGACCGGACAAAATTATAGGTTGGTCAGTTAATGAATTGTCTCAAATTAATGATGAAACCGCTTCACTGGTAGACTATTTTGCTATAAGTCCTGTTTTTTTCACGTCCACAAAAAAGGACATCGCCGCCCCCTGGGGGCTCGAAGGAGTCGCAAAGGCGAGATCAAATACCAACAAACCTCTGGTAGGAATTGGAGGTCTCGGGCTGAAGACGCTATGGAATCCTCCATTGTCCTTGCCAACTCCCTGGGTAACGTTATTGCTGTTACTGGAGCTATAGATTTCGTGACCGATGGAAAGCGGTCACTGATCATCACTGGT
>JAMCYH010000136.1:24353-59024 GCA_023474025.1 Deltaproteobacteria bacterium
ACGTCCACAAAAAAGGACATCGCCGCCCCCTGGGGGCTCGAAGGAGTCGCAAAGGCGAGATCAAATACCAACAAACCTCTGGTAGGAATTGGAGGTCTCGGGCTTGAAAACGTTTTTGACGCGGTGATGGCCGGATTGGATTGCGTTGCGGTCGTAAGCGCAATAGTCTGCGAAGATGATCCCGTTGTCGCCACTGAATCTCTGACCCTAAAAGTCAGAGACGCCAAGGCGATGAAAGTCAGGGCCTGAGATTTGATATCCGGCCTCTGGAAAATTCTTTTAAATGAAATTGAAAGATATTGGAGAATTTGGATTTATAGACAGGATCGAACCTCTTTGCAAGGTCCATAGCGCTAACATTGTTCGCGGGATTGGAGACGACTGTGCAGTAATCAGCGTCTCCCCGGAGCTTAACCTCCTCATTACAACCGACCTGCTGGTCGAACGTGTTCATTTTCTTTTAGATTGGCAAGGACCTGACACTCTTGGGGCTAAGGCCCTGGCCGTGAACCTTTCTGACATTGCCGCTTGCGGCGGGACTCCGAAAGAAGCGTTTGTAAGTATCGCCGTACCTGACCATCTGGAAATCAATTGGCTGGAAAACTTTTACAAAGGAATGGCTGACCTGGCTGATAAATTCAAGGTTAGCATTCTGGGGGGTGACACAACACGATCATTAACAGACCTGGTTATAAACGTTGCTGTCACAGGTTTGTCCAGAAGCGGGGAAACTCTGCTGAGGCGCTCTGCCCAGCCACGTGACGTCATAGCTGTTACCGGATCCCTGGGGGATTCAGCCGCAGGCCTGGAATTACTCCGCAATTCCTTAGAAGTTCCCGAAACCGTGGCGACGCCTCTCATTAAAGCGCATCTTAGTCCCTCTCCACACTTGCTACAAGGACAAATGTTGGCAAAATCGGGAGCTTGCAATGCGGCCATCGATATTTCTGATGGATTAAGCTCCGACCTGAACCATATATGCAAACAGTCAGGCTTGGGCGCAACGATTTTTGAAGAAAAATTACCAATCTCTAAAGCCCTCAGACAACTCGCACGTCGTCTTTCTGTCGATCCTATCGATTGGATAATTAATGGTGGAGAAGACTACGTTTTGTTGGCTGCTATCAAACCCGATAAATACGAGGAACTTGCTCAAAAGGCTTTGATCGAGGGATACCAGTTGACAGAAATAGGAAGATTTGAATCAACGGTCGGTATAAATCTCGTCAGGGTTTCTGGTGAAATTCTTCCTGTTATGCCGAGCGGCTGGGACCATTTCAGGCGAAAAGCAACATCTGAGACCATTTGATCCTTAGATCCCGGAAGAAAGTATTGACTATATATTGATATCTATATATATTGATGCTTGGAGACATTGTCCTAAGCGGAGGTGGTATGGATAATTCCGGGATCACCCGAAGAAAATTCATCATTGGATCAGCCATCGGGGGCGCTTCACTTGTAGCTTCAAATTATCTGAATCTTGAATCCTGGGCTACGACAGAAGAGTCCACACAAGATTTGAAAGTGACACCGACGCTCTGTGATGGATGTGGAAACTGGTGCGCCATCAAAGTCTATACACGTGGCAAACGTATATGGAAAGCCGAAGGGATACCAATAGCGGGCAATAATCTAGGCCGAATCTGCGCTAAAGGTCACGGCCTTCTTCATGAAGTTTATAACAAGGATCGAATTAAATCCCCTCTTAAACGAACCGGTCCTAATAAATTTGAACCTATTTCATGGGAACAGGCATACAGAGAAATCGGCCAACGCGTTCAGGAAATCAAGAAAGAACATGGACCCGAGTCCTTTTTTTGGTTGCAGTTCCCGGAAGGCAACGCAGGACTTTGCTCGCGTTTCATGAACGCGCTAGGTTCGCCTAATGTATTCTCTCATGCTACTACATGTTTTTTACCCAGGAATATTGGTTGGTGGCTAACTATCGGCTCAGCCAAGCCTGAGCATGATTTGGAGCACACGAGATTTGCCATTTTTCTGGGTCGAAATATAGCTGCAGGGTTGCGGCTCAGAGCGCTGAGCGACTTATCCAAAGCTAAAGATCGAGGAGCCCGATTCGTTGTGGTGGATCCTCGCTTCAGTGAGTTGGCGTCTTTTGCGCATCAGTATGTGCAAATTAGACCGGGAACCGATCTGGCATTGATGCTGGCCATCGCCAACACATTGATTGCAGAAAAACTTTATCAGAAGGATTTCGTCGACAAATACTCTCAAGGTTTTGATGAACTGGCACAGAAAGTCAAAGGCTATACTACGGAATGGGCGGAACAAAAAACTGGCATACCTAGGGGAGTTATCGGAAAGCTGGCCCACGACCTCGCTGAATCCGCTCCTCAGGCATTCATCCATCGCGGTTATCACGGAGCCTTGGGGACCCAGTACAAGAACAGTCTTCAGCTTGTCAGGGCTGTCGCCTGCGTAAACGGCTTGCTGGGGAATTTCAACCAGCGAGGGGGAATGTTCTTCCACCCCGAAGTAAAACTCGGCAGGCTTGATCCTCAGAAATTTCCCAAGACCCCAGAACTTGGCGACTCGATGGTCGACGGTAGTGGAGCAAGTGACCGATATCCGATAACTCCAGTTGGCCTGGGGCTTTCTCAAGCAATTCCAGAGTTGGCATTGGAAGGGAAATTGAAAGCCGGGTTTGTGTATCACAACAATCCGTTGCGAACATGCCCTAATCCTGCCCGGGTAATTGAGGGTTACAGGAAGCTGGATCTTCTCGTCAGTTTTGATTACATCCTTTCGGAAACAGCGTCTCTGGCTCATTACATATTACCCGAATCCTATTATCTGGAACGCGACGATGTCGTTCATACCAACCATTGCTTTAATTCGAAGCAGGTCGCTATCAGACAGGCTGTCATAGAGCCCCTCTATGACACCAAGCCTATGGTCGTTATCCTCATTGAATTGGCTAAAAGCCTGGGCATAGGGAATTATTTCAATTTCACGCTTGAAGAGTATAACCAGGCGGCGTTGGCTCCGTTTGGGATAACGCTTGAACGGCTCAAGCAGGAAGGTGTCATAGATCTTGGCGGAAAATGGGAACCGGGTCCACCTCAGTTCAAGACACCGAGTGGAAAATTTGAGTTTGTTTCATCTACTCTCCAGGATCTAAATTTGCCGGCCGTCCCTGAATGGGAGGAGCCTCTTGTAGTTCCCGACCAGAGCGACATTCATTCCTTCCGTTTGATACACGGGAAACAGGCTCATCATACGCACGCCAAGACAATCAATCAGGAATACCTCAAAGAGATATCGCTCCTGAATGATATGACCAGGGTATGGATCCACCCAGAAAGAGCGAAGGCCCTTGGGATAAAGGATGGGGATTGCATGACCATTAGTAATAGTGTGGGCAAAGGCAGGGCACGAGCGCTTGTGACTGATGGGATTCATAGAGATTGTGTTTTTCTACCGAGTTCATATGGGGTCTATTCCAGGAATCTCCGCACAGCCTTTGGTTTTGGAATATCGTACAATGATTTTCTTCCCACATACTTTGATCCTGTGCTTGGCCACTGCATGTCAAATGAAATAATAGTAAGGGTTGAAAAAACTCCAGCATGAAAAATCGGTTGAGGCGCTAATGGTAATAATTTAACCAAAGCTAAGAATGTATATTGGCTCAGGTAGTTATGAGCTTCAGCCATGTTAGACAATTCAAGGAACCAACTATGCCACGTTACGGAATAGCTATTGATAGTACCAAATGCATTGGATGTCATTCGTGCCGAGTAGCATGCCAGAATCAAAATGAACTTCATTTTGATGAGACTTTTAATTGGATCAAGAGTAAGGACCGAGGGCAATATCCTTCTTACGGTAAAGAATTTATTCCATTACAGTGCAACCACTGCGAAAACGCTCCCTGTCAGAGAGTTTGTCCTACAGGCGCCACGTACACGTCAAAAGAAGGGGTTGTATTGGTAAATCCTAAAACCTGCGTAGGGTGTAAATATTGTATGGAGGCCTGCCCCTATAAAATGCGAATAATTGACCATCGTAGGGGCATAGTAGAAAAGTGCCGCCTGTGCATCGAACTTGTTCGGGAAGGTGGGACTCCGGCCTGCGTTACCACATGTCCTACCCAGGTTCGTATTTTCGGAGACCTCGATGATCCGAATAGCGCCATATCAAGATTTATAGCTCAGACCGGAGCACAGCCTTTGAGACCTGACTTGGGGACTGTCCCCAAGATTTTTTACAAGAGGAGCTAATCATGCAACAAAGCGCTTGGGGTTGGCTGATAATCACCTATCTTTTCCTTGCAGGGGCAGGTTCTGGGGCTTTCATCGCAGCAGTAGCCTGTGATCTACTTGCTCCTGACTGGTCCAAGGCCCTGGCCAGAGCAGGATCGCTTGTCGCAGGACCGCTTGTAATAATAGGAACATTGTGTCTTGTTTTTGACCTTGAAGCGGGTTTTTGGCAACCATGGCGTCAGTTTTATATGATCGGGAATCTGAGAAGTATGATCTCGTGGGGAGTCATAATTCTCTCAATCTTCATTCCTTTAGCGCTTCTATATGCGGCAGCCCTCAATGAAATAACCTTTGTTGGCAAACTGGCGCAAAAATATGTAACCGCCATAGAAATCATCGGGAGCCTGTTTGCTATTGCAACTGCTACTTATACAGGGGTTCTGATTGCCGTAGTAAATGGTGTCCCATTTTGGAACACTCCTTTGATGCCAGTACTGTTTCTGGCTTCAGCTATTTCCACCGGTTTGGCCGCAGCAATGATAGTTGCTGCCATAATAGATGTAAAAACGATCAAAACGCTATCAAATTTCGCATTGGGCCACGTCATATTTCTTTCTGTAGAAGGTTTGGTATTGATGTTATTTGTCTTCATGTCCTTGACCAGGTCTACGGAAGCCGCTCTTTCGGCGAGCGGGCTTATATCGGGGACGTTGAGCCCATATTTTTGGGGTTTGGTAGTAATATTGGGTCTGGTTGTACCGTTTATTCTAAGTGTCTTTGAATTTCTCGAATATGGAAAAATGCCGAAGTCTCTAGTTGTGGGAGCGGACCTCCTGGTTTTAATGGGGGGAATGAGTTTAAGAGCGTTAATAATTTTCTCAGGAACTCCACCTCAAATCATTTAGTTGCACGAATTAAACATCATCCCTCAGATGAGCTTTTCCGGAATCTGGACTTAATTCTTTTTAATTAGGAAACTGTCATGGAACCACAATCTGATACTCCTGAAACACCAATAGAAAATGAGGTTGTCTCGGAAGATGAAGTTAGCCCTGAACTCCCCGAGCAGCCGTCTCCAGAAATTCAGGCCAATAATCACGCAAAAAGAGGCAAGCTTATGACCTCCGCTCTCCTTGTGACAATCGTCCTGACTTTCATCTCAGTGCTGGTTGCGGGAATATTCGAATTAACCGGCCGATGGTTCAGGGAATGCCCAAAGGAATTGCGTGTGAATGATCCGGCCCCAGCGCTGTGGAATGACATGACCTCGAAAAGGCCGGTAAACGTAGGTCTTGGAGTCCCGCAAGAATTGCAAAAGGAAACGATGTTAAAAATTACCGAAGTGGGGCCTAAATAATTTTCCCATTTGTCGGCATCACAGTCTTATTTTTATAGGAGGAGAGAATATGAGCGCTTCCGACTATGCCAAAGGTTATTGGAACCCGTTTTTAGCGGGTATTGCGTTGGGGTTGGTATTACTTTTAACTTTCTTCATTATGGGTACTGGCTTGGGCGCTTCTGGGGCAATTGCCAGGACCGCGGCTGTTCTGCCACACACTTTCATTCCTGAAGCCGTTGAACACAATCAATATTTCAAGGTTTTTTATAAAACGGGGGCCAGTTATCCTTTAATTGACTGGATGGTTTTCGAAGTAATTGGTGTTTTTTTTGGAGGACTGATTGGTGTCATTACAGCTAAAAGATTCAAACTGTCGATTGGAAAAGGGGCCACATTCCCTGCCATAAACCGACTGCTTCTGGCTTTTTTAGGAGGAATTATAGGTGGGATAGGCACCCGTTTTGCCATGGGTTGCACTAGTGGACAAGCGCTCAGCGGTGGAGCGACCATGGTTTTGGGTAGCTGGATTTTTATGATGACTGTCTTTGCAACAGCTTTTGTCGCAGCTTATTTTGTGAGAAAGGAATGGCAATGAATGCTCCACTTTATCTGAACGAAGTAATAAGTGTCCATACCAGTCTTTTTGTCGCAATTGGCATAGGGGTATTGTTCGGGTTTGTCCTTGAACGGGCAGGCTTCGGAGACTCACGGAATCTCACGTCGATATTTTATTTCCGTGACATGCGAGTCCTTAGAGTGATGTTCTCGGCCCTTGTCACCGCGATGCTGGGCTTGGTAATCCTCAATCGCGTTGGACTTTTCGACTACTCGATGCTTCTGGATTACTCTCTGCTAAAAACTTACCTTTGGCCTCAACTCGTAGGTGGCATTCTTTTTGGCTTAGGTTTTGTTATAGGTGGATACTGTCCTGGTACCGCCGTTGTTGGGGTGGCGTCCGGAAAAATTGACAGTATTGTATTTTTGATCGGCATGATCGTTGGGATTGATATTTTTGCCTTGGGCATGCCTTTGTGGGGCAGTTTTTATAAAAGTTCGGACATGGGGCGAGTGACACTATGGCAGTATTTTGGGACGTCAATGGAAACCATGGCAGGAATAATTACAATAGCTGCGCTATGTGCGTTCGTTTTGGCCTGGTTGGCCGAAAAGTGGGCCCCATACGATAAATGATTTTGGTCGACAAATTGTTTCGTGCTAGTAATAGCGCATTAAATTGTGAGGAGGTTTGATTGATGAAGAAGGCTTTAAGAATCATGCTGGTTGTACTGTCGTTGTCTGCTTTCGTTTTCGCTACGTCTGCGTTGGCAGAAGAATTTTTTGTCGTTAAGCAAGGGGCAAAAATGGCTGTAACCGACAAAAAACCTGCGGATGTAAAAAGTGTAGTCAAGGGGCCATTCAAGACGAAGGCTGAAGCAGAGGCTGCCTTGAAGTCGGCTGTCAAACCTAAACCACCAACCACAGGCTGCTAAATACGAGGCTGGAAAAATATTGGCATAGCGGCGCTCAGCTATGACGCGCCGCATTTTCCCCACATAAAATACGTGTTATCGATAGGTCGCTATGCCTCATGAGTCCATGGAATCTAACAGCAAGCGCTCTTTCCTCAAATACTTGATGGTTTTTGTGAGTGGATTAATAGGGGTTTTTTCATCTTGGGGAATTGCCAGGTTTGTCTTTTCGGGGACCAGGCAAAAAGTTGACCGAACAATCCCAACAGAATTATTCAAATCCATCAGCAGTGGAAAACCGTATTTCATACCACACGCCGAGGTATGGATAGTTAAAGGAAGTAATCTTTCAAACTCAATAGCGTTAGATGATCGTTGCACTCACTTGGGTTGCCGCTATAAATGGAATGATTCTAAAGGCATATTCGAGTGCCCATGCCATGGAAGTGAGTTCGATATACAGGGTCACGTGTTGCGTGGTCCAGCGTCCAGGCCATTGAAAAGTTTGTTTCTGGCCGAGACTTCAGAGCAGATTTTGCGGATATCCGACCACCCTCACAACTAATAAATGTCATTGAATTTATATCCAATCGTTTAAAATCTGTAATAAGGGCATAAAATGAAGAGGGATTCCCTGGTATCGCTTTTTGAGCACATTCATCCTGGATACGTACCGGAAACCTCTGCGCGTATCAGTTTTACATTTTGTTTGGGTGGATTGGCGACAACCATGTTTTTGGCGGAAATACTTACCGGCGCGTTACTTATGCTCTACTACTACCCATCAATTTCCAGTGCTTATCCTTCGGTTCAAAGAATAATGTATTTTGCGCCATATGGTTTTGTATTCCGCAACATTCATTATTGGGCAGGACAATTGCTTGTTATTTTGGTTCTTTTGCATATGGTTCGGGTTTTCCTGACAGGTTCATATCTACCGCCGAGACAGTTAAACTGGGTGATCGGCGCGATCCTTCTCCTTTTCGTGTTTGTAGAAGACTTCACCGGATACCTGCTGATTTGGGACGAACGTGCGCTTTGGGCTTGGACTATCGCCAGAAACCTGACCGACAGGATACCATTCTTCGGAAAGGAATTTGCTCTGGTTTTATTTGGGCCACCGGATGTCAGTGACCTTAGCCTGGTTAGACTTTACGCATGGCATGTATTGATCCTGCCAGCCATTATGTTTTTTATGATGTCCCTTCACTACTGGAAGATCCGCAGGGAGGGTGGAATTTCAATACCTCTATAATTTGAGTTCTGGGGCTTCTGCTGTTCTCAAAGCTTCGTCAATGACTTTCGCTAGTTTCTTTGAACTTATCGGTTTGGATATGTAAGCGTCCATCCCAACATCAAGGCGCCTTTCCCTATCACCTACCATGGCATGGGCTGTCATGGCGACTATTGGGATATGGCGGCCCAAGACTACTTCCTTTTCGCGAATTGCCCTCGTGGCCTCAAATCCATCCATCTCAGGCATTTGAACATCCATCAACACAAGTTGAAAATCGTCCTGTTCGAGGGTATGCAATGCTTCTCTGCCATTTGACGCTATTGAAACTACATGGCCCATCTTTTCAAGTATCTTGACAGCAAGTTTTTGATTTACCGTGTTGTCTTCGGCAAGAAGGATCTTCAGGCGTTTCCTGGCTTCCCGGACTGAGTGTCTTGTAATTAGTGAGCAAGAATGATCTGAACTAGACGGCTTTTGCATAGCCATCAATATTGCGTCCAACAAATCGGACTGTTTTATCGGTTTCATCAGATAGGCTGAAATCCCCAACTCCCTACATTTTGCGCCATCACCTATTTGACCTCCAGAAG
Source organism: Deltaproteobacteria bacterium (assembly GCA_023474025.1). GTDB lineage: Bacteria > Desulfobacterota > Desulfomonilia > Desulfomonilales > Desulfomonilaceae > CAJBEZ01. The sequence goes on from JAMCYH010000136.1 coordinate 33,218, forward strand.
TTAGCATCACTATCTTTTCGAGACTAGATCTCCTGTTACGAGCAATCACTTCGGCCAGTTCAAAACCATTCATCTGCGGCGCCATAAAATCCAAAAACGCTAGAGAAAAAGGCTCTCCTTTTTTATTAGCCGAATTAATCACATCCGTAGCGGTCGTGCTGTCGGCCACAGCGGTAGGCGTCATACCCCATGAGCGCAAAGTGTCCTCCAATATCCTCCTGTTTGTAGCATTGTCATCTACAATCAGTACCTAACCCCGGCTAGCGATGACTTCGCTTTAGGCGCCACTTTTCGAACAGGACTGGTTGGGTATTCAAACCGGACGGTGAAATGGAAAACGCTACCTGTGCCGATTTCACTTTCAGCCCATATCTTACCTTTCATCATTTCTACCAACTGTGATGAAATAGCTAGACCTAAACCCGTTCCAGCATATTCCCTGGTGGTTGAACCGTCGACCTGTCCAAAGGCTTTGAAGATACGGACTATTTTGTGTGGGGGAATGCCTATGCCTGTATCAGAAACTATGAAATGGAGTTCAGCATATTTTTCAGCTTCATGTTCCGGAAAAACCCGTAGGACGACTTCTCCTCTCGCCGTGAATTTGATTGCGTTACCCACGAGATTAACCAGTATCTGGCGCAGGCGTCCTGGGTCTCCAGTTAGATTGTCGGGGGATCAGTGGCAATATCGTAAGCCAACTCAAGCCTTTTGGCATGAGCCTGGCTGGCCATAGTGCTCATTGTGTTGCCGACACAATCCCTCAAACTGAAATCGGTGTTTATGAGCTCGAACTTGCCAGCCTCCATCTTGGAAAAATCCAAAATATCATTTATCAGTGACAGTAAAGCATTGGCTGAAATTCTTACTGACTCGAGATATTCCTTTTGCTCACCTGTCAGTTCGGTTCCCAAAGCCAACTCGGCCATCCCTATGATACCATTCATGGGTGTACGAATCTCGTGATTCATATTTGCAAGAAACTGGCTCTTGGCGTGGTTTGCGGATTCAGCAGCAATACGCGCCAATACCTGGTCCGTTATATCAACAACGTTTAGAATTATCCCCTCGAACTGATCATTCACAAAAATTGGTTGAATTCTGAGGGAAACGTGCAACCCGAATATCTCAGGATTTATTTTGAGATTTTCTCTTTTGAGAGTCTTTCCGTATTTAGTGAACAAGGCATTAACGCTCTCCAGGACGTCGATGTTAGTATGAAAATCCCAGACAGATTTACCCAGCAGTCGATCACGACTCAGATTAGCCTTTCTTAAAAACCAGTTGTTAACGTCTGTAACTATTCCATTTGCATCAACAAGTACAACACCTTCTTCCATGCCGTCGATCATGGACCGCATTTTCTGATTTTCAGCTTTATAAGAGTTGAGCTCTTCCTGAAGTTTTTTTACTGAACTGGAAACTATTTCCGATTCAGAGATATTGGGTTTCATTCTTTCCGTGGATTTTTCATGATCTTGCAAGGATCGCCTCCGGAAGAGGGAACTATCTGACAGGGAGTTTACCGTTTGAATACCGGGAGATTATGGCGCCTACCATAGATTATGACCAGGGAACAAGCAAGTCCGACTAACATCTAAGATCACACCTAATCAGGCAATATCTTTTGACATACTTGTGGAATTAGCCAGAATTGAGTTGCTAATATCTTGCGACATCTTGCAATCCCGCTAATTGATAATATTTTTTACGCAACACTTGGAATTTCGAATACAGGAGAACATCTAATGTCAGACGAATACGGTCATTCGCAAAACGAACAGACCTCAGAGTCGGCCGATCAGTTTAAAAAACTGCCAAACCGTTTGATACGGGAAAAAAGTCCATACCTGCTTCAACATGCGTATAATCCTGTTGATTGGCGATCGTGGGGGGACGAAGCTTTCGAAATTGCCAAAAAGGAAAATAAGCCAATCTTTCTGTCAATTGGTTATTCAACATGTCATTGGTGCCACGTGATGGAAAGAGAATCCTTTGAAGATGATGAAGTCGCAGCAATCATGAACAGGGTTTTTGTTTCGATAAAAGTCGATAGAGAAGAAAGGCCGGACATAGATCATGCCTATATGACGGTTTGCCAGATGATGACAGGTAGTGGCGGATGGCCATTGAATATAGTAATGACTCCAGACAAAAAACCCTTCTTTGCAGGCACTTATTTCCCCAAACATTCGGGCTATGGCCGAATTGGATTAATCGACCTTGCTGCAAGGATAGAACACCTGTGGTTAAGTGACAGGGCCCAGATTGAAGGGGCTAGCGAAAAAGTTCTATCAGCTCTTAACAGCGCTACTGAACATAGTTCAGGAGAAACCCTTGGTTTAGGCTCTCTGAAAACCGCCTTTCAGCAGCTTGATCAAAGGTTCGACCCAAATTTTGGCGGTTTCAGCGAAGCTCCCAAATTTCCTACACCTCACAATCTTGTTTTCCTGCTGAGATATTGGAAACGCACAGGAGATCAACATGCTCTTCAGATGGTTACAAAAACTTTGGATCAGATGCGTTTGGGAGGGATTTATGATCATGTCGGGTTTGGATTTCATAGATATTCTACAGATACGCAATGGCTGGTTCCACATTTCGAAAAAATGCTTTACGACCAGGCTATGCTGGCTGTCGCTTACACTGAAGCTTATGAGGTCACAAACAGAGTCGATTATAAAAATACAGTTCAGGAAATCATCGAATATGTCTTACGTGATTTAACCTCTCCAGATGGTGGATTTTATTCCGCTGAAGACGCGGACAGCGAAGGAGAGGAAGGGAAATTTTATGTCTGGACACAAGAAGAGCTGCAGGAAATCTTGCCAAAAAATGAAGCAAACTTTGTCGAAAGGGCCTTTAACGTCTTTAAAATGGGAAACTTCAAGGAAGAGGTCACACAATCACTTACAGGTCGAAACATTCTAAATTTAAAAAGGCCTTTGGAGGAATTACGCGAACAGTTTAATTTTTCTGAAACTGAGCTTCAACACATCTGGGAAAAGGCCCGAAAGCGGCTTTTTGAAATTAGAGAGAAACGGCCTCACCCACACAAGGACGACAAGATTCTTACAGATTGGAATGGATTGATGATAGCGGCATTGGCCAAGGCGTCAAGAGTTTTTGGCAAGAAGGATTACGCTACCGCTGCGGCCAAAGCGGCAGATTTCGTACTTGCAAATCTGCGTGACGTGAATGGAAAGTTGTTACGAAGGTATCGTCTTGGGGAAGCAGGGCTATCGGCTCACGTGGATGATTACGCCTTTTTGATTTGGGGGCTGCTGGAACTATACGAAACGACATTTGACCCCGATTATTTGAAGATATCCATTGAGCTAAACGATGATTTTATAAAACGTTTCTGGGATAAAACAGCAGGTGGCTTTTTCTTTACCGCTGATGACAGTGAAGAACTGCTGCTCAGACAAAAGGAAATTTACGATGGAGCCACGCCATCAGGCAATTCTGTCGCCGCAATGAATCTAGTAAAGCTCCATCGTATTACAGGCTCAATGGAACTTGATTCCATGGTTTGGTCAATGTCTCGTGCATTTTCGGGCCTTGTAGCGCAGTTCCCGTCCGCCTACACCCAGTTTCTACTGTACATTGATTTTCTTGTTGGCCCTTCGTTTGAAGTAGTTATAGCAGGCCCTGAAAACCATACCGAGACCCAAAACATCCTGCATCGTTTGAATGAAACATATTTTCCCAACAAGGTGGTCATTTTGAAGATTATAGGGGAGGAGGATAGCGGGATAGCATCCCTGGCTCCATTTACCAGAGACCTCGGAATGCTCAACAACGGCCCCACAGTATATGTCTGCGGTAATTTCACATGTATGTCCCCTACCAATGATCCTGAGAAGATGGTGTCCATGCTTAAAATAAATTGATTGTGAAATTGGTAAATCATCGGTTACAATTAAAAGATATACTTTAAACTACAAGGAACATGACTATGACCGATTCAGGGGATTCTATAGACCAGTTATGTATTAACACGATCAGAACTTTGTCCGTGGACATGGTACAGCAGGCCAATTCGGGTCACCCCGGTTTGCCATTGGGAACGGCTTCGATGGCGTATGTGCTATGGACTCGTTTTTTAAAATTCAACCCTCGCAATCCGAATTGGCCGAACAGGGACCGTTTCATATTATCGGCCGGACATGGATCAGCTTTACAATATGCCTTGCTCCACCTTTCAGGCTATGATCTTTCCATAGAGGAAATTAAGCGTTTCCGTCAGTGGGAAAGCAAGACTCCGGGGCATCCTGAATACGGCCTTACTCCTGGGATCGAAGCTACTACCGGGCCCCTTGGGCAGGGATTTGCCATGGGAGTCGGTATGGCCATAGCTGAACGTTTTTTGGCTTCCGATTTTAATAGACCTGGTTTCCCAATTGTTGACCATCATATTTATGCAATTGTTTCTGATGGAGACCTAATGGAAGGAGTCTCTTCCGAAGCAGCGTCTCTGGCCGGTTATCTCAAGCTGGGCAAGATGATTTATTTGTACGATGACAACAAGATTTCAATTGAAGGTAGCACAAATCTGACTTTCACCGAAAATGTAGGAGCCAGATTCCAGGCTTATGGTTGGCACGTTACCAGAGTTTCTGATGGCAATGACATTGAAGCCATTCAGGCGGCAATTGACGAAGCTCGACGGGAAACCAACAGGCCTTCACTGGTGATCGTAAGAACGCACATAGGATATGGTAGTCCGAAACAGGATAGCGCCTCAGCCCATGGTGAGCCGCTAGGAGAACCGGCGGTAAAAGCCACAAAAGAAAGGCTTAATTGGCCTACAGAAGCACGGTTCTACATCCCTGAAGAAGTTACCGCTAGCTTCAGACTTTGTGGAAATCGTGGTCAGGAACATGAGCAGCGGTGGAACCTTATGCTGGAAGATTACTCGAAAACTTATCCTGAAGCCAAAGAGAGGTTCCTTGGTCAGTTTCGGGGAGATCTTCCCGACAATTGGGATTCAGAAATCCCGGTATTCAAGCCTGAGGACAAACCCGAAGCTACCCGCGTTTCCTCGGGTAAAGTCCTTAACGGCATAGCAAAAAAGCTGCCCAACATCATAGGTGGATCTGCAGATCTGGCTCCCTCCACCAAGACGATCATCTCCGGCGATCCTGCTCAGTCCCCCGATCAATTTTCCGGGCGTAACATCCACTTTGGGGTTCGCGAGTTTGCCATGGGAGCCATTGTTAATGGAATGGCGCTTCATGGTGGTGTGATACCTTATGGGGCTACTTTCTTTGTATTCACTGATTACATGAGACCAGCTATCAGATTAGCCGCCATAATGAATATCCACTCGATATTTGTACTTACACACGACAGCGTCGCATTAGGTGAAGATGGTCCCACACATCAACCGGTAGAACATCTTGCTTCCCTCAGGGCTATGCCGAATTTGTGCCTTATAAGACCGGCAGACGCTAATGAAACAGCGGAAGCGTGGCGATTGGCGATAAAATCGAAAGGGCCTGTCGCTCTAATACTTACAAGACAGAGCCTTCCCGTTCTTGACAGGAAAAACTTTGCAAGCGCCTCCCTTTTGGAACGTGGAGCTTACGTGCTTTCCGACAGTCAAAAGGACCCCTCTCTTATTATGATAGCTTCCGGTTCAGAAGTTAATCTTGCGCTGAAGGCCCAGGACACATTGTTGAAAGAACACAACATCGCCACCCGCGTTGTGTCCATGCCAAGTTGGGACCTTTTTGAAAAGCAATCGAGAGAATACATAGACGAGGTTCTTCCGCCTCGTGTTGAAGCGAGATTGGCCATTGAAGCCGGCGCTTCTTTCGGATGGGAGAGGTGGGTAGGCTTGAAGGGCAAAGTAATATCAATCGATAAATTTGGCGCGTCTGCGCCCGGCCCGGAAGTTTTATCCAATTATGGTTTTAATGTGGAGAACGTAGTAAAAAACGCGTTGGAAGTGGCACGGAATAAAGACAGATAGATACCCTTAATCCAATATCAGAACCACTTTCCTCTGGCTTCAGGTTAGAGACATATCTGATTGAGCCGTCCCCATACTTAGAAGCATCATACTAATATCATTGACTATTTTATCGACCCAGTGAGACGGATAAGTCTCACTGAGGAAGATCATGTCATAATGTCTAAGCCCCCAACTCCATACCAAAGCATCAGCCTTGCATTCGATTGACTCTTTGTATCTGGCTCTTGCCCCCCGTTCCTGTGGCCATTCATTCTCTGGCAGAAGTTCGGCTGTTACATGTCCCAATTCTCGAAGGAGAGCCCCAATGAAATGGTCCTCCGGCCAGCCCAGAGCTTCATCACAGATACTGATAGAATAAACCGGACGGCCTGAATACCGCTCTGTTGTGGTCCTCATTCCAGGGGATAATTCGGAGCCACGGGTGATCGAGAGGGACAGTTTTCTAGACCTGCCCAGGAAGAGATTCAACACTTCTTCTGGAAGGATCTCAAACGCTTTGTTAATTCTGGCCTTGGTAACACCTAATCTGGGGTTGTCCAGTTTGATTCCTTTGATTTTTATTATGCTTTCCAGGTAATTACTAACATTTTTAGTATCTTCTGCCACTATTGCCTCTATTTGATCAAATATCGGATGATTACCAGAGATTAGAAAATGACTTGGGACGAGTCAACTGGATCGGGTTCGAAATTCTAACGGGAGATTCGTCTTCCCATTTACGGAGCAGGTCCGCGAATTCTTTGTTTGTTGGGTCCATCGAGATAGCCTTCTTTAGGGTTAAGATCGCCGCTGCGTCTTCTTTCAATGCTTTATGGACTTCCGCCAGGTCTCTGGTTAATTCCGGTGTCGTCGGGTCACCCATGGAGACTGCCTTTTCAGCGTATTTCCTGGCCAGGGCTGGATTTTTGACGGATGGATCATTGGCTGTAGCCATGAGGAGCCCCAACTCAGCGTAACCGGGAGCAAATCGCTTATCAAGCTCAATCGATTTCTCCAGGTCTTTCTTTGCCAGCCTATACTCCCCAAGCTTAGCATAGGCTATTCCACGATCTTTGTATAAAACTGGAGAATTTGGATTCATTTCAATCACTTTGCTGAATTCCTCCACCGCCTTGTCATGGCGTCCTTTTCCACTGAAGGCCATGCCACGATTGTGATAGGCAGATGAAAAACTGGAATTTATTTCAATTGCCTTATCGAAATCATTGAGGGCCTGATCAAATTTCTTTTGACGCATGTAGGCCACACCACGATTGTTGAATACCATGGCGTTGGATGGATCGAGTTTTATGGCTTTGTCAAAGTCTTGAATCGCCCTATCATATTCACCCTCGCCGTTTAGAGCAAACCCTCTATTATTGTAATACCTTGCATCATTAGGTTTTAACGTAATCGCCTGGTCAAAGTCTTTTATAGCGTGGCTGTAATCATTCAAACCGTTAAAAGCAAAACCCCTGGTGTTAAGCGCCTCAGAAGATGTGGGTTCTAATTTAATGGCCACATCTAAGGCTTCAACAGCTTTTGAGTATTCCTTAATTGCATTGTATGCGAAGCCCAGTCTCGCAAAAGCAGGAGCGTACGCCGGATCCAATTTCGTAGCGTGAATCAGATCTTTTATTGCGGATCTGGGCTCACCCTTTTTTAGATAGGCTTCCGCTCTTTTAGCCCAAACCCTCGCAGATTGTGGAGCCAACTTGATAGCATCTGAATAAAGATTTATGGCTTGATCCAAAGACCCTGAATCTTCGGCCTGCTGCCCTGCCCTGAATATGTCCAAAAAATCTTCAGCCCATGTTGATTGAACGTTTATGCTCCCAACTAGAGCCATTATTCCTAAAACCACCATTATTTTAGTTTTCACAGCAACGGTATCTCCGGACAGCTTTTTTCGTTGATCAATCATCATACAGAACCAGACAATTTTATAAAAGTTTGCCAATTGACATCATGAGGTATAACTATTTTGTTTGAATAGAGCAACCCAGCGCCTGTCTTGCGGGTCATTTTTTGGATGAGTCTTTGATCGGAGGTTTGTTAATTGGACCTGCTCAAAACAATGCTACAACGACGTAGCGCCAGAAGTTTTCTAAAAAAAATTGTGGAAAAATCTGTAATGGAATCAATACTGAATTACGCGGCCAACGCGCCTTCAGCAATAAATATGCAGCCGTGGGAAGTTCATATTGTGTCGGGTGAAGAAACACCGAGACTTTCGAGAAAACTCTTAAAGAGATTTAAAGAGAAGCAAATAGCCTGCGGTCCCGGCGCCACACAAAAAATTCCAGACAAGTTTATTGATAGAGCCAGACTGGCAGCTCAGGGCATGACTCCTCTAATTGAAGAAATGGGTACTGATTTTAAAACTTTCGTCAACACTGGCAGCTTGAAATTCTATGGCGCCCCTACTGTAGCATTCGTGTTCATTGACGACAGTTTTCCCCCGGAACGCCTGACGGACGTTGGGGCATTCCTGGGTTATTTTGTTTTATCCGCGGAGTCACATGGTTTGGCCACTTGCCCTATAGGACTTGTAAAAGCCTACGAAGATGAGATTAAAGACGCTCTCAATGTTCCAGATAGCAAAACTCTGGTGATATCTGTGGCAATCGGATACCCGGATGTCAATGCCCCAATAAACCATTTCAGATCAGAGAGAGCGAGCCTTGAAGAATTCGTTAGATGGATCGGTGACTAAGGGTTGACTTTCATGAGTTTTCCAGAGAATCCGCGAGGACTCCTTTATCAAGAAAAAGGACCCTTTTCGATTTGCCGGCTGCTCGTGGATCGTGAGTCACCATTATAATTGTCTTCTCGAACTGTTCGTTGAGTTGACTTAGTAAATCAAGCACATCTGAAGCAGATTTCTTGTCCAGATCACCTGTGGGTTCATCCGCAACAATCAACAGTGGATCTGTGACAATGGCCCTGGCTATGGCTACTTTCTGTTGTTGCCCACCTGACAACTCAGATGGAAAATGGTCCATTCGGTCCACCAGTCCAACGGCTTCCAGCGCAGCAATTGCGTGTTCCCGCCTCGCCGACCTGGAAAGAGAAGTTAGAAGCAATGGGAGCTGAACGTTTTCTAAAGCGTTTAGCACAGGGATGAGATTGTAAAATTGAAAGATGAACCCAACGTTCGCTCCACGCCATTTGCTTAGTTTCGATTCGTTCAGGGTCGCTATGTCAATTTCTCCAACGATTAATCGCCCACTATCAGGGCGATCGATCCCCGCTATCAAATTCAGCAGCGTGGTTTTACCAGAGCCCGATGGTCCCATGAGGGCCAAAAATTCACCCTGCTGGACATTAAGACTTATATCAATCAAAACCGGTATTTCCTGAGTTCCGCGTCTATACGATTTCGATAACTCGTCAATTATTACTATATTTGGATGGTCCACGAAAAGACGTCTCACTCCTTGATTTTTACTCTTCTACCGCTGGCCAAATCAGCGTCGGGTTTGAGCGCAATTAGTTCTCCCTCGTTTAGGCCAGATATTATTTCTGTTGTTTCACCCCAAGATTTTCCGGTTTTTACCTCAGTTGCCATGACCATCCCCTCTTTGATCGAAAAGACGATGTCGGCATCCCCCCTCTTGAGTATCGAGCTTGTCGGCACTCCCAGGAATGCCCTGTTTTCTCCTTCTCTGAGCGGCCGCAAGAGAAAAGACACTTTAGCGCTCATTTCGGGAAGTACCTTTTCGCTGATTTTGTCAAACTTGACCTTGGCCAGAACTGTAGCTTTGGATCTATCCGCAGTAGGAACAATCATGTAAACGGTTCCTTCAAATCTGTCATTTGGAAACGCGTCGAGACGAATCTCCGCAGGGCCACCAACTTTAACTTTCTCAAGACTTGATTCCGCAACATCAACTTCAACCATACGAGATTTCATATCCGCCATCGATACAACAGCGGCCTTGGCATTCAATGAAGCTCCCATAGGAGCGACAACTTCGCCTTCTTCGGCGCTTTTCGTCAAAATGACGCCGTCAAATGGAGCTCTGATGTAAGATTGGTCAAGGTTTACCGCAGATACTTTTACAGCAGCGTCAGCTTTATCAACCCGATATTTCGCTGACCGGTAGGCTGCCTTCGCCTTTTTGTACCTTGCTTCCGCTGAATCAAAGGCTTGTTCAGAAACCGAACCAGAATCCTTGAGAACTTTTTGGCGATTGAAATTCAAAGTGGCGTCATCGAGTTCCGCATCAGCGTTGTTGAGATCAGCTTGCGATACTTTAAGGCTCGCCTGGGCTTCTTCAAGAGCCGCTTGCAGGTCACTGTTCTCCAACTGGGCTATGATATCTCCCTGCTTAACTGCTTTGCCCTCCTCAACGTAAAGATGCTCCAGTCTACCTGTGGCTTTGGAAGACACCGCGGCCTTCCGCTGGGCGACCACATAGCCGCTTGCATTCAGAATGGTTAGGGCCCGGGAAGGAAAAGTAACGGACACCTTAATCGCACGAATTTCGACCGGAGGCCTCAGCCAGTTTATCCATAGCCAATACGCGCCGAAGGTTACTAGGGTTAATACCAACAATGAAATGAAAACGATCTTGAATAAAGGAGTCCTGTGTTGTCCCCTAGCTTTTGATTCTAAACTAATTTTGAGTTTTGTAAGATTATCAGTAGACATTTTTCGTGATAACTCTTGTTGATAAAATAATAAGGTGTTTTAATGGCGTCATGTTTCCCATTAACACGCATTGAATGATCACCGGTTAGGTGTTAATATCGGTCTCAACCCTTAGATTCCCTTTAGTTATTTTAAATTGACAAACCATCAACGAAATTTCTTGGTCAGAGGATAGACATATACTTATGTGGGCAAAAATCCTGTTGGCGCCTCGTATCATGCTAACTGCTATAGGATTGGTCATCTTCACCTCAGTCCTGACTCCTCCAATAATTCTTTCCGCCCTGTTCAAATCATCCGGCGGACCGGCTTTTCGAATAATGCGTTGGTGGGCAATCCTGATATCCTTCCTCATGGGGCTAAAATATTCGATTTACGGAACGGAGAATATTCGCTCGGGACAATCCTATATTATCACCCCTAATCACCAGGGGAATGCCGATATTTTAGCGCTTGTCGTCAATCTACCTCTCCGTTTCCGCTGGGTTATTAAACGGGAACTACTCAGAATTCCAGTTTTTGGTTGGGCATTAGCAGGCACCGGCGCAATTGCTATAGACCGATCAGACAGAGAAAAGGCTGTAGAAAGTCTGAACAAGGCCAAGGATAAGCTCTCGAAAGGTTGGTCAATGCTCATATACCCTGAAGGAACCAGAACTGCTGACGGGAACCTACTCCCATTCAAAAAAGGGCCATTCATGATTGCGGTTCAGACCGGGCTGCCAATTTTGCCCGTGGCATCTAATGGGGCTTTTAAAATACTGCCCAAAAAGACTATCGCTTTTCGTCCCGGACGAATAACGCTAACAGTTGGTGAGCCTATAATAACCAAAGACCTGACAGAAAATGATGTCCCTTGGCTGATGGAACAAACCAGAATGGCAATAGCAAAGAACTTGAAAGCTAATTATGACCCTTTTAAGGAATGACGATCCTGATTGAATATTTTTGTCAGGGTTCCCAATTTCGGATATCAAGGCAAAATTTCACCGTTGTTGAATAATGTTCCGAAGTAGGTTCGCAAACTGTTAATCTTCAACCTCCAATTCTTCCAGTGGTTCCCGACCATATTTTCTAACAAAACTTTCCTGAGCAATTTTGTAAGCCTGCTCTGCGCCTCCTGACTGTTTTGTCCCTGACAACTCTTCTTCCAGCGCCTTTTTGGCCTTGGCCAACCGAAGAGCGTCTCCATCACGGGCAGTTTGGTCCACCCATTCCAACGCCTTTAAAATTTCTGATTTGTTCATTTGTTTGTCCTTATGTTTTACGTTTCGAGCTCAGATCATTGCAGTCCGCAAAGAGTAACTCAATCACCCACATAGTCACTCCTCTTTTATGGCGGTTCCGGATGGTGTTCGCACCAGCTTAAAAGTTGGATATAGGGATGACAAAAAACAGGCCAGTAGAGTTAATCCCAGGCCTTCGACGAAAATCCACCTATTCACTGTTATATCAATAGACCAACCAAATGACCTGTAGTTGATAGCATACACTATAATATAAGTCAGCAACAGCCCGCACACCGAAGCGATTAAATAAGCGGCGAACCCCATTATTAGTCCCTGATAGATATTCATCCTACCGATTTCCCCAGACGTAAGCCCAAGATATCCCAGGATCCTTATTTCCCGGGATCGCTCAAGCAGAATTGCCATCATGGCGGTAGCTACACCAAGTAGCGCCACAAGTAGAGAAACGCCCTTTAGAGTGCTAGTAGGCGCAAACGTTTTGTCAAATATCGTGAGTACCCGTTCCCTCATATCACGATTTGAAACGATGGTCCTCTCAAGGCCTTTGAATTGATCTGCCAACGACTTTTTAACATCTTCCCGTGAAACTCCCGGTTTCAGGAAAAGAGCGATGGACTGAACCCGATCATCGTTCCAGATCCTCTTGTAAACGGTCCTGTCCATTTGTATCGTACCCTGGTCCGAAGAATAGTCTCTTGTTACTGCTACTATCGGAAATTTTCGAGGCCCGTCTGGGGTATCCAAGGTTAGCGAATCACCGACCGTCAAATTGAACTTGAATGCCAGTGATTCTGAAATAAATACTGCGCCGTTTTTTATCTCTTTCCAGGCCAGGTTCTCGGAGCCTTTGACAAAAATGAATCTAGCCTTGCGTCGGAGTATTTCAGATTCTATTATTCTGAGCTTAACCGGTTTCCCATTCAGGTATATTTCGTAGGTTGAATAGCGTTCTATCGAATCAATTCTTGGATCCCGTTCAGCCTGATCAATGAGGGCAGTAGGTAAAGGGTGGTCCCATTTGGTGGTGTCTGGAGATATGTAAAGGTCTCCCTTTAGGGCTTCGTCGAGCCATGCGGAAACTGACGTCCTGAAACTGTAAATCATTGTATCCACACCAATGGTCATGGAAAGGGCAACCGCCAGGGCAGCTACCGCTATACTTGTACGGCTCAGGGAAGCCCCTATGTTTCTCGCTGCCAGAAATGCTTCCAGATTGAAGAAAATCTTTTTGAAAACCAGGCCGAGATAATATGTAAAAGGACTTAAGAAGCCTGGAGTAAACAAAGCGAATGCCGTAGTCATTCCAAAAGCTGACACAAACCCCCAGAATACGGAACGTCTCGAAGCCCAGGCGGCTATTATGGAACCGACGAAAAACATTGCGCCGACAAGGAATAGATACACCCTTAAACTTTTTGCCCTGTCCTCGATGCTCTGCCGCTTTAATCCCAAAACCGGAGGCGTGGCGGCAACTTCAAAGGCCGGGATTGCGCATCCTACGATGGTGGCCAGAAATCCCACAGCTAGCCCGGTCATTACAACCCACCCGCTTAATTCGACATGTAAAGCGTTCACCTGAAAATAGAGTTGGCTGATCGTCGAAGAGACCTTCCCTATACTATAGGACGCCACGGAATAACCGAAAATTAACCCAATAAGGCTACCTAGTGCGCCTAGAATAAGGGACTCAATTAAAAAAGCCAGGAGCAGACTTTGACGATCACATCCCAATGTTAAAAGAAGCGACATATCCTGCCGCCGCGACAGAACGGAGAACATTGAAAAATTGTATATTAGAAATACCCCGACAAACAGGGCGATCAGACTCATCGCTGTCAGATTTAGCTGAAAGGAGTAGAGCATCGCCGTTAAAGTGGATTTTTTGGAATTTGCGTTAGTAATCTTGAGGCCAGATGGTAAATTTGGAAGGGCGGAGTTAACCGGACCATCAATGATAAGATCTATGCGATCCAGCCGACCAACACGGCCGAAGACCTCCTGAGCGTTGGAAATATCCATGACCGCCAGATTCTCGTTGAGCCCCGCTCCAGAATTTTCTGGGAGAGGCCCCAGTATTCGGATTTTTTTTTCCAAGCCCGCATCCAGAACGGTCAACCAGCCGTCCTTTTTCAAATTGTAGCGACTCATCAAATCCTTGGAAAGAAACACTCCGGGGGGATTCCCCCCGAAAAATCGTAACATCTGATCCCTGTTTGCAAGTTGCGGAACCCAGTCCCGGAAAGGAGTATCCAGAAATGGATCCACGCCGAGGAAACGAATCGGCTCCGAGCCGGTTTCCAGGGTATTGGCGACGACATCGACTAAAGGTGTAGCAGCCAGAACTTTTGGATTTTCCCATATAGTTTTGAAATATTTTTCGTCTATCCTCCCGTACGTTGAAATTATCGAGTTGGTTGCCTTACCGGAAAGAAAATCTACGGAGGACGCAAATGACGCCAATGCCGAGTCATTAATCAACTCTACGGCCACAACAATTCCGACACCCAGGGAAATCCCCAGCAAGCACAGGACAGCGAGCAGCGCATGCCGCCGGTAGTATTTGAAGTTGAATTTTAAAAGCGTCTTAAGGGTCATACGGCCCTTTTAGAGGCCATGCCATAAACAGAAATTTGGGGGCATGGATATTAATTATAAAATTAAGATGGAAACCGGTCTAGTTTGTATAATTATCTTCAACCAATAAACCTGATTTTAGTCTGTAGTGACGCGGGGCCAGCCATACAGCGTCAGCGCTGTGGGTCACCATTATCAAAGAAGCGTTGGATTCCCGACAAACTTGGTCAATCAATTTCAGAATACCGTTTCCAGTAGCCTGGTCCAGATTTCCGGTGGGTTCATCCGCCAGAATGAGTTTCGGTGTTTTGGCCAGAGCTCTTGCAATGGCAACGCGTTGTTGTTCACCACCGGAAATGGCCTCTGGAAACTTGTTCCAGTAACCGTCAAGTCCAACTGCCGCCAAAAGCTCATGAGCCCTAGTGTAGTCCGCTATCCCCAGCATATCGAGGGGAAGGGTCACGTTCTCCCCGACAGTCAGCGTTGGGAAGAGGTTAAAAGACTGAAAAATAAAACCGACTTCTTTCCTTCTGTAATAGGCGAGACCCACGTGAGACATCGCTGTAATTTCACGGTTGTCAAAATAGACTTTACCTTTAGTTGGGGAATCAACGCCGCCGACTATATTAAGAAACGTGCTTTTTCCAGAGCCGCTTTTTCCAAAGAGGATCGCCCTCTCTCCCTGGCAAAGCTCAAAATTAATTCCCGCAAGAGGGAATATTTCGCATTTGGGGCCGCTGGAATAGCACTTCCTTACATCGACCAGTCTGAGCAGTGGTTTCATAAATCCTGCTTAAATTTTTAAATTTTTGCTATGAAATCAAAATTGAGCAACATCCTTCAAAGTTATCGACCTGCCTTGTTTCTGTTGTGTGAAGTGGTATTGTCCACATCCCCATATATCCGTTTTAGGCGCTTTTCGAAGTATTCGCTCCTTTTTTTCCGAAAGATCATATATTCGGATTCATTAGGCAATTTGTTGTCGTTAACCCTTAACCACAAATTGGTCACCGTTACCTGTTCAAGTACGAAACCCAGTCGCATACAAATGAGTTCCCCCTCTGACAGCTTCCCCATAGCATTGTCCAGGTCCCTCGCAGTAGGTTCGCAGTGTCGATAAATGGAGTCGCGGAAATTGGGGTCCCTCATCAATTCTACAGGATGCTTTTTTTTCTGGTCCGCAAGATATCTGGCGGCCTGGATTACGCGATAAAAATCCCGTTTCATTAATGGGATGCCATAGGAAATGATTTTATCGGCAACTGGTGTTAATGACAGGATCTTTTTTTTCTCAGCGCTCGAAAATGCAATTGAATATGGAAAAGAATTTATATTTCTTTGTGCTTCCTGGAGCTTATGAACTTGCTTTTCCAGAAACAGCAAATTGTTTAAGGGCCCGCGTTTGGCCTGTTTCAAAAAAAAGACGAGTGAAGGATACTGGCCTAAAAGCTTTTGAGTGACATTCTGATTTACCTCACCCAATTCATATCTTAGAAAAGCTTCAATAATGGCTTTGTTATTTTCTTTAACGATTTCTCGCGCTATTACGGCGTCTGATGGTTCCGCGCAAGAAGCCGGATGTGGCCAAAGGAAATTTAAAAGCGCCAGAGCCGTTGCCATCAGAATAATACCTCTAAACAAATTTCCGTCGGCTTTCATTTAGAAGACCCGCTTATTTTCTTGGCGGTCCTAATTTGCTGAGCTATCCATTCCGTAAGCTCCCCGAAACCGGCTCCTGTCTTAGCGGATACAGGGAACATTTTTATTCCAGGGTTCATTGCTCTAACGGTTTTTTGGAATTCTTCCATATTGAAGTCAGTATATGGCGTCAGATCAACCTTATTGATTAATAAGGCTTGAGATTCAGTAAACATAAGGGGGTATTTCAACGGTTTGTCATGTCCCTCCGGCACTGAAAGAATCATCATTTTGATATTCTCCCCCAAGTTAAATTCGGCCGGACAAACGAGATTACCAACGTTCTCAATTATCACTAGGTCCTTACCTTCTATACCAAGGCCAGAACAAGCCGCTGTGATCATATTGGCGTCCAGATGGCATGCGCCATCAGTGTTAATCTGGACAACTTCCACATCTCGTTCCTGAATTTTTCGCGAATCGACATCTGAGGCTATATCCCCTTCAATCACACCTATTTTGAAATCAGCGGAAAGGCTTTCTATCAATCGCAGTATTGTGGATGTTTTCCCAGCTCCGGGCGCTGCCATTAAATTGATCACAAACGTGTTATTAATTTCAAACGCTTTCTTTAAATTCAACGCTAGCGCTTCATTGACTCCCAGGATATCTTTGTTCACATTTATTGTCTTTACAGCCATCAAATTCTCCTTGTTTTAGGTCGTTTCCTTGATTTGATTTTTTCTACACTTCTCACTGTCCGCAATGTGTCTTTTTGATTCAGGTACTCAATATATGCGCATCCCGGAGGCATCCAGTTGATTCTTCGAATGAAATCCTCAGTCAATTTAATGCAATCAGGCTCAATCTCGTGACGCTTATCGTAAATTTTGCACATTCTGGTAATCGTGTCCAGATATACACAGGGCTCTTCGGTGTAGACAATTTGGCCCCCACCCAGGTCTATCTTTTCGTAACAGCACTTACCGCATTTCCGGCATATATTTTCCCATTCATCTTCGGTCAACTGATTTTTTTCTATCAGGGCATTACTCATTTTGCCAAAACCTTCGCCTCATACAGGTATCTCATGACACATAGGTATTTCTATTTCGTACATCGACTAACCAAAAACGAATTTCTTTATTCCGCACGCATGCCTTCGCTCCGACATCGATTCGCAATTTGTTTTAGAGACTTGTTTAATCTTAACAATAACACGTTTGTGACGATGTTCAAAACCATCGGTATCCATAATTTTCAACTTAGCTCAAAATCCATTCTATTGGGGCGCACGGCAAAGTTTCAGACATAAAATGTAGAATTTTATAAACCTTTCGGAAAATTCCAACTATAACTTTAAAGTGGAAGTATTTTTAGAAGTTGTCAGGAGGATTAGCCAATGGCCACTTTTTATCAGGATCAAATCAGGCAACGAGTGAAAAACCCTCAAAATGCCTTTCTTTTGTCTTTGTTACTTGGTCCCGTAGGAATGTTTTACGCCACTGTCACATGGGCTGCGATCATGCTCTTTATGAATATAGCGTTAGGTCTTGTGACTTATGGTCTGGCAATTGTCATTCTCTGGCCCATAGGAGCGCGAATCGCTTACAAGGCGGTTAGCTCCAGAAACGGCCAATGGTTTAGCTCAAAACAGCGCCCTGCGGACAAAAAATATTTTACCGGAGGCGGGAACATGTGAAAAGTTAATGAGCCGGGGAATTTCCAGTAGAGGTCGTTCAGACGGTCTAGGCGCTTTCATGCCTTGCATCCCAGAAAAAGAATCTGTTCATCAACATTGTGGGAGAAAAGTGGCTAGGCTAGGAGCGGATTTTGCGCTGACTGTTTCTCGGAAATGTCTTTCGGCGCTATTGTTAACAAAATCTGGGTGTAGGAATACATCCAAAAAAAGTAGATACGGAAGAGTTACGGATAGTTTTGTTTCCACAAATCCAGTTAATATTAATGGAGAAAAATATCTTGGGAATTTTGAACTAAGACTCACAAATTTAAAAAATCTCAAAGACAAGGGTCTGATTGATGAGACGGAATTCAAAACGAGGAAAAGGACAATTCTCGATGAGATCTGAATAATTACCCCATATCCTTGCCTGACTTTTTAACAATTCTCGAAAGTGATGATCACCAACAAGTTGAGGTTAAGTTCTGACAATTTTCTCAAAATCCTTGATGGAGAAATGGATTCATTCGAGTTACAGCGTTTTTTTATGGAATCACTAGTGTGGAATGTTAATATATTTCTTTATAAAAAATTTCGTAAAATTCCTCAAAAAGCCTGAAATATTTTCTAGCGTAGGCACGAATGGATCTCGTGTCGTGACACAGGCTGTCTCTTGGTTCGGCCACAAATTGGGAGGACGAAATGCACATAAAAACTTCAGACCAGCCATTGCTCAATCTCGGTTTTGGAGGTTGGACAGCCAACTGGGGGGTTCACATGTGTGGGTTGTACGAAACAGAAGAGGAACGGGATGACATCATCATGGGTTTCCTGAATCGAGGCGGATGCGATGGGGATCTGCAACTTTATTGTCCTACCGAGAGGAGTCACGAAAATTTCCATGAGGAATACGGTATTCGATTCCCTGAATGCGCCCACCATCTTCACGATCCCAACCTTTTTCAAATATTATCAGCGAGTGAATTGTATTACCCACAAGGAATATTTTCTCCAAAGGCTATGGACGATAGCCTGAATTCGTTTTTTCCGAGAGCCAAAAAGAAGGGCCAAGAAACGTTCGAGCCTCAGCAGAAATGGTCTGGGCGCTTCAAGCCATTCCCGGTATAGAGCACCTAATGGCCTACGAATCCAGATTGAATTATTTCATTCCGGGAAAACCGTGGATAAGCTTGTGTCTGTATAATGTGAATAAGTTCCCCGGGAAGATCATAATGGATGTGCTCCGTACACATCCGTTCTCCATCAATGGTGGGCTGATTATGGAAAACCCATATTATATCGACCCGGATCACTGGTTGGCAGAGAACGCACCTCAATTTCTTCCAGACAGGACAGGGATTTGATCAAAACTACCAACCTCGGAAATGATCTATTTTTACTTATGGTCAATCTAACCCAAGTCAAAGACCGGGAGAGGATTGTCCAGCTTTTCACCGGGGCCATTTCGAACATATTTCCCGAATTGGAATTCTCATTTACCACTGACGGGGAACAGCCCAACCATTCTGTAAGCGTTGCTACATCACGTAGAAAATTCGGCAGGATAAAAATTAAAGGACCATGGGATTCACTAAGTGAAGATGTTATGGCCCTGATCAGAAACGCTGGCAGAATGTTGGGGCTAATTCTGGAGAATCGCTTCCAGGAAGAAGATCTGATTAGTGAAAAAAACCGTCTGGAAATCGCTGTTGCGTCTAGGATCGCTGAGCTTGTTCGCTTGAACGAGGACCTCCAAAAACAGATGAGAGAAAGACAAAACGCTGAAAAAACACTTCAGGACAAAACCGAAGAACTTGAACATTACTTCACGAGAAGTCTTGACCTTCTCTGCATTGCTGATACAGATGGATATTTTCGGCGCCTTAATCCTGAATGGCAGAAAACATTAGGGTATGATCTTGCCGAACTTGAGGGTAAAAAATTTCTTGATTTCGTCCACCCTGATGACGTCGAAAAAACGTTAGACGCAATCGCCAGATTGAGAGCACAAGAATCGGTCGTGGGTTTCGAGAACCGCTACATGTGCAGGGATGGCTCTTACCGTTGGATTGAATGGCGCTCCTATCCAAAGGGGACAGCCATCTACGCGGTAGCACGCGACATCACAAAACGCAAATTGACCGAGCAGGCTCTGAGAGAAAGTGAGGAACGATTCCGGCTGCTTGCCGATGGGAGTTTTGAGGGTGTGATGATAACCAGCGATAATACGATCCTAGATGCCAATCGCACATTTTGCGAAACATTTGGCTACAAACTTGAAGAGCTTACTGGCTTGGACATACGCAATCTGATTGCCCCCGAATTTGTTGAAACAACTATTTCCCAACGACGTTCAGGCAGAGAAGAAACCTATGAGTCACTATTTCTCTCCAGGGACGGCCGAGACATTCCTGTTCACCTAAAGACCAAATTGATACCGTACCCGGAAATTGCTGCTCGGATTACTTCGGTTCGTGACATTTCAAAAACAATCAAAGCCCAGGAAGTTCAAAAACGTTTGGCAACAGCCATCGAGCAAGCAATGGAAACTGTTATCATTACTGATTCAGAAGGGATCATCCAATATGTCAATCCCGTTTCAGAGAGAATCACGGGTTACGCGTCCAAAGAACTAATTGGTAAGACTCCTGGACTAATGAAAAGCGGTAAGCACGATTCAGCCTTTTACAGAGAGCTTTGGGACACCATAAAGTCAGGAAATACATGGTCTGGAAGATTGATCAACAAAAGGAAGGATGGTAGCCTGTTCCATGAGGAAGCTACGATTTCTCCAGTGCGTAACGCGTCCGGAGAAATCACAAATTTTGTCGCCGTTAAAAGAGATATAACGCAACATCTGGAAATTTCGAAACAGTTGTTCCAGGCTCAGAAAATGGAGGCCATCGCAATTTTGGCCGGAGGCATCGCTCATGATTTTAATAATCTTCTGACAATAATAAGAGGCTACTCCGAATTTTTACTCGCTGATGAGCCGAAGGACTCACCTACAGAAAAGGGGCTGGAAGCGATTCTTCACGCTGCAACCCGTGGCGCTGATTTGGTAAAACATATTCTTGCGTTCGGGAAAAAGCTTGATACAGCCTTGCGACCTACAAACCTCAACAACGAAGTTCAAAAGGTCCGTACTCTGCTTTCCAGAACAATCCCCAAAATGATATCGCTTGAATTTGATCTTGTTGATGATCCATGGACGGTTAATGCGGACTCTTCGCAAATTGAACAAGCTCTGCTCAATCTTGTCCTCAATTTGAAGGACGCAATGCCTGAACAAGGCGGTGAGATAGTTATTACCACCAATAATGTCATCCTCGACAGCGAATACGCCCTAACCCACCCTGGCGTCAACCCTAGCCCATACGTGCAAATGGCAGTCTCAGATAACGGTTCAGGAATCGAACAGGAAGTCATGGACCGGATTTTTGAGCCATTCTTCACCACCAAGAAACAGGGAAAGGGAACCGGTCTAGGATTAGCCATGGTTTTCGGAATAGTTGACTCCCACGGTGGCCACATTGACTGTCACAGCATCCCGGGTAACGGGACTACATTCGGCCTTTATTTTCCAGCGCTGGAAACCGGAGAGCCGGTGAATGAACAAATCCCGGTTCAAGATGTTGGCTCAGGTAACGAAACGATACTCGTTGTAGATGACGAGCGATTCATTCTAGACTTTGCAGGCAGTGTTTTGTCAAAGGCAGGTTATAACATCCTTACGGCATCTAATGGGAAGCAGGCCCTGGAAGTGTACACAAAACATCCTGGCAAGGTAGACTTAGTAATCCTGGATCTAATGATGCCGATTATGGGTGGAAGAGAGTGCTTAAAGGAATTACTCAAAATCGACCCAAACGCTAAGATTGTAATTGCCACGGGCCATGCTCGTTACGCAAATGATACGGAATCAGGGGCCCGTCTCGAAGAAGCGGTGATATCCAAACCGTTCAGAGTAGGAAAACTTCTCGAAATAGTCAGAAAAATCCTCGACACTTAGCTACATCTTTCTATTTGTGACCCCCATTGCGAAAAAGGGGGCACTACTTCAAGCAACCCCTATAAATAGTCCCGCTGTTTATATGTGATTACTATGTCCTACTTGTCTGCCGGCAATATCATTGATAGCCCCGGTTGGCCTTTTGCCTTGAAACGCCTGCAAGATGTTGCGAGCAGCTTCCATCTCAATTTCCAGACGGACGTGATCTACGGCGGACCCGAGATGAGGTGTGAAAAGAGTGGCGCTCGTCATCCTTATCAGAGCGTCAGGAACATTCTGGGGTCTATCGGGCTTGGCCCAATCTTCCGTTTCAAATACATCCGCAGCGTAACCTGCTAGTTTTCCTGACGATAACGCGGAGATGACTGCATTTTCGTCTACGACCGAACCACGACACATGTTCACCAGAAACGCTCCCTTTTTAATTTTCTCAAGGGCTCCGTGATCTATTAGATGAAAGGTGGCACAAGTCAAGGGTACCGCCAAAATGACAAAATCGCTCTGAGAAAGCACCAGATCCAAAGGACAGAGATTCATACCCCAAGGGACTTCTTTTTGGTCTGTTACGGGTACAGGGTCGGTATAACTGATCGACATGTCAAATATTGACAGTCTTTTTGCGATAGCCTGACCCAAAGCGCCCATGCCGACTATCCCCAGATGGCTTCCCGACAATCCCTTGCCATAAAGCTTCGGCCGCCATCCGTTGAAACGACCAGTTCTCATAAAACGATCACCCTCCGAAATGTTTCGACTTAATCCAATCAGAAGCCCCACAGCCAATTCAGCTGTGGGAATAGTCAGAAGGTCGGGAATCGTTGTGAACCAGACGCCTCGTCGTGTACAGCTCTCGACGTCGAAATTGTCGTAACCTTTGAGGGCAGCAGCAACAATTTTGAGATTCGGACAAAGCTGGAGGAAACTATCGTCTACCCGGTCGGACATGAAAACCATGATTCCATCAGCATTTTTCGCTCGACGCAAAATCTCGTCGCTTCCCAATGTGACCAGCGAACTGCTGGGGATGACCTCGCATTGCTGTCCTAGAAGTTCAATAATCTCCCGATGCACTGGTTGAGTAATTACCACCTTTGGTTTCATGTTTTTGCCCTTGTGGCCTATTGGAAGCGCCGCCTCAAGAAGGCGCCAAAGCTATCGACCAAAGTAACCATGAGCAGAATGACGATCAGAATGGCCGACACTTCCCGATACTGCATTAATCTTAGAGCGCCTATTAATTCGAAACCAATGCCTCCAGCCCCTACCATGCCCATAACTGTGGAAGCCCTGAAATTGTATTCCCAACGATATATTGAAACATCAGCAACCTGTGACAAGATCTGGGGTAAAACCCCGTGCAGGATAACCTGTATGGGCCTTCCACCTACGGCCTTAACCGCCTCTACAGGCTCTCTGCTGACGTGCTCTGTCGCTTCCGCAAAGAACTTTCCCACCATACCCACTGAATGCAACCCAAGGGCCAACACCCCAGGTAGAGAACCGAAGCCCACTGCTGCGACAAAGATTATCCCCATTATCAACTCCGGGACGGAGCGTAGTCCGTTTAAAACGGCTCGGCTGACGATATATACGAAGGGATGCGGCGATGTATTGCGGGCGCTGAGCAAACCCAATGGCAGCGAAAAAACCACTGCTATTGCGGTCCCTGCCACGCTCATGGCCAAAGTGTCCAAAAGTGGCTTGATCCAATGCCGTACTTCAGTAAAATCCGGTGGCAGACTTTCTATAATTAAACCGGATATCGCCGGGACACCCTCCAACAAACGTTTCTCGTCCATTAGGCCTACATAATAAAAGCATGCCACTATGACAGGAACCAGCAGGACCAACCGTAGAGCCATTTGGTTCCAGTCACGTTGTTGAGCCCGTAATATTAGTTCGTACTTTTCGTTCATATGAATTTTTAATTAAAACATTTACATTTTTGATAAGTCCACGTTTAGCACCTTAGCCAGTGCCCTTACAACATCGTAGTCCTTGTCCGTCATCGGCGCAAAACCGTCCGCTTTGAACGTCTTCAGGATCGCTGGGTCCTTTATGCCGAAGAATGCGTTACAAATTTGTTGTTTAAGCTCAGGCTTGAGGTCAGATCTAAGCACCCAAGGGTATTCGGGGAAAGGATTGGATTCGGCTACAATTTTCACTTTGTCGGGTTTTATTACCCCACGTTCAACGAGGGACTGAAAAATTGTTTTGCTCAAACCACCTGCATCCGCCTTTCCTGCTTGCACAGTCAGCGCTACCACATCATGGGCCCCTACAAAGTGCTCTTTGTAATCATCTTTTGCCTTCAGCCCCTGGTCAGCCAACATGGACTTCGGGATTAAATGACTTGATGTGGAAGCTGGGTCACCATAAACCATGTTCTTACCTTTGATGTCCTTTAGACAACCAATTCCACTCTGGACGTTGGCTACCACCACCGCCTGATATGTTGTGCTTCCTTGACGTTGGACAGCCGCAAATGGTTCTATGTTGCTCTTTGATTTGGCCAGTACGTAAGACAGTGGCCCGAAGTATGCGATATCTATTCGACCATGACGCATCGCTTCAATCATCGAGGAATAGTCTGTCGTCACTATCAGATCGATTTTCTTCCCAAGCTGTTTTTCAAGATAGGTTTTCAATGGCTGATTATTCTTGATCACTGTCGACGCGTTTTCATCTGGAAGCAGAGCGACTTTTATGGCATCAGGATCAGAGTTATCATTTGCGCCTATAGGACACACCGCCGCAATCCAGAAAAAACTAACCAACAAAATTACCAATATTCTATTCATAATTGACTCCTTTCATTATTTTGTACAGAGTACGCCCACACACACGGCAAAGCTTGTGGCCGGAACATCACCCCTGACTCTTTGGAATCAGGCGGCCAGCGGAGCCCTAATTCTTTCATGCCGGTAAATCCTTTTGAGCATTTCCGATGATAAATGATTAGGACTTCCATCGAAGATGACGGCCCCATTCGATAATCCTATTATTCGGCTTGCGTACTTCTTGGCCAGCTCCACTTGATGGAGACTCACGATCACAGGGATGTGGTCCTCAATCGATATTTTGTAAAGTTGTGAGAGCACGTTTTCCGCTGTACCAGGATCGAGACTTGCCACAGGTTCGTCAGCAAGAATGAGTTGAGGCCTCTGGGCGAGCGCTCTAGCGATCCCTACCCGCTGTTGCTCCCCACCACTCAGCCTGTCCACCCTTTCCAGAGCCTTGTCCAGAAGCCCTGTCCGATCGAGACATTCCAATGCAAAAAGTTGTTCGTGCCTTGGCAACGGGAACAGGCTTCTGAACGAACCATAATTCCCAAGGCATCCAACCATTACGTTTTTCAGGGCGCTGTACCGTGTTAATAACTGATGCCGTTGGAATATCATGGCTGTGCGACATCTAAATTGGCGCATCCTTCGACGGTTCCTATCTAACTTTCCCATTCCTTCGACTTCGATTTTACCGCTCGTAGGACGGTTAAGGAAGTTGATACAACGCAGCAATGTGGATTTCCCAGCGCCAGATGGCCCGATTAACGCCGCGAAATCCGCCTTATGGAACTTGAGCGTCGTCCGCCGAAGTCCCACCACTCCACTCGGATAACAGAACTCTACTTCTTTTAATTCGATCATGTACACCCCATATTCGGCTTCCAGAGTCTCCGATTTTCCCGCAATGTTTAGGTCATATAGAGCTGTTGGAATATTAGATGGTCATTAGGTAGGAATTAAAAATGTGTTAACTTGTAGGATGCTCCTCGACCTATTCGATCACATCCGGCCTAAAACCTGGCATGATGAGGATTTAGAGATGTGAAACAAATTGAATTAACCATTTCTAAACAATCATAAAATAAAAATAGAACAAATTGAGGGGATTCTTGTAATGCTGTAATCAATATCAGTCTGGACGTATTATGGATTTAGGCACTGGACAGGGCAGTGAAAGAGGGAATTATGTTGAGGTTCGGGCCGACCAGAGGAAGTCCTCCCATTCAATAATAAAAAGGACGGCATGG
>JAMCYH010000032.1 GCA_023474025.1 Deltaproteobacteria bacterium
GGTGATACATAGAAGGAAGTGTGATTGCAGTTGAGCCCGATATCTGGCTCGCTCAACTGATGAGGAAATCATTATCACTCAAAGAGAATAAAGGATTGAGTATTCAAATCTTGCCATGTGCCATTTCAAATGTAACTGGTATCGCTACATTCATCATTGTAAATAGTGGCCGTTCTTCTAATTTTTTGGAGGCTGTACATGGCAGCTCCCAAACTGACGGATTTCTAGGTGGTATTCGTGAGAAGGTAACAGTGCCTACGCTGACACTGGATATCCTTCTGGATTTCGTTAATCCACCATCTTTTGTAAAGATTGATGTAGAAGGTGCAGAGTTGATGGTATTAAACGGAGCTCGTAAAATATTAGCAGAGATTCGTCCCACTATCTATACCGAAGTTTGCTCGGATGTAAGCAAAGAAATTACTTCCATATTCCATCAGAACAGTTATGTGTTATTTGATGGAACGAAACGGATTCAAGAACAAAAGCCCATAGACGTTTGTGTATGGAATACTTTAGCTGTGCCACAAGAAAAAATATGACTATACAAAATAAGTTATTGTAGCCGGACCATAAAAATCAACTCTCTGGCCTCAGGATCTCAACTTCCAGCCTCTTCTCCTCTTTAGACCGCACAGAAGGCTCTCGACTACAACTGGCATAGTGACCACTCGACGAAACTCCAAGAACTCGACTAAGAACAGGGACTGGGAAAAAGAGTCACATATCGTTTATTAACACATACCGTGCAGCGACTCCCCCGCAAAGTACGCTGCCGCTTTTTTTAATATATCCCGTTCCATCTTTACGATCTCCAACTCCCGCTTGACACGGGCCAATTCCACTTCCCCATCGCTCAGCGCTCGTTGGGACTTGCCAATCTCATCAAGCTTTCCTTGCCTGGCTACCTTGATCCAACGCTCCAGAGTGGATTTAGGCATTGAAAGGCGGTCTGCGGCTACCCCAAATGAAGAGTCCCCTGCGCATTGTCTTGCCGGTCCTCCTTCATCATGACCGCGCCGGCGCAGTAGTTCCGTATCGACGGCGTAATAACGAAAGCTTTTTCAGCTGCTGACTAATGCCATTTGATCCCCAGTGAGACCTATGCTTTCGAATAATACGCCAGCAACGACCTCAATATCTCTTCCCTAATAGCCAGATTTAAGGGGCGAACGTTCTAATCCCTACCAACTCGGTCTGTTATATTGATACTGCGCCCGATCGGTGATATTTTCCCGGGTCTGTGGCGCAAAATTCGTGAGCCCATGGCTGTGCCGTGGGCTCTTTCGTTGTGGAACAATCTTCTATATTAAATCTTACAAATGTAGAGAAATTGTCGTTTCCTGGTTCCTAGTAGCGAGACAACGAATAGCCAAAACTTTGTTTGTTTTAATGGATCGGATACATGAGTGTACTAGCCCAGAAAGTGGAAGTAATTTATCAATGCGTTCGAAACGCCGGAAGATCTGGTCGGCACGATTGTTGTCGGCTTCACCTCTGGAACATAGCCTTCGGCTTCGGAACCAGAACTTCCTTCGCTACATCTAGATACGCCCGCTTTATGAACGGTGTACATGTAGAATATTGCTGCCTGAACTTGTGCATAAACAACTCCCATGTGCCAGAGGGATTTTTCTTGGCAAAGTTCGCCGCTTCGATAAGCGCCTGCTTCCTGGCTAGACGTACGCTACCCGGGCAGGGATCTATGAATGTTCCCCCTGAGATGGCGCTTTTCTTAAGTATCATCTCGTTCTGGAATCTGCGCCCGGAACGGGGCTCAGGAACAGTAGCGCCGCCCCAAGACGACGTCTTCTTTTTTTTCCCCTTCCCCCAACCGGATTCTTTCCCAAGTTCGTTTGGCGCCGCACCTTTGTCAAAAAGCAATTTTGTTCCACCGGACAGCGGAAGTCCCCTCATAACAGGAACTTGGGCCAGAGCCATATTCAAGCCGATAATCAGGAAAGCCAAGATGAATAGGGGTATAGGCTTGCTCATCATTTTCAACAAGAGCGCCCACCTTTTGGGCAACCATTATTTAGCAAATTAAAATGGGCTGAAATTCAATCACTCAGGTCATGCCAATCCGAACAACATTTAAAATAACTTAGGGAACGGGAGCGACGGTAGTTGTTGTGGCAGTACTAGTATAGCCTTGTATCGTGGCAATATTAACCAAAAAGGCTGAAACTTGCTGCGCCACAGAGAAATATTGAACCATGAAGAGATCCAAATCCGCTATGTAAGTCCTGGGTACGTAAATGACGTCGTACGGTTTGACCATGATTGCTGATGTCATGTCACCAACGTCCAGCACTCGCTTGAGATCAAGACGTCGCCCAATAGGCTTTCCATTTATATCTTTGGAAACCAGGATGACGCTCGTAAGGTCAGCAACGTCGGTTTTCGGACCCGCAGCGAGGGCCAGGGCCTGCAAGGCCGTAATGGGCTGGCGTATGTCGTAGGCTCCAGGAGCAGTCACTTCGCCCAGTATGTAAACCTTGCGTGACTTGGCCGTATTAAGAGCTAAAGACGCCACCACGTTTTTGAGTTCACTCATCCGGTACAGCCGGTTAATAGTAGCCTCAACATCAGGGACTGTCTGACCAACCGCAATTATTCGTTCCTTAAGCAATGGCATGTCGATCGTACCGTCAGGGTTAACGGTTACGTTGAGAACCTGCCCATTTGTTAATGTCGTCAGGGATCGAACCAATGCCTCGATCTTCTGGTAAAATTTCGTTACAGACACCGTTACTAATTTGTACTTTCGTAAACGCGCGTCTATGTCACCACCCTTGATAATGTCAGCGTCAATCAGTCTCTTTGAGATGCGGTCGGCCAATTCTTCCGGTGTCAGACCTACCGCGCTTACGTCACCAATACCCGGCAGAGTTATCATTCCGTCTGGCCTGATAGCGACCTTACGGTTTAAGTCTGGGTCGAGAAAAAACTCTATATCGATTTCATCAAGCGTGTCTAATTTGTACGAGCCAGGAGGAATACTCCACTTGGTCTGAAAATTTACACTGACAATATCATCAGGCCCAAGACGAAAGTTTCTGGCGATAATGTCAAAAGCTTGAGCGAGATCTTCAGCTTGAGGAATTTTCTTAGGTCCAGGTGAGGGTCGGAATGGTGACGGCATCAATCCAATACAGCTTGCTAGCCCAATGCATAAGACTATAACAAGAAATACCTCAACTCCGGTGATCCACACCCGCCTACTAATCACAACCTTCACCAAAATCCGCCTTTTTTTGTTGACATTTTTCATTCTTCTCTAGTATCGTACAACCGTATTTCTTTAAAGTTCGTTTGTCCCATTATTATTCGTT
>JAMCYH010000242.1 GCA_023474025.1 Deltaproteobacteria bacterium
GATTAGCGTCGCAAAGGGGACAACTGTTCAACAAGCTTTACTATCTGCCAATATTGAGCTGGGCTCCCTGGATAGAGTAGAACCTCCTCTTACCAGTGTTGTTCCATCAGAATCGCAAATCAAGGTGATTCGCATTATTGAAGAGTTTGATGTTGAGGAATCTGTATTGCCTTTCCAAAATCAAACCGTCAAAAATGAATCAATGCCGGATGGTAAAACAGTATTAATTCAACCAGGGGTGAACGGAAAAATTTCAACTACCTATCGCGTTCTCAAAGAAGACGGGGTGATTCTTTCCCGGACGATCGTCAAATCCGACACTATTGAAGAGTCCAAACCAGAAATTGTGATGATTGGTGTTCAGTCGCCCTTTGTTTCTCTTCCCATCGAAGGCAAGCTCGCCTATATCACATCATCCAGCGCCTGGGTGATGGAGAATAACACAGGGAATCGTCGCCCGCTTGTGACCAGCGGCGACCTGGATGGACGTATCTTTTCCATCTCGCCCGATCGCAATTGGCTGCTCTTTTCCAGGCTGCCAGATGCCTCAGCTACGAATCCTTATATCAACTCATTATGGGTGGTAAATCTGCAAACCCCCAATCCTGAACCCATCTCTCTTGGAATTTCGAATGTTGTTCACTTTGCGGATTGGGTTCCAGGGAAAACACGGACAATTGCCTTTTCCACTGTCGAACCACGCGACATCCCCCCAGGTTGGCAGGCAAACAACGATCTAAAAACCCTGGAATTTGACGAAGCCGGAAATGTGATCAACCAGGAGACTATCGTCGATGTTAACTCAGGAGGCATTTACGGATGGTGGGGAACATCATTCCTCTTTTCGCCAGATGGGACAAACATTGCTTATGCACGCCCTGATTCATTAGGACTTGTAAACAATACAACTGGCGAGCTCGAACCGAAAGTCAGCCTGACACCTTATCAAACAGGAGGCGATTGGGCATGGGTACCCAGTTTGACCTGGTCACCAGATGGCAAGATTCTTTTTAGCGTACTTCACGGCCCGGCGAATACTACCAAGATCGATGAGACATCCACTCAATTCGACATGGCGGCGATACTCATTGAGTCTGGCACAATTATCCGTTTGTATCCAAACGCGGGAATGTTTGCCACTGCGAAGCCGTCAACCGTCAAATCTGATTCGACATACCTCCTAGGAATTTTGACTTCGATCCTGCCGGCCCAAAGCGAGACCAGTAAATATGACTTGCGCATTATGGACCGCGATGGGTCGAATATTCAAAAACTTTACCCAGGCGAAGGAATTCAAGGATTGAACCCTCAACAAATTACATGGTCGCCCCAATCTCAAAACAATGGGATGACCTTGGGATTTCTCTCACAAGGGAATATAATGCTTGTCGATATCTCATCAGATTCGATTTCACAGGTAAGTGGTGATGGCACGGTCAGCAAAATCGATTGGAAATAGGAAAACAGGATGCGCATATTAATCTCTGGAGCAGCTGGATTTTTAGGGTCACACCTTTGTGATCGCCTGATAAAAGAAGGTCATACCGTCATCGGTCTTGACAATTTCATCACAGGGAATCCGATGAATCTCGCCCACCTGGCTGGAAATGAGAGATTTTCCTTTATTAAGCACGATGTAAGTGAATATATTTTTGCGCCTGACAAAATTGAAGCAGTCCTCCACTTTGCAAGCCCTGCCAGTCCCAACCCGGAATCTCCTTTCAGCTATCCAAATCTACCCATCCAAACGATGAAGGCTGGCGCACTTGGTACCCATAACATGCTGGGAGTGGCAAAAGCAAATGCAGCTCGTTTTTTACTCGCCTCGACCAGTGAAATCTACGGCGATCCCCTCGAACATCCACAAACGGAATCTTACTGGGGTCACGCAGATCCGATCGGATTTCGCTCGGTTTATGACGAAGCCAAGCGGTTTGCGGAAGCATTGACCATGGCTTATCATCGTTTTCATGGATTGGATACACGCATCGTTCGAATATTTAATACTTACGGCCCACGCATGCGCCTGGACGATGGCCGCGTTGTGCCAAATTTCATTCAGCAGGCACTGTTGGGCAATCCCATTTCAGTTTACGGCGATGGTGCCCAGACGCGCAGCTTCTGCTATGTTGATGATTTGATCGAAGGTATTTACAGATTACTGCTTTCGGATGAACACATGCCGGTAAACATCGGCAATCCTTCTGAGATTTCGATCAAGGAATTCGCCGAGAAGATTAATACAAAAGTCGGTAATAAAGCAGGAATTATCTACGAGGAAGATAAACGTCTCGGAGATGATCCTCAGCGCCGCCAACCAGACATCACCCGCGCAAGGACGATATTAGGCTGGGAACCTTCCACCAACCTGGATATGGGTCTCGAAAAAACCATCCGGTATTTTCAGGGTCAATTGGGACTTTAATGACTTTCAGTGACAAATCCAAAGAAAGAACCCGGTTTGGCAAGTTTGCGCTGGTTGGTATTGCCGGCGGTGTGATTGATTTCACCATTTTCAACTTACTTGCCACACTATTGGGCATTAATTCCATCGTGGCAAGTGTAATTTCGTTTAGCCTGGCGGTTGTCAATAATTTTATCCTCAATCGTGCCTGGACCTTTCCTGAATCACGAAATCGCCACGTAATCAAACAACTGATCCAGTTCGCAATTGTTAGCGTAATCGGACTGGCAATCCGCACACCCTTATTTGCCTGGCTCGAAAAGCAGCTAATCCCCCTTGCCGCGAAAGTTGTTCCAGACCTCTTCACGCCTACTTTTATCGGTCATAATATATCCTTAGGCATTGCCATCCTGGTGATTATGCTTTGGAATTTCGTGGCAAACCGATATTGGACCTTTAATACAGTCTCAAGCAAATTGAGTGAGGACCCCAAATGATGAATTCAAGGGAACGACTTGAAAGATGCATTACAGGAGAAACGGTCGAACGTCCGCCTGTTGCTTTATGGCGGCATTTTCCCACTGATGATCTTAATCCTTTCAACCTTGCCAGATCTGTGGTTCTTTTTCAAAACACATACGGCTTCGATTTCGTTAAGATTACTGCAGCTTCATCCTACTCGGTCAAGGATTGGGGTTCGACCGATGCGTGGGATGGAAACCCCGAAGGATCCGGAGCATTCACTCAATTTCCAGTAAAATATCCGCAAGACTGGGCAAAAATCAAAGTCCACTCCCCTACTGCCGGAGCTCTTGGCGATCAGTTGGAATGCATTCGCGGGTGATGTCTGGTTGGCGGCGCTGAGGATCATCTCCGAGACGTTTATCTTCCTCGTAGATAATTCCTGCTTTATTACCGACTTTTGTATTA
>JAMCYH010000160.1 GCA_023474025.1 Deltaproteobacteria bacterium
TTTGTTCTCATCTTCTGATTTTAATTGCTTGGAAAGTTACAAAAACAAATTTCAGGGAAATATCGCTCGAAGACCGGTCGGAAAGAGCTTTGCCAATCGAACAGACCGAAAAATGGGCTCTTGGTTCTTGGTGTTTTAATGACGGTTGCCGTAATGGTTGGCCTTACCATTTTCAATCTAAAGTTGATCCGTGAACAAACAGCCATCGGCAAACAATCGGTCGAACAATCGAATAGTAAAAGTGTTGTAACCGTCGTTCCAACCCAAACCCCTGGTGTAGATGCGAAACCGGAAGAAAAGACCCTCCGTGCAGCCACAGAAGTAACTTTTTACAAGCAATTAAAATCAGAAGATGAGAACAAAAATTTAAACGACACCATAACCCAAAAGCCTAAGCCTACTGAAACTCAGAGCAAGCCTCCTAGCCACGATGAGGCTCAGCAGATCGCAAACAAGGTTAAAGAAGAAACCGATTTTTCAGCGCCTGCTTTATCGGGAAAAACCTGTCCCCCAGGTCCGGAACCAACCATCACCTCGCCGAAACCCATCGGAGGGACAAAGGTATATTCCGTTCAGATTGGTGTATTCAGTTATCCTAGAGTAGCCCAGGAGTGGGCTGAAAAATGGCGATCCAAGGGATACCCTGTGGCTTTGAGACCAATAGCCAGACCAAAAGCCGGAATACAGTACCGATTATTTGTAGGTGAATTCAATTCTGAAAAGAAAGCTGATGAATTCGCGAAGCAACTGAAGGCAAAAGAAGGAGTTTCTGGGCTGACGCTTGTTATAAAAAATTGAACCTGAATTCCAGGCGCGGGGTTTGTCCGATATTTGTGGATGTGGAGCAGTCAACCTCAAACATGCTCCACATCCTGCGGTTCGGTCTTATTTATTTTTTTAAGCTTGAAAGCCGATCAGAAAACGATAAGGCTTTAGTTTCAGGCGCCCCTGAAACCTCTGCTAGTGCGGCCTTAATGTTTTCGTCCTGTCCCTGGCGTTCCGGAGAAAGAAGCTTCGCTTTCATTTCAGAGGCTGCTGCGACGGACCTGGCTTCGTCAGCCTGCCGATTCATTGCAGCAAGAGCCACGCCTAAACTCGAGGTATCGTCTTTAAGGCCCGCCATCTTTTGAGCTCTTTCGGCCTTTGCCTCTGCCCGCTGACGCTCGAGTTCAGCTCGTTGCATGTCCCTGCGTCCCTTTTCGAGCATGTCTTTCGCCTTTTTAACCTTGTCTGCGGTAACCTCGGCCAGTTCTTTCAATTCTTCGAAATACTCTTTAGCTTCCTGGGATTCTTTAAGCTCCTTTTCAACTTGCGGTTTCATTGTCTCAAGCTCTCCCAATAGTTTGTTCAAGCTAGCTGAGAGTTCCTGCGCCTTGGATTGATCTCCTGAAGACTGAGCTTCTTCAAGCCTTTTGTTTAAAAGTTCAGCAGCCGAAATAAACTTGTCGTAATTTTTTTGGGCGGCTTCCGCTTCTGCCTGGTCCCGATCATAATCGGCCCTAGCCTTGCCCGCTTCGACAGTTATTTTGTCCAGTTCGCGGATCATCTCTTCAATTTCAGCCTGAGAAGCCGTCTCCGGGTCCCACGAAACAATTTTTTGGGTGATGCTGTCACCGACTTTCCCAAGTTTTTCAACGCCAAAACTCCTGAGGAATCCAAAAATTCCACCCATAGGTAATCCTCCTGCCTCGTATTTCGCTAAATGACCTTTAAGGATGTCGGCGCCAATTCTACGCCGACCATTATCTGAACAGAAGCGCCATCAGATTGATCAACGGCTGATATCATCAGAAATTCGTCGACATTTTCTGTGACCTGCCTACCGTAAAGCATTGCGTCATAAGTGACCGTTTCGGTTTTCTCCCCGTAGGGATCCAGGTAAATTTTTTCAATAAAACGCACCGGAGGTATCCTGTCAATGCTGGCGCCGGATCGGTCCTGTTCGACGATCCTGACCGAACCCTGATCCTCCCAAACCCTGAAAAACCGGATCGAGTTCTTGGTGTCGAAAACGCTCAAGCCAATATATCCATCTTCCTCCGCCAGCCAGAAAGCCCAGTCATCCGGGTTTGCAGGATAGATTTCGTCGTAAGGCATGAAAAGTTTACATTCCTCAATGATCCTTTTACTATCCACTGCAACCTGAAGCAGGTATGGGCCCGCCGATGAGTCCAGATAGAAACGGTAAACCATAGAGTCGCCGACAATAAACTTCCCGATTGAAACTACGGAGCAGCTTGAACCAGGGTACTTTGTTAAAAGATCTGAACCGGCGAGGATAAAGTCAACCTCAGGGGCTTCCACCAGGCAGTTAAATCGCAATCCGAGAGGTAAATCGACATCGATTCTTTCGGAAAAACTCTTTTCAATGTTTTCCTTGTACTCATTGACCTTTTTCTGTCCGATTTTCTTGAAGATGTTCCATGTAGATGACATTATTTGTATTGGCCCTCGTGATTTCAGGCCATTCCTTCCTTTTATAAAAAAGATGTTTCGATTTAAGTTCAGCTAACTATATCATATCTAGATCGATTTGGAACCATTGACCAATCTCTGGATATCGGGACGAACCTGATTAATAGCCAATGACAAATCATCCATTGCTGGAGGCCCATACTGGGAAGCCCATTCAGTTCTCAAGACCAGTACAGCATGAACAGCTAGTGTCTTGGTTTCATGACTGAATATCCAGCCTTTCTCGAGGTACGGGTAGATATTGCCGGGAATCTGAACCATTGAGTAAATAGGATTCCCATTCTCATCTTTCTCATTCTTAACGCTGTTGTCATCCACGGCTACCAGGGCTAAGTTGCCGGATTTTTTGGCAAGTTCTTCCGCTTTTCTCAGGAAATCGCTATTGAGACCTCCCACAAACAGCATCAAGGCCCGTGGATTCTTTTCCACTTCTCGGAGCGCAGTCAAAAAATCAGAATTAACAACTGGGACTTTTCTGTAAGATTCGTTCTTTTCACATAGAGTCTCCCAGGTCAGAGCTGAGCCCGAACCTACAGGTCCAACGTAAACAACATTTTTCTTTGGGTCTATGTCATTGATGGATTTGATCCCACCAGCCCTGTTCGCAATTAACTGGAGGTACTCAAGAAACAGTGTTGTTTGCTCTGATACGAGTTTTTTCCCAGGAAACTTTTTGTTCATTAGGGCCAAAGCATCGGACTGAACTATGCCAAGGTCCGCTTTCCCATCGACAAGCATTTTAAGATTGTCCATGGAACCCGGCGAATTAATTAACGTTACGTCTAAATCCCGAGCATCTTTCTTGAAAATCGTTCCAAACCTCGAGTACCAACCTCCCTCCTGACCGGTAACCAATCTTAACGGTGGTTTTTCAGGCTTCTTTGTGGCAAGAGCTGTCGCGGCCAGGGCGACATCGGCGGGGACTCCTTTAGGCAAGTAGCCGGGATCCTTGGGGGAGCCCGCCATGGATTTGACCTGCTTATCAAGCTCATCCAACTTGGTTTTTAACTCAGCGTTATCTTTGGCCAGGTTTTCCGTATCTTGTCGCCACTTTTTGTATCCTGGATCGTCTGAATGATTGTAAGCAGTGGCAGCTACATTCCTGTTGCTAATGTGATCCAGCATCCAAAAAAGAAAAAGGGAATCGAAGATCCCAAAACTCGGCGCGGTGTTGTACGCATACGGAGGAGGTTGATATCCCTGGGATTTGTAGTAGTTGTCTCTATTGCCATAATAATTGTTGTAGTCGAAACCGGAATAAACCTTTCCCTTCTGATATAGAGGATTAGACTCGTATTTCGACTGATCCACCTTGAACGCTGGTTCCTTGAATTTTGTCTGCTCAGTTTTATAAGCCTTCAAGGATTCCTGGGCAGCTACCTTCTTTTGTTCTTGAATTGTTCTTTTATCGAATTTGGAACCGCCGGAAAAACCAGTGGTCGATCCTGCAGCCGCTGATGGTTTTTTATATCCCGAAGAAGTTTTATTGTTAAAATCTGAAGGTTTTGAGTAGCCCGAACTGCTTGCTGGCGCAGTTTCTGTCTGCATTTTTGGCTTCGTATAGCCCGATTGGGAAGGCGCCCCTGGGACTGTAGGCTTTGAATAAGGCGAAGATTTCGGAGCCGAGGGGTTAGCGGTTGGTTTTGAATATCCGGAAGAGGACTCATGTCTTCCGAAAAAGCCTCCTCCGTTTCTGTTCCATGTCCCGCGTGTTGAAGAGGACCAGGAATGACTTCGACCAAAACTGAACGAACCAGAACTCCGATACCCTCCGCCGAATCTTCCGGCAAAAACTATGGAATCACCGGCTAACGAGGTGAACCAAAAAACTGTTACAATTATACAGAAAGATTTAAAAAACCGATTATGAATCATCAATAAATCTCCCATCCGCTGATAACTAAGATTCTCTGTGTCATGGTAAGCAAGGTATGTCAAGCTATTCCAGGAAAACGAACAGTTCGAGCTTTTGGCCAGTTCACTCTTTATCTCCATCTATTGTCATGATATACTAAATTAGACATATTATTTCGGAGGCCGTTCATGAAAACTGTCCCACTATTTGTCGTATCTCTGGTGTTCATTCTTTGCCTGGCCTCAATGGCCCAAACGTCTGAAATCTATGACAGGACATATCAGGGGCCTATGAACATTTATGGTCAACCTGCGATAATTATGCCACAAAATCAACAAGGACAAAACACTGTTAACAATCAACCTCAAGGCCTTTTGCCAAAGGCTGCCGACGGACTCTGGCAGGTGGGGCAATATTTTTGGAGTTACATGCCGGCTCCGGTAAGAGGAGTGCAGTCTCCGTATGCCGTGCCACAGGGTTCCGGTCAGGTCACAACGAGCTTTGTGCCTGGCACCCCCTGAAATACAGGCCTTTTGTCCAAACGACACACCGGGATAAGGAAAGATAACAGTGCTCTCTGACAACGACCTGATTCGTGTCCAGGAAGTTAGCCAGAAGATGACGAGACCTGTGACGCTATGTGTCAATCTAACAGGTGATCAGAACATCTTTGAAACTAATCTGGCCAACATAGCGCGGCAACTTCAGGGGGTCTCCCTGGAGCGCATAATGATAGAAGAGGGGGGAGTGTCTCTGTTTCCTGGTAAGCCATGCTTGACTCTTTCAAACGGTGAACATTCCAACATCAATTATATGGTTTTTCCAGAAGGCCCAGAATTTCCTCCTTTTCTTGATGCCATAGGATGGCTGGGTGGCGCGTCCAATCCTCCTGTGTTTCCCGACAATGACAAGATTAAAAACCTTGCGACGCCACGAAACATATTGGTATTTGTCGCCATGGGTTGCCCCCATTGTCCGGAAACCGTGAAGTCTGTCCTAACCGTGGCCAATTACAGCCAGCAAATCAACGTTTCGGTAATTGACGCGTTAAATTTTCCGGAAATCTCTGAACGATACAAGATAAAATCTACCCCGGCGATTATAATCAATGAGGGGTTGACTCTTGTCGGTGACATTAGCGTAAATGACCTGGCTAGGCATCTGATTGTTCTGGATGATGATAGTTCGATGACCACAATATTGTTGTCGATGATTCAATCGGGTAGGGCCGAAGACGCTGCGGTTTTGTTATGTGAAAGGGAATGTCCGGATGCTATCGTGCCCATTTATTTGTCTAAAGAGTTTTCGCGACGCATGGGGGCTCTTCTGGTTATGGAGGAAGCCCTTGATCGGAACCCTGCAATACTGGACCCGATCCTTGATAGATTGATTGACTTACTTCAATCGGATGACATAGGGCTAAGAGGAGATACGGCTTCCTTGCTGGGACGTATTGGGTCAAAATCCGCTGTTTCTGGGCTCGAAAGAGCTACTGACGACCCTGACCCTGATGTTAGGGAGGCAGCGCGCGAGGCGTTGGAAAAATGCCGGCGCTAGAGTTCGTTCATAGTTTTTTGGCGGCTGAATCATTTTCCGTGGAGTATAGCCATTTGTGAAATTGGAGCCCCCCTGAAATAGTTATTCAATAGACGGTGGTTCTAACCTCAGTAATTCCCCCTATCCCATAGGCAGCCAAAATCGGTTTTTCGCAAATAAACCAAAACAAAGGTCCAAGGAGGTTTTTTGGCAAAGGATCGTAAAACGGAAAAGGGTAATCGTATCTGGTTCAAACTGATCCTGTTTCTCATCCCTAGAATGGTTTCGGGTTATTTTAGGCTCGTAGATTTGACTTCCAGGAAAATATTCCTCAATCGTGAGTATGAGGACGCAGTTTGTAAAAAACGGCCGTTTGCCTGCGCCTGTTTTCACGGGACGATGCTTTTCCCGGTATATTACTGTAGAAGGTATCCTGGAGTGGTCATGGTTAGCCGTTCATGGGACGGTGAAATAATAGACAGGAGCATTCGACGAATGGGATACGATACCACCAGGGGATCATCTTCCAAGGGTGGAAAAGAGGCTCTCTGGGAAATGATAGATATTATCAACGAACGCAAATACTGTTCCGGGTTGGCCGTTGACGCTCCGAGAGGTCCGTCAAGGCAGGTGAAGATAGGTATAGTTGTTGTGGCCAAAGAAACCGGCCAACCAGTCGTGCCTTTCGTAAGCTGGGCTACTCGAAAAATACAATTTCATTCATGGGATTCCATGATTCTGCCGCTCCCTTTTAGCACTATCGTAATGGCTTTTGGTAAGCCTACCGAGGTTAAGCCGGGGCTTAATAACGAGGAATATGAAGGCATCAGGCAGGAAATAGAAAGCGAGATGCTGAGAATTCAGGAACAGGTCGAACAAAAAGTCAGGGAGATTATAGTCGGCAAATAACACCACGAGAAATGCCAATTAACTGGCAAGAGGGCTTTTGCTAAACCCTAATAACTAACACAAATCCGAAAGGACATTTCTGAAGATTCTGTTGTCCCTTAAACCGGATGCAGGTTTATTTGTGTGAGACTTCTTTTTCAAAGTTCAGGATGCTGATCCACGCTCTTTCGCTGCTGTCACTTTCTACGACCTGCTCAACGAAATTCTTGTTTCTCACGAGTCGGCTGAGCATCCCCAGGAGTCTAACCTGCAGGCTTGGGTCCTCTTCTGGTGAAAGTATTAAAAAAACCAGTTTTACAGGGAGTTCGGTAAGAACATCCGATACCCCCTTCGAAGCTATCCCCAGAGCTAGCAGTGGTACCCCGATTCCGGTGAGACGTAAATGAGGGAAAGCCACTCCTTCATTAAAAAATGTCGAGGATTCATCCTCTCGTTTCATCAAACCCGTTAGAATATCTGCTACGGAGTGAGTACGAGTGCCATTGGCAGGCCGCTTTACGAGTTGTTCCAAAAGGTCTCTCTTGTTTATCGGGTTGTCCCATAACACTATCTGATTCGGAGAGAGCAACAAAGTCAGCCTCAACACGTTGGCGTTTGGGACATGTGTGCCCG
This sequence comes from Deltaproteobacteria bacterium, assembly GCA_023474025.1. Classification (GTDB taxonomy): domain Bacteria; phylum Desulfobacterota; class Desulfomonilia; order Desulfomonilales; family Desulfomonilaceae; genus CAJBEZ01. Next base: position 7,388 of record JAMCYH010000160.1, read on the forward strand.
AATAATTAGCAACTGTTCCAGGTTTCGATTCTTCATTATCTTCTTGCGCAACAAGAGGTTCGCGGGTATCAAGCACAACAATGGTCAGCCCCGTGGCGTTTTGGATCAGATTCTCAACAAGGCTCCGTTTGCCCATTATTCTTTTCCAGAAAGGAATTGGTCCAGGAGTGCCGATAACTATATGTCCAACCCTGTACTCTTTTGCGAAACGTAATAATGTTTCTGTAATATCTGAGCCCTTATAAGTAAAAACAATGGCTCCAAGTTGTTTGGCCAGTGTAAGCGTTTCGGAGAGAATTGTCTGAGTGCGCGGATCTATAACGGTGGGCTCTTCCGAGGGCGTTTGAACATACAGGGCGTACCAGTTTCGGTTTAAGCGGCCTGCCAAACGTGATGCGTAACGTAACAACCGGGCGCTGTTTGGGCCTCTCGAACTCAGGCACACCATAACCTGATCCGGCGCCATCTGGCTTTGGTCGTCAAAGTGTTCACGTCTTTTAGTATCGATTTGGGATACTAGCTCCCGGAGGGTAAGTTCCCTGAGGGTCTCAAGGTTGTCGCTTGTAAAGAAATTTGAAAGAGCTGTCTGAACCCGCTCTGAAGGGTAAATTTTTCCATCATGGAGACGTTTTTGCAAGTCCTCGGGCGAAATGTCCACATTGACAATTTCATCAGCCTCACCCAGGATCCAGTCGGGTATACGCTCCCTGACTTTGACGTGAACATTCTTTTCAACCGTGTCGTACAGGCTTTCAAGATGCTGAACATTAAGAGTTGTTATTACGTGTATGCCCGCTGCCAGAATTTCCTGAACATCCTGATATCTCTTAGGGTTTCTATTGCCAGGCGCATTGGTGTGCGCGAGTTCATCAATTAAGGCAACTTGAGGTTTTCTCGCTATTATTGCGTCAACGTCCATCTCCTCAAGCGAAATACCGCGATATTCCTCCTTATGCTTCGGAACAACCTCCAATCCTTCAATTAGTTTTGCAGTGTCTGGTCGGCCATGGGTCTCAACCAGACCGATTACCACATCGATCCCCTCCGCCTTCATCCGGTGACCTTCAAGAAGCATCTGATAGGTTTTTCCCACGCCGGCGCCATATCCAAGATAAATCTTGAATCTTCCACGCTGTGAGCGACGGATCATCCTTAAAAAGCTACCAGGCCTATCTCCTACCAAAGCCGTCAATTTTAACTCGCGTCCAGTGAAAGATTAAGTCTCAACACATTAACTCGTGGCTCACCAAGAATCCCCAAGTCCCTGCCGTGGGTATTTGCCTGAATTTTCGAGAGTACAACATTTTCGGCAATTCCCCTGGCTTTCGCCACACGTTTGGCCTGAAGAAGCGCATTTTGGACACTGATATGAGGATCCAGGCCACTAGCCGAAGATGTTACAGCGTCTGCCGGCACTAAAATGGTCTGAGGCAAATTGTTTTCAGCGCGATACGTGTCTACACGTTCTCTGACTAAATCTATCAACTTCTTTGATGTTGGCCCCAGATTACTTCCGCCTGAACTTGTAGCGTCATATCCTGTGTCTCCTGCTGATGAGGGCCTGGGATGAAAATATTTGGCGTCGGTAAAGTTCTGAGCGATCAGTTGTGAGCCGATTATCTTACCATTCTGAATAACCAGGGAACCGTTCGCCTTGTCTGGAAATAACGCTTGAGCAATCTCCCATATTAGGGCTGGATAAACGCCACACAAGATAACAGCCAAAACGATGGTTGCGACCAACGAAATCCGAATCTGAGAAATTAAATTATTCATTTTGAATCCTCCTGCTCTATGCCAGTCGCAGCGCTGAAATAAATAAGTCTATCAGTTTAATTCCCACAAAAGGCGCAACAAGTCCGCCAAGTCCATAAATGAGGAGGTTGCGACGCAGAAGCACAGCGGCTGTGAGCGGTCGAAAACGGACTCCGCGTAATGCGAGCGGTATCAGCGCCACGATGATCAACGCATTGAATATGACTGCGCTCAAGATGGCGCTTTGTGGTGAATGAAGTCCCATAATGTTTAATGGGCTTATTACCGGGAATGTGGCTACAAGCATTGCGGGGATAATTGCAAAATATTTAGCCACGTCGTTAGCTATGCTGAAAGTAGTTAAGGCGCCCCGTGTCATGAGCATTTGTTTTCCAATTTCCACTATCTCAATTAGCTTGGTGGGATTTGAATCCAAATCCACCATGTTGCCGGCTTCCTTTGCGGCTTGAGTGCCAGTATTCATGGCGACCCCAACGTCAGCCTGAGCCAACGCAGGGGCGTCATTGGTGCCATCACCGGTCATGGCCACAAGATGACCGGCGGCCTGTTCCTTTCTAATAAGGGCGAGTTTGTCCTCGGGTCTAGCCTCCGCAAGGAAATCATCAACTCCCGCTTCTTGGGAGATAGCGGCCGCCGTTAACCTGTTGTCGCCCGTGATCATAACAGTTTTGATCCCCATAGAACGAAAACGTTCGAATCTGTCTTTCAGACCGCCTTTCACAATATCCTTTAGATGAATTACACCCATGGCTCTTTCATTCTCAGCTACTACCAACGCTGTTCCACCTGAATTGGAAATCCTGGCTACCGCGTCATCAACTGACGGCGGCAGATGACCGCCGACAAATTTGATTACAGCGTCAGGCGCCCCTTTCCGTATTTTTCTGCCGTCAATGTCCACACCACTCATTCGGGTTTCCGCCTTGAATGGGAGGAATGTGGCGGCCGGCATTTCAGAAAGGGTCCGCGCCCTAAGTCCATATTGTTTGGCAAGGACAACAATGCTCCTACCTTCAGGGGTTTCATCGGCCAAAGACGCCAATTGCGCCGCATCCGCCAATTCTTCGGCGCGAACTCCGTAGGCGGGTATAAATTCGGTAGCTTGACGATCGCCTAAAGTAATAGTTCCTGTTTTATCCAATAGCAGGACATCGACGTCACCAGCGGCTTCGGCTGCCCTGCCACTCATAGCGAGGACATTCTTTTGTACGAGGCGATCAATTCCGGCTATACCGATAGCGCTCAGGAGGCCACCAATCGTAGTTGGTATCAGACAGACAAGTAGAGCTGTCAGGACAGTGATCGAAAAAAAGACCCCGGAATACATCCCGAAAAACTTCAGACTAAGTATCACCACGAGAAAAATAATAGTGAGGGCCGCCAGCAAAATCGTCAGCGCTATCTCGTTAGGAGTTTTTTGGCGTTGGGCGCCTTCGACCAATTTGATCATGTGGTCGAGGAAACTTTCCCCGGGGTTGGCTGTTACCCTGATTATGAGGAAATCTGACAGGACTCTTGTACCCCCTGTCACTGAATTCCTGTCTCCGCCGGATTCCCTGATCACCGGGGCGGATTCTCCTGTGATCGCGGATTCATCAACAGACGCGACCCCCTGAATTACTTCACCGTCAGCCGGGATGATCTCCCCCGCGGAAACAACCACTTCATCCCCTTTCCTAAGCTTATCCGCCGGGATGTCCTGTTGTACCAAACCGTCCTGAAGAAGATGGTGCGCTATGGTCTGTGTGCGGGTTTTTCGCAAAGCGTTAGCCTGAGCTTTTCCCCGTCCTTCAGCTACCGCCTCGGCAAAATTGGCGAATAACACGGTGAACCAGAGCCAAATAGCGATCTGAAAACCAAACCCCAAAGACTCGTTACCAGGTCCGAAAATTATGCTCGCAGTGGTGATGGCTGCCCCAACTTCGGTGACAAACATTACCGGATTTTTTAACATTTTTACCGGATTGAGTTTCTTGAAAGATTCTACAACGGCTTGACTCAATATCTCTCGATCAAAGATTGAAAGCGCTTTCGCAGTCATCCTGGTTTATCCTTTTAAAATAAAGTGCTCGAATGAGTCATGATGTAATGTTCGACAATTGGTCCAAGTGACAGAGCGGGGAAAAAGGTCAATGCCCCGACTATTAACACCGTGCCTATCAAAAGCATCGTAAAAATGGGCCCAGTCACAGGAAAACTGCCTCCGCTTTGTGGGACGAGTTTCTTTTTTGCCAGGTTTCCGGCCAGGGCAAGGACCGGAACGATCATGAAAAATCTTCCCAGGAGCATAACTATTCCCAACGTGATATCGTACCAGTAGGAATTTGTGCTGAGCCCCGCAAAAGCGCTGCCATTGTTGCCTGCAGCGGATGAGTACGCATACAGGATCTCGCTGAAGCCGTGAGGCCCTGAATTATTCAAACCTGCCAGGCCCCACGGACTTATAGCGGCCCAGGCTGTGAAGCCGAGAATGCTCAGGACAGGGACCATGATGAACATTACGCTCGCTTTTACGTCGTAGGCTTCTATCTTCTTGCCGATGTATTCCGGGGTCTTACCGATCATCAGGCCGGCAAGAAACACGGCTAGTACAACAAAAACCAGCATTCCGTATAAACCAGCCCCAACACCGCCGAAAATTACCTCGCCCAGCTGGATGTTAAGCATCGGAATCAACCCACCTAACGGAGTGAAAGAATCGTGCATGGAATTTACAGCGCCACAAGAAGTGCCAGTCGTTGTGGTTGCAAAGAGCGCAGAATTGAAAATACCAAAACGAGCTTCTTTGCCCTCCAGGTTGCCTGATGAAGCATCGACTCCCAATGCCCGGAAGTGAGGGTTCCCAGTGGATTCCGCCCACCAGCAGACAAGCAATCCAACAAACAGGATTATGGCCATGGCGCTCCAGACCGCCCATCCGTGGCGTTGGTTCTTTACCATCCGTCCGAGATAGTATGTCAACCCGCTGGGGATCAATAGAATCGACAACATTTGCAGAAAATTGGAGAGAGGTGTTGGATTCTCATAGGGGTGGGAAGCGTTGGCATTGGTAAAACCGCCGCCGTTGGTTCCCAAGGTCTTTATGGCTACTTGAGAAGCCATCGGGCCTTGCACTATGGTCTGCGTTTCGACTTTTCTTTCCTCTGCCTCTGGGTTGCCTCGCTCATCCTTGATTTCCTGACCGTCGACGTCTTTCTTAATGACCTGAGCGGTATAGGGGTTGACCACTTGAACTGTCTCATACGGTTTAAAGTTTTGGATCATCCCTTGGGATACCAGGAATATCGAATAAACCACGCAGATCGGCAAAAGTAAGTAGAGAATTATTCGAGTCAGGTCTGTCCAGAAATTACCAATGGTTTGCGAGGAATTTTTTGAAACGCCCCGGACCAGGGCAGCCGCTACGGCTATTCCTGCGGCTGCGGAAGTGAAATTATGGAGCGCCAACCCTACCATTTGTGAAAAGTATGACATGGTTGATTCGCCACCGTAACTCTGCCAGTTCGTGTTGGTGACAAAACTTACCGCTGTGTTGAATGAAAGATGGTCACCCACAGGCCCAAAACCTTGAGGATTTAATGGTAGGAGATGCTGTAATCGAAGAATCGCATAGGTAAACAATGCTCCCACAAGGCTGAATGCGATCAAGGAAAACGAATACTGTTTCCAGTCCTGCTCTTTCCTCGGGTCAATGCCCAGCAGGAAATAAAATAACCGCTCAACCGGTCGCATAATCGGGTCTAGAAAAGTCTTACCGTCAACATCCAGGACTCGATTCAGATAAACGCCCATGGGCTTGGTAAGAGCAAGCAGGAGACCAACAAACAGCGCCAGTTGAATCCATCCGAAATAGTTCATCATGCATTTACCTCGTCAGAACTTTTCAGGCCTTAGAACCGTTATGAACAGATACACAATAAGCGTCACGCCTATGCAACCCACAATAATATTAAACATGGTTCAAATCCTTTCCCATGCGATGCAATATAAGGCGCATAGCCCAAAAAAAACTATGAGACTCAAGATGAAAATAAAATCAATCATATTAGGACTCCTCCTCAAAAACGCCATCAGAACGCTTCAGCGAAAACGTAAAAATACTTCCTTCAGACTCACGGCTTTCAACAGTTACCGCTCCACCATGAGCTTCCACGATCTCTTGAACAATTGACAGTCCTAGCCCTAACCCTGATTCGACGGTTTGTCCTGGTACCCGGAAAAAATTTTCCAGGATCTTTTTAAGATATTGGGCGGGGATGCCTCTTCCCGTATCTGACACGGAAAATAGTACAGAATCTTCCCTGCTTTCGGCCGATACGAGAACTTGACCGCCCGGGTCCGAGTATTTTAATGCGTTAGAGAGCAAATTGGCAAAGACCTGCGATACCATTAAAGGATCAGCCAGCACATCCGGCAGGTCGTCAGGCAGTTTGACTTCCAGCGTGACCCCCCGATCCATAGCTTCGCTGCGAAAGGGTTCGATGGATTCCAAAACCAGTTCGTGAGGCCTGATCGTCTTGAGGTCCATGGTGGTTTTTCCAGATTCTATACGGCTGATGTTTAGCAATTGCTCCAGGATCAGATGAAGACGATCACTCTCTTCCCTCGCGGTGACTAGCAAGTCGGCCTGCTTTTCTGAAAGTGTCCCGACTTTTTCTTCCAGGAGCAAATGGAGTGACATTCTTATAGATGTGAGAGGGGTTTTAAGTTGATGGGAAACCGTTGAAACTACTCCCCTTTTCATTTCATTTTGCTCTCTTTCCAAAGTAACGTCTGATAGCGAAATAATTACGCCAGTGGGCTGCTGATAATTATCCAGAATAGGAACAGCCTTCAGATGAAAATAATGTTCCTTCCCCTTAATGAACTTCTGGACTGGCGATTGAGAACTCTGTGGTTCTATTGCTCGTCCGGTCAGCATAGCTTCGTTGTAGAGATCAACAATCCCATGAGGCGCATCGTCTATCTTGTCATTCGGTCGAAGGTCGAACAATTGAGTCGCCATTTCACTTGCGATTTCTATCATTCCCTCGGTGTTCACGATAATCACGGCCTCAGGTAAGACCTTAAACGCCTGTTCAGTGACGCGTTTGATGTTAATCAACTGAGCTGCGCGTGTTCGGCGGAATTCTCTAAGCGCCGCCGCCATATCATTAAAGGTTTCGGCTAAGGTCCCAATCTCATCTTTTGAACGGGTGGGAACTACCAGGTCCAAATTTCCAGATTTTATTTCCAGGGCTGATGAGGTAAGGCCGGCTATCGGCTGAATGATCCACTTGCCTATGAGGAGCACAAAGGCTACCGCCAACAACGCGCCAAACACGAGTAACATCAGCATAAGCCGACGGGCCGCCTTAGCCTTTTTAAGAGCAAGCTGATTTGCATCGCTCATGTTTCGCTGATTCATATCCTGAATTTCGTCGGCGTTTGTTTTTATCTGCTGAAACAATGGCAGAAGCGACGAAAAATAGGCTTCTCGCATACCATCGTTGGACGCCCCTTGTTGGGTCGCTGATTCCATCGCCTGTGAAAATTGGGTGAACAGTTCCTGAAGACGTGCCGCCTTTTCCGCCTCTCCCTCTATTGTGATATTTTGAAGTTCAACATCGAGCGCTTTTCGAAATGACGTTCTATTTTTGCTTATAAGATCGGTTCCTTGAGATTGATAGCCAAGGAGTATGAACAACATTCCGCGATCCATGCTGTCCAGAGCTTCTTTCATATCCTGGCACGCGATCACGCTACGGTAATTTTCCTTTAGTATGACATCTATTGAACCGCCGAGTTCAGAGAGCAGGGATACGCTTTCTAGACCGATGATCACAATGACGGCTAGCAGCCCACCAAACCCCAAAGACAATTTCTGACGAATTCCCAGCATTGAGGGACCTCCAATAGAATAAAAGGCAAGGATGGCGCCAAACGAGGCTGTAATATATGTGATATGATATTAATAAGTTAAATAATCAGTAGTCCGGTGAGATTGCAATTTGCATGATCAAGGGCGTCCATGCCTTGCATCATGCAATGGAATAGAGGTGGCATCGCTTCGATAAAAAATTGTTTTATTTGTCGCTTTCAGATTCCATACTGTTTTCTGCGACGCCAAAGAGTGGCCTGGTCTATGCCAAGTATGTCAGCCGCTTCCTTAATGGATTTGCAGTTTAAAAGCACTGCCCTGATGTGTTCTTCCTCGATCCTGCCCAGAGTTACAGCGTCGCCTATCCGTAACGTCGCTTCAGCCGGAGCTATTTTGTTTGGTAAATCATCTATGCTGATTTTATCGCCAGGGCAAAGTATAACAGCCCGCTCCAGCACATTTCTTAATTCCCTCACGTTACCCGGCCAAATGTAATCCTGGAGCGCAGCCAGAGCTTCATCCGTAAACCCTTCGAGAGAACGATGATACTTGCGACTGAAAAAAAGCAGTGACTTTTCCGCAAGGGTAACAATGTCCTCAGATCTTTCCCTCAAGGGTGGAATTTCAATCTGAATTACATTCAACCGATAAAACAGGTCTTCTCTAAATCTCGAATGCTCGATAGCGTGTTCAAGGTCCACATTTGTGGCTGATATTATTCGCACATCCGATTTACGGGTCCTGTGAGAGCCCATTTGTTCATATTCTTTGTCCTGCAGAAACCGCAAAAGCTTGGGCTGAACCGCTAGAGGCAACTCACTAATTTCATCGAGAAAAAGTGTGCCACCTTCGCTGGTGGCTATCCGGCCTGGATTGTCTCTGATAGCCCCTGTGAATGAGCCTTTGATATGTCCGAACAACTCGCTTTCGGCCAACTCCGGAGATAAGGATGGGCAGGAAATTATGCCGAATGGCTTTGACGCCCTGTTACTCCAATGATGAATTTGACGGGCCAAGACGGTCTTTCCAGTCCCACTTTCTCCCCGGATTAAAACAGAAGCGTCAGTTGAAGCTACCTGTCGAGCCAGACTTAAGGCTCTTTGCATAACTGGATTAGCGCTTGTAAAGTTCAGTTCCGGGTTCGATCTGCCAAGTTCTTCCTGCAACAGTGTGAGCTTTTGTTCCAGGGACCTTATTGTAGAAACCTTTTCTACAGCCAACCTGACTTGAGCCGGAGTAAACGGCTTGGGAATGTAGTCGGATGCGCCTCTTCGAATAGCTTCTACGGCAGTTTCAATTGAGGAATAAGCAGTAATCATAATGATCTTTAGCCACGGTGATGATGCGACCAATGGCTGAATAAGATCCAATCCATCGTCAGGGCCAAGTCGAAGATCTACAAAGGCGAGGTCAAAAGAACGCCGGGAGGTTTCAAGAAGAGCGTCTCTAAAATTACTTACGACTGAAACCTGGTGTCCATCAGATTCCAGGCAAACCGACAGGGTCCGTCGAATATTGACTTCGTCATCAACTACAATGATGTTCAAAGAATTAGTCATGTCGAGAGAAATCAGAGGTGGTAATAACTTAAAAGGAAACTCATCTTTAACCGAAAAATAGAAAAATTTCCTCTTTTACCGGGACAGATCATACTCTAGCATGGCACTGGATCACAACCCGAAAGGCACTGTGCTAAAAGGTAGCGGATAGTTGCAGAAAGAACATTAGTGTATCCACTCGTCCCATATCCCCCCAGTGACTATTGGGCCTGGCAGGCGGTTCAAGAATCTCCCACATGCTGGCGCCTGCTTCCGCTTCAATCTGTGAACAACGTTGACCAAATTGCAAAGCGCCCGAACGGTATTTCATGAACCCAAGCGCTGCCTTCCATGTCCAGTAAGTCACTCCTTTATCACCCCTTCGTACGTAGAT
>JAMCYH010000285.1:0-1725 GCA_023474025.1 Deltaproteobacteria bacterium
GATGTTTGGCCGGAACCTTCCGGACCAAATGCAAACACAGGATGCTCAATTGGGCGAATATTGAATAAGGATGCTCCTTCGCTATTAATGGCACCGATTTTAGTGAGTGCAGGAAGGATAGAATATGAATTTGAAGATGTTATGTCACGTCGTTGGCTTATAAGAAAGTTTTTTGTCGCAAATACATCTAAAACTTCGAAATGATGATTTATCCAGAGGTCGATAGGACCACGACAAGGAAGCAGGCGAAGGAGCTTCTCTGCACCTTTTCGCGATAGAACATATCCGGACAAAAACCAGAGCCCACGCACTGGTCGGAATAAATTATTTGAGAGGAAACTTTTTGGGGCACCGTGCTTCACTTCAAGATACGACACATAAAGAACGTCGAATCCGCCTTTCACATTATTTTCTGCTACAATTTCTGTCCATACCTGATCCATATGTTTGGCAAAATTGGAATGAAACCATGTATCGTCTTCTAGGATAAGTACGTTCTCATTATTACCTGCAGCAACCTTCTTCCAAACATTGATGTGTGACTGGGCGATTGCAATCTCCGCTCGGCTCATTCGAATTGGGGTATTTAACTCGAGACGGGTTGGGAGAACTAAGGGTTGGGGTTCTACAAAAAGTTGATCTCCAAGCGTATAAAACGGATCAATTTCGGCGTCCTTCTCTCGCTCATGAGAGAATTGATTGGCATCGACAGCACTATAGCGCTCTGTGAGTCTTAGAATTTCAACTCCCGATGAGTCCCAAATGTACTTAAGCTCTTGCTTCATTTTGGACCAGCGGGCCGGTTCACGATCAAGGTTGATGACATAGATTTTGTCAATTGCGGGGAATTTACTCGAACTTTGAACAGAAAATGTTTTACACTTTCGATTGGGCAGCAACCGGCGAAGAGTCAACCAGAATCGGAAAATATTTCTGACTATTGCCATTGATGGGCGAGTTAGGTTCATTGCTCCTCCGTATCCCGTGACGCTCGATAGGTTTGCTGATTTGACAGTCTCCAGTTTCTCTTATCATTCCGATAACTGAGTGGCCATTTACTCGTAGAAGTTTTCTCCCAATCATGCACAACCACTATCGTTTCCTCAGGGCAACTTCCCTCGGTGATTACCTCAAATATAGACCTTGTGAGATTACCTGGGCCTGTGGTTGATTGGACTTCAGGTAATTCGCCGTTTGATTCTTGTTCAAGGGCTTCCGTCGCGTTCCGTAGTGCACGCTCTATTATAGGATGATTGGGACCTGCGATCATAGGCGTGGTATTGAAGTAATAAATCCAGTTTAGGTTGTCTGCCCCTATATTGACAAAAACTGAAGGTGGAACCATCTGAGCCGTTGCAATGTCGTAGCAGAACGGTTGAAGTTTCAACCTTCCATCAATGAAGAGGTTATCTATTCTCTCGCCGTGATAGACGTCGTCTGCGTCAATATAAAAGCCACCCATTATATAAATGTAGCTGTAACGGAAATAATCTGACTTCATAGAAGGGTGATAGCACTTGTCAAAAGCTTTTTCATATCTTGAACCCAAATGAACTCGTATAAATTCCCTTGTTGAGTTTTCGTCGAAAACCTGAAGTTCGAATCCTGACTGTTCGAGTATCTTCCATGATGCCATGCACTCCTTAACATCCAGGGGTAATCGATCAAGGTCATCCCAGAATTGCACAATGCGTTTAGGCGGTGCCACTATGTGCATGGCGGACG
>JAMCYH010000285.1:1738-3340 GCA_023474025.1 Deltaproteobacteria bacterium
TGGTTTATTGTGGTGGGATTGTACCAATTCTCGGACGAAATTAGACCGATCACGTTCGTTTTTTTTCAGGGGATCTGTATCATTGGATTCGCGAATATTCATGCAGTTATTCATTTTATGAAAGCCTTCATTGAAATTATTATTCGTGTCATAGTTTAATATTTGGTCGTCTTACCATTGGACATAACATTTGGCTACACTTATCTCTTCACTCCAAAGGGTATCATTTGCTTGAAAAGCTAATATCAAACGTTCCAACTTCTTTGATTTTACAGACTCCTTATTATCCATACAAAGTATTTCAAACTTCATGATATTTGCCTCCAGCTTCCCATTATAGACATAATACTCATCTTAAATATTTACCATCTTGTATAAATATACTTTAATTATACTAAGTACGACGTGTTATTACATTAAATTTCCAATACCCTGCCCTTGAGGTAGCAGAATAGTCGATTTAGCTTCAATCTGACGGAAATCCTGCCTTTGCGTAATCTTCTTACTATATTTGAATTCCCAGCGATTGTTCTGCTTTTAGTGATCTTCTGGCCTTCTCCTTTTTACACTTCATCAAAAATATCCTTGGATATAATAGCTTGATGATTATTTTCAATAAAATACTGCGGTAGTTCGCCGTTGTTCTTCACTTGCTTCGCCGTTGTTCTTCACTTGCTTTCCGCTGAGAAAGTCTTTAGTGTAGGTCTTTTGAGAAATAACATTGCCGACATATTTTTCATTACTCAAGATTCTGGGATTTGGTGAGAATGAGATCAATTTTCCCTTGCTCGCAGTCCTTAAGCATCCTGTTCATTTCTTCACGGCTTTCAATATTTGTTCCGGATTCTTGTTCGGCATAGATGCCAGCAAATTCCCAATCAGGATTTTCTTGAATCAAGGTTGAAAAATGGCTAACCTGAGATTCAAGACTTGAGATTTGTTCTTCATACTCTGTACTAACCCGGCAATAGCTGGCAACTTTTAAAGGTTTCTTTTCCTGGGAAGTGCCTCCCTTGGAGCAATTGTTGTTACTGTTTTCATATACATCACCTTCCTAATTTTAATTCTGGATATAAAAAAAGCATGGTGCCCTTTGGGACTACCATACCTGCCTGTAAATCCATATCTATTTGAACATAAAAAAACATTTTATCCCTCAAAACAAGAGATAAAATGTAGCTTTTAACATGGTGTCGGAAGGGGGACTTGAACCCCCATGAACTAAAGCGTTCACAAGGCCCTCAACCTTGCGCGTCTACCTATTCCGCCATTCCGACAAGATCAAATTATTTTAAAAACAAATAACCCTGGAAAATGAAATTATATATATTTTATCCGGAAAATCAATTTTAAATCAGTATTCGGTTTAATTTTACAATCAAAATCTTTTAAATGAAACTTATTTTACCAATCGAGCTTATAATAAATCGCACATTCTCCCGGCATACATTATTCTTTGGGCCTAAGACATATTGCAAGATGTTCCCACAGATTTCCTTCTTCCAAAGCTAAGCTCAGGTTTTTATCTGATTTTAATTCTTCTATCAGCTCCAGATCGACAGGAATACAGGTAATATCAATATCCCCGTTTTTTTAATGATT
>JAMCYH010000098.1 GCA_023474025.1 Deltaproteobacteria bacterium
GTTGTAGTTTACCTTTGCGTCAACGGCCGCCCTGGCGACGGGGACAGCAGTCTTGTAAAAGGGGCCGGCGCAGTTAATCACCACATCAACGTTTTTGAATGCGCTCACCATACCTGCATGATCATTCACGTTCATCTGGATCAGATTAACTTTTTCGCTTTCGCGCAGTTTCGGCGCCAATCGTTTCGGGTCCGGGTACAAATCTCCCAGGACAACGGCAGTCACCTGTTGTTGTTTAATCAGGTCCCGGGCAACACCCTGACCCATACCACCAGCGCCTCCTAGTACAAACGCGCGCATTTATCATTCCTCCTTGATATTCGGAAATCGTTTCGCGTCCATCACATTTCGTGGATTTTTGGACTCGTGATTTACAGTTCCATCTTTCCCCTCAATTCTCCAAGCCCAGCCTGGTATTGGGCTGTTCAAACACAGCAATCGCATAGATTGCGGAAAGTAATTGACAGGAAATTCGGCGTGCGACATAAGTATTTGTATACTGTATACATAATGTAACGCATCCCGTTTTTGATTGTCGAGCAAATTTTCTCATGAAATTCACTTTTTCCTGTTGTCAAAAATCTCCGCGCCAACAAATCACTGTATTTAAAGCATATGGATGTTAATATGGATTTTTTAAATCGTATCAGTATCCCCGAAAACTCTTTCGGCAAGAATCAAGGTTTAGCTGTTCCCCGTGTAGGTGTCCATTTCTAACTACAAGTTAGATCATGCGATGGTGAGATCCATGACAGACCATCTAGCCCAATTCATAATAGCTGGTTTAACAACTGGCAGTATTTACGCCTTAATTGCCCTTGGATTTTGCGTTATCCATAATGCTACGGGTATCGTCAATTTTACCCAGGGAGACTTCGTCTCACTTGGTGGGTTAATAATATATTCTCTCCTCGTCAGTCTTAAAGCTCCTTTGCTTGTCGCTTTCCCGCTGGCTGTGACGGCGGTCACAATCGTTGGGACTCTCGTGGAACGAATAGCCATTCGCCCGGCAAGATCCCGGAGCATTGTCATTCTCGTGTTCATCACCATCGGGGTTTCCATTTTTATGAGAGGTATTTTCAAGATTCTGTGGGGAAAGAACCAGATGGGGCTTCCGCCGTTTTCAGGTGATACACCGATATCATTGGCTGGAGCTACGTTAATGCCACAAAACCTCTGGATTTTTGGTATTACGCTCATATCTGTGCTGGCCCTGCAATTCTTTTTCAACAGAACCAGACTGGGAAAGGCTATGAGGGCTGCTGCCTGCAATCCCAGGGCCGCTTCGTTGATGGGCGTTAATGTTAATTCAATGGTTTCCCTTTCTTTTGCGCTAAGTGGAGCGCTCGGAGCCGTTGCTGGGATAATCATCGTTCCTATTACAACGCTCTCATACGATATAGGTGTTATGTTGGGATTAAAGGGTTTTGCCGCAGCAGTTCTCGGTGGCTACGGCAATAGTTTTGGAGCAGTTCTGGGTGGGCTTCTTCTCGGCGTCCTTGAATCAGTTGGCGCAGGTGTTGTTTCTTCCACCTACAAGGATGTCATTGCGTTTGGGATACTACTTCTTGTCCTTTTTGTCAGACCGAGTGGGATACTTGGCCATAGCGAGACGGAGCGACTTTAAATGTCAGGAAAGTCCCTCTATGGCAAAGCAAATATCGGGCTTGCTATTCTGGCTTTTTTCATAATTTCTTTCCCATTATTGATCTCTAACTCATACTATCTGAACGTTGTCAACATCATAGGTCTCAATACGATTCTCGTGGTCGGTCTTACCTTGTTGATCGGGTATGCCGGACAGGTTTCTCTAGGGCATGCGGCATTCTATGGGATAGGGGCTTATGCTTCGTCAATCCTCACTGTCAGCCATGGAGTCAATCCATGGCTCGCTCTTGTCCTGGCCGCGGTGTTTACGGGTTTCATAGCGTTGTTGATCGGGACTCCCACTCTTGAACTCCATGGCCATTACCTCGTAATGGCTACTCTTGGGTTTAACCTCATCACAAACATAATAATAGTGCAATGGGATTCAGTCACCGGTGGACCTTCAGGTTTTCCAGGAATTCCGCCATTAACTATGGGAAATTGGGCCATCGACACAGACTTAAAAATGTATTTTCTAATTTGGTTTGCAGCCTTTATATCAATTGTTTTGGGGCTCAATCTGTCAAGATCGCGAGTTGGAAGAGGGCTCAGGGCTCTTAATTCCGGGGAATCGGCGGCAAATTGTATGGGGGTCCCAACCAAGGTTTACAAAATCAAAATATTCGTGCTGAGCGCTGTTTTTGCGTCAGTGGCAGGCAGTCTGTACGCCCATTATTTGTCGTTCGTAAGCCCGAAAACTTTCGATATTTTCTTCTCCGTGGAATTGGTCACCATGGTAATAATTGGAGGCCTGGGGAATATCTTTGGCGGATTGTTTGGCGCTGCGTTCATAACCTCATTACCAAATCTCCTAAGTTCTTTTGACGAGTACAAGGACATATTTTATGGCATCGTCCTCGTTGCGATTCTGATATTTACTCCAGAAGGATTGATCCCTGGGATTTCACGAAAACTTCGATCGTATGGCAAAGAAAAGGGACAAGGTAACAGGGTTGGCATTGAAAGTCCGTCCGGGAAAACGCCTGTGGCTCGCGTGGAATCCCGTCCAATTTCAACTCCTTCTTTCAGGGCTGGCAATCAGGATTCCGGTGAGCCTATTTTAAAGATCAATGACGTTTACAAGAGTTTCGGAGGCATTGCGGCGGCCTCGCAGATCACATTCGAAGTAGAGCGAGGGACTGTCACATCCCTGATTGGACCAAATGGCGCGGGTAAAACTACAACTACTAACCTCGTTTGCGGTGTTTACAGACCTAATCGAGGCACAATTGTTTTTCGTGGAAATCGGATTGATGGATTGCGTCCCTATAGGATTGCCGCGTTGGGTATGACCAGGACTTTTCAAAACCTGCAGATTTTCGAGAACATAACAGTTTTAGAAAATGTGATGGTAGGAGCGCACGCAAAATCAGGAAGCGAATTTGTGGTTTCAATGCTCCACATCCCTCCCTATCGCAAAGAAGAGGCGACAATTCGTGAAAAAGCCATGCAGGCTCTGGAATTTTTTGGATTGCATGAAAAAGCTGATTCGCGCGCAGGTCAATTGTCTTTTGGTGAACAAAAAAGACTTGAAATGGCCCGCTCTGTAGTATCTGAACCTGAGTTAGTGTTGCTTGATGAGCCAGTAGCAGGTCTTAACAGAGCTGAGTCTATGGAAATAGCCAGCCTCATTTTAAAGATTCGTTCCAAGGGGACCACGGTAT
>JAMCYH010000249.1 GCA_023474025.1 Deltaproteobacteria bacterium
TCCTGCCGGACCACATCACCTCGAGGATTTACATTCTGCGGGTGGCATCCAGGCTGTTTTGAAAGAACTAATTGAAGGGGAACTGGTCAATCCAGACGTCATGACTGTAACTGGTTCTCTCCTCAAAGAGAATATAAAAAATATAGCAGTCAGAAATTCAGAGATAATAAGACCTCTTGAAAATCCCTACCATTCAAAAGGTGGAATAGCCATACTTTATGGGAATCTGGCTCCAGAAGGCAGTGTAGTCAAACAATCCGCAGTTGCCGAACAGATGTTGAAAAATGCCGGCAAAGCTAGAGTCTTTGATTCGGAGGAAGCTGCCGTTGACCAGATTCTGGCAGGAAATATTAAACCCGGAGATATTGTAGTTATAAGATATGAAGGGCCTAAAGGCGGACCAGGTATGAGGGAAATGCTAAATCCAACATCAGCTTTGGCGGGTATGGGATTGGATCAAACGGTATCTTTACTTACTGACGGTAGGTTCAGTGGGGGCACTAGAGGGGCAGCTATTGGTCATATTTCGCCGGAAGCGGCCCATGGTGGTCCACTGGCTCTGGTAAGAGATGATGATGAAATAGTGATCGATATCCCTAATAAAAGAGTTGATTTAAACGTATCTGCGGACGAATTGGAACGACGACGAAATGAGTGGAAACCACCCACACGAAGAATAGCGGAAGGTTATCTGGCGCGTTATGCCGCAAGTGTTACTTCAGCCGCTCAAGGCGCTGTTCTAGAGTAAAAACAGGGTTGAAAAATTTTATATTGTCAGCTTGTTCAAACAGGGACGATGCCTTTTTCATGCGTGTTGCGTTAATTTTGGCCAACAGGGCTTTCTCCAAAGGAGAGACCCCTGTTGGCGCAGTTATAATCAAGAACAAAAAAGTAATAGGAATGGGTTTTAATCGGGTTGAGATTGATCATGACCCAACGGCTCACGCTGAAATGGTTGCTCTAAGAAAGGCTACCATCAATCAGGGTGATTGGAGATTGAAAGGATCCACTATTTATGTTACTTTAGAGCCCTGTGTGATGTGCGCTTCAGCTTTGTTAAACGCTCGCGTACAACGAGTAGTTTTTGGCGCGTGGGATAACAGACATGGCGCATTTGGGAGCCTGTTCGATTTCGGTCATGATCCTAGATTTAATCACGAGGTTGAAGTAAAGTCTGGAATCATGAAAGAAAAATCGATAACAATGTTACGGGAATTTTTCAAAAAACAGCGGAGAGATGCCCGAGAGGTTGAAGGGGGTTGACTCGAAATCAATTGTACCCGTTAGGGTACCGGGGGTTCGAATCCCTCTCTCTCCGCCACACAACACATTGATTATACACATACATATCTTCTAAAAAGCTCCAAGAATATGGAAACGGGGGGATGCGTGCGATACATCGGGGACAAAATAAACAAAAAATCTCAAATTCCCCTCCCATGCAGTCTAGGAATGTCTTAAGATTGATTTATGATTCCATCAAGCTATCTTCAACGCCCTCGATTCAGCCATGGTGGGTTTTTACTCGATTGGAGATGACGCTTAACATTGCGCAACCAGGTATAGATGGAGGCACATGGGAATGTTTGAGCAGTTTTACGCTTCAGAAACTGATATGGAAATCTATTCTGAGGCTGACCTTGACCGATTTAATTTATACTTGGAAGAGCGTCTCACAGAGATGAATCTGGATCCGGATGTGGATTCTGCGCAGGTAGCCAAGGAAGCTAAGCATTTGGCCAATATGTATTTGACGAGCGATCCTGAGGAATGGCCGTTTTGAACTCTGATGAAACCCCTGCTCGAATTAATAAAGAAAGTCAACACTCTACCCAATAGTTCCCAAGACGCCCCTGGATAAATTCAGGGGCGTCTTGTTATAGGTCTTAAACTGTGACTTTGCCAAACATTGGTTCCTTAGGGTCTACCTTTACAACCAAGGAGATTTACTGTTGACACGTCGTAATTCAATAAGCTAAACTTACAAACAGAAAGGTTTGTCATGGCGCCTCAATCCCATCTTTGGATACCATGAGGACCTTTTATTTTTTGATACAGTAAAAAGGGACGATAATATTCGACGAGGAGACTTTGACAAAGAAATTTAACTAATTAGAATTGAACATGAAAATTTCTAAGATTCGTAAACTGACTCACCCGAATCCAGAAGGCTCGACACTCTAGGTACCCTTGAAAATTAAACTTATATCCACCCTTCATTGTTGTACCAATCAAGAGTTTTCTTCAAATTTTCTTTCAAGGAATTTTGCGGAGCCCAACCAAGATCGTGATAAGCTTTTTGAGAAGAGCAAATCCAGTACCATTGATCAATTTCGGCAATTTTCTCACTGCGAAACAAAAAAGGTTTCCCCAAAAAGTTACCTATTATGTCAGCGAAAAACCCCAATGATTTCAGAATGACACCGGGTATTGGTAAAATAATAGTGTGAACACCCATTAATTCAGCAATATCTGCTACGAATTGACGCCATACTACGGGCTCAGGGTTCGTTATGAAGTAGGTTTCGTTCACGCTTTTGGATAAAAAAGCGGCCCGTTTGATGCCGGTAACAAGATCTTCTACGAAAACAACACTAACTTGGCGTTGCCTACCAGTGAGGCATAGGGTTATCCGATACTTACATGACTTGAACAACTCAAGGACATCAGTATCGCGAGGCCCAAAAACGGTCGAAGGTCTTATTATAACGTATGGTATGACATCCCCATATTGTTTGACAACCTGTTCCGCTTCTAATTTTGATCTCCCATAAAGTGAAACAGGACGAGGAACATCATATTCAGATATACATGAATTATGATCTGGAGCTGGACCACTTACCGCCTGAGAACTTACGAACACAAATCGTTTGAACCTTTGGAGATCAAATGATTTGGATATCAGGTCCAATAAATAATTCGTCAATTCTACATTTGCGCTCCAGTACCCCTCGTAATTCAAGGCTCTGGTAGCTCCTGCCAAATGAAAAAAATAGTCAAACTTGTTATTAGACCGAATTTCTCCTTCCAGTCGATCCAATGCAATAATTTTTGCTCTGGATGAATTTAAATATTCATGTTTTCTTGGGTCTCTGACCGGACAAAGAACTTCATGACCCTCATTTAATAAAGATTCCGCTAAATGACTTCCAATAAAACCAGTAGCACCAGTAACTACACAACGCATACCATTGTTCCAGCTAGAAATATAAGGTTATTTATCCAACCAAAAATCATAAATTTTACGGAGATTTTTGTCAGAAAAACCCAACCAAGATCGTGA
>JAMCYH010000143.1 GCA_023474025.1 Deltaproteobacteria bacterium
CCAGGCCACCCTGCCCTTGCGTTTTGAATCTCGTTTGGTCGAACTGCTGGTGGATAAACAATCCATTGACGAAGCCTATGCCAATTTGACCGGTCATTTATCCGAAGCCGATCAGGCGAATCTCGCTCGACAGGCTGCCCGCATGGCGGTATTGGTCAAAGCGCCGGAACGCGTGCAGCGCATCGTATCGGATATCGTCGATCATTATCAGGAAAAGGTGGAACCCAACGGCTTTAAGGCGATGGTGGTTACCTTTGATCGCCAGGCCTGTGTTCTGTATAAAAAAGCCATGGATGAAATCCTGCGGCCGGAAGCCAGTGAAATCGTGATGAGCGTTTTTCACAATGAGACGGAATATAAAGCCTACGACCGCAGCAAAGAAGATGAGGAAAGATTACTCGACCGTTTCCGCGATCCAGCAGATCCGTTAAGGTTCCTCATTGTGACTTCACGCCTGTTAACCGGGTTTGATGCTCCCATTCTGCAGGTCATGTATCTGGACAAACCGATGAAGGAGCATAACCTGTTGCAGGGTATCTGCCGTGTAAATCGTCCCTACCCCGGTAAGGATTATGGCTTGATTGTGGATTACATTGGCGTCTTCGATGATGTGGCTCGAACGTTGGCCTTTGACGAAGCCAACATGCAGCAGGTGATTACCAACCTGAAGGCGCTGCATGCGCAGCTTCCTGAAGCCATACAATCCTGCCTGGCATATTTTCCCAATGTGGATCGCACCCTCGGTGGTTGGGAAGGGCTTGTGGCAGCCCAGGCGTGCCTGCCGGATAACGAAACGCGGGACAAATTCGCCGGCGACTTCTCATTACTTTCACAACTGTGGGAGGCGATATCGCCGGACCCGGTGCTTTCGGATTATGAAGATGATTATCGCTGGTTAGGCCAGGTGTATGAGTCGGTCAAACCGCCCAGTGGCAGCGGTAAGCTGCTCTGGCATGCACTCGGAGCCAAGACCTTGGAATTGATTCATGAGAATGTCCACGTCGAACGCGTTCGGGATGACCTGGATACACTGGTCATGGACGCGGATTTCCTGGATGAACTTCTCGGAGAACGCGATCCAGAAAAGATCCGCGAGGTGGAAATCAAGGTTATCGCACGCATCCGAAAGCACGGCAATAATCCAAAATTCATCGCGCTAGGAAAGCAGCTTGAAGATCTGAAGAACCGCATGGAGCAAGGGTTGGTCAACAGCCTGGATTACCTGAAACAACTGCTTGAAATCGCCCGTAAAGTGTTGCAGGCAGAGAAGGATGTGGACCCGGAAGAAGAACGCCAATCCGCCAAGGCCGCACTTACCGAGCTATTTAATGAGACCAAGACAACTCAGACCCCGGTAATTGTCGAACGCATCGTAGCCGATATTGACGAGATCGTGCGGAATGTCCGCTTCCCTGGTTGGCAGCAAACCATCGCCGGCGAGCGTGAGGTCAAACAGGCGTTACGTAGGGTACTGTTGAAATACCAATTACACAAAGAGCAGGAGTTGTTTGATAAAGCGTACGGGTATATCAAGGAATATTATTAATGAAACAAGATATGCATATGCTGTAATCACTGATACAACAAATCTATCTTGACATCCCGTTTACTCTTCTTAATCGGTTTGTCTTTTCAGAACGATGGGTTTGATTTACTGGAGCATAACAATTTTGAGGAGTAAATTATGACGATCTCTCCAACAGATTTAAAAGCTCTCCTACAAAAATCCGGAAATAGGTGCGCTTTTCCAGGTTGTCCATCTATGCTGACAGTGCAAGAAAGTGATGACAGCACCGTTATACTGAGTAATGTAGCTCACATTGTTGCACAACGAGAGGATGGCCCCAGAGGAAAGTTCGCATTACCTTTGAATCGCAGAGATGAAGAAAGCAACTTGATGCTGCTTTGTCCTGAACATCATAAAATTATTGATAATAAACCACAATTGTATACCGTCGAGCGATTACGAGGAATGAAAGAGGATCACGAAAAACTTGTTCAGACTGCATTAGGTAATGCCATTGATAAGACAACAAAAAGAGATCAGTTTTTAGATAAGTATCCTATAGAAAGAGTTTATTCTTCTCTTCTTGAAGTAATAAAGACCCCTGTATATATCTACCAATCCACACCCACAAAAGATGCTATCGCGAACTACGCGATTGAGCAGTTGCCATTGTTTACTCAACCAAACATTCACCTTCCGTCAATCCTCAAGGATGATAGACTATACACATTTCAAGATCCTAGAAATACTGATAGTCCCTTCCATACGATCGTAGAATTAAATACAGTTAGGCAGATAGCATCACGTGAGTGGTGGAATGACCCTGTCAAGTCCCGTTGGTTTGTTGAACTACTAAATATCACCCTCCAAATTTTTACTCGTCAAAAGGGCTTAGCGTACGATCCTGATCATTACAGATATTACTTTGTGCCTGATCAACCTGGCCAGCCTAAAGATATAGAATACAAGCCTCTAAATCAAACTGTTGCAAAGAAACATGTGGTTTGGCAGCCAATCACAAAAAAGACCGGACTGCCAAAATCCTATTGGCTTCACCGCTCAATTAGTCTTCGCTCCTATTATGTATCATCTGGTCGGTGGTGCCTTGCCCTACGGCCGGAATTTCGAGTGACAAAAGATGGCAACTTGCCTTTAGATTCTGAAAAAATTGGCGCCAAAGTTACGCGGAAGAAAAGTAGGATGTACAATTACGATCTATTGGGGGAAATAAATTTCTGGAGGAGTTTTCTTGGTAGCAACGAACCAAGAATCGTTATAGATCTTGGCTCTTCTTCCCTTGTTATATCCACGACTCTTCTTGCTGGTGATATCAATTGGCCAGGTATTCCAGAAAAATACGCGAGAACATTTACCAATGTTGAATATGCAGAGGATTTATTTACGTGGGCAAAACTACAGAATGTTCTTGAAAATGAGGAATTATTTGACGATCTTGACGAGGGGTTAGAAGATGGTATTGATGAATAACCAATCTATGGAACCGATAATCAAGTGTCAATACTTTGAAGAACCTTTACTACAATTTGCAGATGGTAGAGAACATATTGATCCCAAAATTGGGATATCTAGATATGGTCCGAAATCTTTTAGCCCAAAACGCAAGCACCCCGATACGGTACGCATAGGGTTTATTGGAAGCGCTGACACAATCGATTCTGCGAAGAGTTGGCTGAAAAAAACTTCTGAAGGCGTTTTATGTGACGAAGATCACGTCGAATTTCCAGGTTACATGGAAGACCGCGG
>JAMCYH010000014.1 GCA_023474025.1 Deltaproteobacteria bacterium
CAATAACCCCTATGTGGTATTGCGAAAGGGCCTTCGTCAATTTGCACTATCCTCTTGCACGCTACACTACAGAAATCACAGTTCGATCTTCTCGTCAGATACTTTTCCGCGAGAGTGGAGCCTGTCAGAGCCTCGGCCATTTCCTCCCAAAAATTCGAAGTAAAATTTCTTATGGGGACATCACCTAGATGGACTCCACCCTCAAGATTGGCAGCCGTACCGTTATCCCTCATAACGCTGAGTGTAACAGATTCCTTTATCCTGTTGTTTAGCTCCCTGACAAGGTTGCGGCACGCTATCGGATCATGCAGGAGCACATTTTTGTTTTTCGCCCTTACAACAATTGCCTTGATTCCCTTAGAACCCATTACGGCGCCTAGGCCGGCTCTTCCAAAAGCGTCATGGCCGTCATTCATTATACAAGCGAATCTGACGAGATTTTCACCCGCTGGTCCAATTACCAAAGTTTTGCAGGCCCTTCCGAAGTCCTCTTTTAATTTGGCAGTGGTGGCTTCAACACCCAATCCCCACAACTCTGGGTGTGTCTCAATTCTTGCATCCCCATCGGATATTACAATAATGGAAGGCGTTTCAGATTTTCCGGAAATAAGCATCCCGTCTAATCCTGCATGTCTCAATTCAGGCGCAAAATTTCCTCCACATGATGAATCCGCCCAATGCCCGGTAAGGGGGGAACGAGCGGCCGCGGAAAAACGGCTAGCTCCTGAGAGCCTTAAACCGGCAAATGGCCCCAAAGAGAAAATAAGTAACGACTCTGGAGAGAGCGGATCGGCCTCCAAATTCCCCTTTTCCAAAAACAACCTGGCTGCGAGACCAGCCCCACCTATGAACCTTGTGTAGTAATCAGGAGGTGGATAAAACAATTCGGTAGATCCATCCGAAACGTTAATGGAAAGAAACTGCCCTGTATTGCCCTCCATGACGACACTCCCTGAAAATTAATTCAGTATCTTGGCTTCCCATCCAAGATCCTTAAGCGTCTGATTGTAAAGCGCGGCGACCTTTTTAAGTTTAGGCGCCAATTTTAGGAGACCCGTAGCTGAACCTTTCACCCTTATTTTTTTTCTGGTTATCGCCATGACTGGATTAAGTTTGTTAGACCATGACCTGTGCGCATCATCGGCAGATAGACTCATTTTTAAGTCAGGTTGTTCGGTAGGTTTTCCTGCAGCGACTTTAATCTCGCCACCCCTACAATCAACATGGAATGAACAGTTAGGACCGTTCTCGGTGTAATCGAACCAGATCAACTGATTGACCTTTTTCAATCCTTCGTAGAGTTCAGTATCATGTTTGGCGCGTTCAAAAAGTTCAAGAAAAGCCGTTATCGGTTCATTCTCATCGTTCCAGTACTCCATAATCGCCTCCTATGTTTTAGAGAGCTTTAAGATACAATTCCAGTATGTCGGTTTCGTCCAATGGACGTGGATTGTAGCTTATCTGGCTGTCTCCCGCCGCCAGTTCCACAAGATCAGATAATTTTTCCGGATCACTTGGGACATCGAAGTCGCTAAGTGTTTGAGTCAGACCAACTTCCTTTTTCAATTTCTTGACACCCTCGACAGCGGTGAGGGCGTTCTCCAGCGAAAAACCTCTATCTAGAGAAGTCCCTAACGCTTGAGCTATCATTGAATATTGATCGATGGCCTCTTCCAGGTTGTATTCCATAACAAATGGCAGCATTACGGCATTTGCAAGGCCATGAGGGATTCCGTAAAGGGCCCCCAACGCATGAGCTGTCGCGTGGGCCGCTCCCAACATAGAATTACAGAAACACATCCCTGCGATTGTAGCCGCAATGAGCATGTTCCCGCGGGCTTCGATATTGTCTGGTTGCGATACAGCGATGGGTAACGAGTGGACTATCAGTCTGATCGCGTGCAAACCTAACGCATCCGAAATTGGTTGCGCGCCTGTTGACGTTATTCCTTCGACAGCGTGGGTGAGAGCATCCATACCAGTGAAAGCGGTAATTTTGGGAGGCAACTTTACCGTCAGCTCAGGGTCCAGTATTGAAATGTCCGCATTGCACAAGGGATGAGTTACGGCAACCTTCACTTTAGATTCAGAATCAAAAACGACGATAACGTTAGTTACTTCACATCCTGTTCCGGCGGTAGTTGGCAAAGCGATATGAGGTGGTAAAGGGATAGCGTCCTCCCAAAGAGCCGCCTGGTCAGCCAACGGTTTGAAATCATCAACTCCCATTCCTATAAGGATATTCACCGCTTTGGCTGTGTCCAGCACACTGCCACCTCCGAGGGCTATCAAGGAGTCTGCGCGGACATCTCTGTAAAACTCTGCAGCAGAGTTAATGTTTTCTATACGGGCGTCCTGTAAAACATTGTCATAAAGTCCTGCGATTCCCAATCCCGATTTCTCGAGCTTTTGAACAACCTGATCAGCTATTCCTGCGCCGGCTACACCCTTATCAGTTATGACAAGAGGTCTCGAAGCGCCGAGTTGCTCAAGCTCAAAGGCAATTTCAGCGGATGCGCCTGGAGAGTAAAGTATTCTACCTCTGTTTCCCCAGGTAAAGAAAGGTTCAAAGCTTGGTAAATTAGACTCCATTGGATTCCCGCCGTATCATGTTTGTTTTTGGTCCAGCACATCTCTTACGATTTCAAGAAATCTTACCATGTCATAAGGTTTTGAAAGAAAAAATTGGATCTGGGATTGTATTATTTTTGTTGTCGGTTCATCAACAAATTGTCCGGTAGTTACAATAATTTTAATTCCTGGATTATGTTTTCTGATCTCGTTAATCAGTTGCAAGCCACCGATTTCGGGCATCAAAAGGTCTACTATAACCAAATCAATCTCTGCCGATTTCCTCTGGAAAACGCTCAAAGCTTCTAGTCCATCTGAAGTCATCAATATTTTATATCCTGATTCGGTGAGATAAGTCCCAGCAAGTTCTCTTATCGCAGGTTCGTCATCGGCAAAAAGAATGGTTTCCACACCTGAAGGTCCGATAGTTCCTGACAGACTATCCTGAACAATTTGCTCCTTTGCTTCTATTGATGGCAAAAGAACCTCGAAAATTGTTCCTTCTCCTGTCTGGCTTTGACAGGTGATCCGACCACTATGTTGTTTGATGATTTCATAAGCTATTGAAAGACCGAGGCCTGAACCCTGTTCTACAGGTTTTGTTGTAAAAAAAGGT
Organism: Deltaproteobacteria bacterium; assembly: GCA_023474025.1. Classification (GTDB taxonomy): domain Bacteria; phylum Desulfobacterota; class Desulfomonilia; order Desulfomonilales; family Desulfomonilaceae; genus CAJBEZ01. Next base: position 3,188 of record JAMCYH010000014.1, read on the forward strand.
TCAAATATCCGGTCAAGGACCTCTTTAGACATTCCAGCGCCAGTATCTGAAACAGTCAACGAAACATAAGATCCTGGACGAAGATCCACGTGACTTGCGTAAAAATGCTGATCCAATATGACATTTTTAGTTTGAAAGGTTAACTCGCCTCCTTCAGCCATTGCATCTTTCGCGTTCATGGAAAGATTCATTAGAATTTGTTGAATCTGGATGGGATCGGCAAGGACATTTTCCAGGTTGGTGTCGAGAATCATTTGTATGGAGATCATCTTTGGTATAGCTCTTGATATGAGCTTTCCAAACTGACGAACAACCTGATTGATGTCCAGAGGTTTGGGCTTTGCCTCTATTCTCCCGCCAAATGTTAGAAGACCCTTCACAAGCTCTGCCCCACTTTTAGCAGCGCACGAAATTTTTTTCAACTCGGAGAATTCTTTATCATTTTCCGTTCTGCGAGATAATAGCAAATCTGAATAACCGACAATGACCTGAAGAAGATTGTTGAAGTCATGCGCCACGCCTCCAGCCACCAACCCCATAGCTTCGAGTCTCTGTGCCTGGGATAGCTGCCTTTGTAATTCCACCTCGTGGGTCACATCTTCCATTAGAGATTGACATCCCAGAGTCTCTCCCTGATTGTTGCGAATCGGGGTGCACAGAGTTCTCAGAACAGTGTTTTTCCCCCATTTACTGGTATACGGAACCTCAATTGAAACTTCTGCGCCTTCTTCACAACATTTTCGGACAGCGTCCGAAATGCCTGCGTCAATAAGAGGCTGAAAATTGTACAGATTGATTGATTTTGTATCCTCAGCGGATGGTGAACCCACAATCTCAACAAGTTTCGTGTTCACGTCCGTGACGTTTCCTTTATTGTCGGTGGAAATAATGCCGATAGGAGCGTTGTCGACAAGTAAGCGATATCTTTCCTCATTGGCTTTAAGCGCTTCCTGATATTTTTTGCGACCAATTGCGACACCTATGTTAGCCACGGCCGCAAATACAATAGATAATTCCGTAGAGTTCCATTCACGCCGCTTACGGCAATCATCGAACTCGAGGAATCCCCAAAACTCACAATCTACCTGAATTGGAACAATTAGGGCGGATACAACTCCCTGTGCCTTTAAAAACTCATGTTCAAATTGAGGAAAATCTTTAACACTCCCTTTGATAGGATGGCCTTTGGATAGAATTTCAAACCATCCTGAGGATATGAATTCATGAGGTAAATCGCAATTCGAGGAGCTATTCCCCTGGGTTTCAGTTCCATTGTTGATCCATCCGAAGCGGAGACTAAACAATCCATGGTCTGCTTCTGTACAAACATGCTTTTCAAATACTTGAGCTCTATCTACAGCCAAAGATTCACAGAGAGTTTGAATAGCCGCAGTGATAGAATACTTAAAATCGTGGGCCCCCAACAAGTAATTGGCGCTGATCGCCAAGCTTTGTAATAGGCGATCCCTGTATTTTAGCTGCGCCGTAGCCTTATCGAGGAAATCGTTGAAATATTCCCTGATTTTGGGTGAATATTTAGGTATACGCTGTCTGTGTTTTGAATGACTGCCAGTTTGGACTTTACCCGGTCTCTTTAAATATTTTTGTGATTCTTTAGTCATTTCAAGCTGCCGAATGTTGAAGGCGATACATCAATGGCGCAAAAAGGCTAGTAGTAGCATGGGGCATCGCTTGAGAGCTAAGAGTGATTACTAGTTCAGGGATTTTGTCAAAACCGATAATGCTGTTGGTCCTCACGTCAGAAAGAACAAGCTGACCGCCACTCAAAACAATTTATACCATATCTTCAAATGCTCTTCACTGTTCATCGTTTAACGCAAGTTCCTGACTTAGTTCTGATTCCTTCTGGTTTTCACTAAGGTCTTGTTTGTTGAAGTTTTGCATCAGGGCCGCCTATAAAGCGGGAAATAAGAGATGTTGGTCAATACCGTCAACAAAACCGGACATGACCGTTAGGGTTCAGATTAGTAGTATGATATTGATAGACCACTGCCTTTCACTCGTCCAGTCTGGCAGTCCCGGCATTTCTGGATTTAAGTTCTAGCCTTTGAAGTTTAAACGGATTTGAATTCCCCAGGCGCTGACCTGTCTGATCATTCTCTGTCAGGGTGGAGTCTTTCGAACCCCACGAATAAATGGGGTGATTAATCGGCTCTCTTTCAGCGACTGAGTCGGTCCTTTTTGTGGGGCCAATTGCCACTGGGCTGCTGGAAGTATTTTCCTGACTTGGGTTATCTTGAGCTACTCTTTTCACTGATTCCGAGAGATCAAACTTCTTTACCATTCCGTTTGAATTGCTTAAAGAAACAGTGTTAACGGTCATCTGATTGAGATTGAAATCCATTACTATTCTATACTTCTCCGTGGGCTTTTTCCTGTCTTGAAGTTCAACCAACAGAAGATTGTTTGTTGCCAAAGATTGTTTAACAATCAGCCCCTGTTTTTCTGTTTTGTTGCTCGGGGCGACCAGAGACACAGAGGGCGGAGCGCTAGGAACTGGAGTAGGCGCATGGGTGGGCTGGGGTTTTGACGTAATACGGTGTTGGGTTTGAGGGACCGAACTGCGGTGAGACTTGTCATTAGTTTCAACTTCAGAATTTCTTTGAATTAGTCTTGGGTCAGTGGGAATCTCTCCCAAAGCCACGACAGCGAGATTGCCTTTTCGTTCGACCATAAACGGTGGCACGGGATATTCGCCGAAATCCACGACAAGTCGTGCTCTATGCCCATTGTTACCCAAACGAATCTCATTTATAGGTGGCTTGTCGATCTTTACTTTCAGTGGAACTTTGCCTAGTCCAGTGTTTTCAAAATCTATTACCAGCCGGTAAGGATTTTGAAACGCGAAAGCTGCATGAGTCCCAAGAGGTTTGTCCGCTTTGATTAGTATCTGTTTTTGATCTGGAGAAACCTTAACATTGGTGATAAGAGGCGTTTCAATTTCCTGCGCGTATGTGTAGGATAACATGATCATCGATATCATGATCAGGATGGCCAAATTTTTCATGAGATAAAAAGTTTTCTTTGTCATGTGAATAAACTCCGCAAATCCTCATAGCGATCTTTGGTTATTAGACGAACGGCGAATTGGTCGAGCCATCGGGGCTCCAAATTAGAGTCGGAGTTGAAGCGTATTCATAGTATCACGGGCATATAATAATGTCAAAAAATAGTTAAAGTAAAATATGTTGCAGCTAGATCATAAACCAATATATAATATTTTATTAAACAAGTACCAATTATAATTACAGGAAATCATATATTTATGACATTTTCTCTGTTTAGTAGGGCTGCTTTAATTGTCATCGTGTGTTTTATCATAGGTGTCAGTTCTAACCTCATTTCGTCGAGACATATTCCCTGGATATATGCTCCCCCAAGTGAAGTTATGATTTCAAATCACAAGGTCCCTCTTGTCAGTTCAAAAGAGGCTGAGCGATGGGCCGGTGATCCACAGACGGTCTTTATAGATACCCGAAGCGAGAAGGATTATTTGAAGGGACACGTTCCAGGGGCTATTTCCTTTCCTTCTGAGGACAAAGAGCAAAAGTTTTCTGGTGTAGAACCCTTATTGCCACAAGGTAGCCGACTTATATTATATTGCCATGGACCTGATTGCGACATGGCGGAAATCGTTGCGTCTTTTTTATTTGATTTCGGATATTCTGACGTCATGATAATGAGTGATGGCTACCCCGGTTGGGAACAAAACGGATTCCCTGTAGAAAGACCTGATAATCACAAATAAAATGAAATTTACCATAACGATTGATGTTGAAGAAGAAGGTCTGTTTAGTGGTTCTTACTCAAGTGAAGAAGCCCCGGCTACCAATGTTTTCCAACTAGACAGATTGGACAGCCTTTTTTTGGATCTGGGGGTAAGGCCAACACTTCTGGTATCCTACCAGGTTGCTAAAAAGGTTAAAGTCTTAAAAAAGCTTCATTCCCTTAAAAATAGGTGGAGAGCTGAAATCGGAGCTCACTTGCATCATTGGAATACCCCACCAATTGTGTCCGATGTAATCCCTCCTCCTGTCCCTTCAGAACTGATGTCCTCAGACCTTCTGGAAGCTAAGACCCGTTCTTTGATCAACATACTGTCAAACGACGAAGGAGCGCCTATTTCCTTCAGGATGGGGCGTTTCAACCTCGGCCCAAAGATGTTACAGGTTCTGGAAACAATAGGTATCAAAGTTGACAGTAGTGTTTCTCCCATGAGGAAGGCCTACGGTGGGGCCAACCATATTTGCGCCCCGGTTGATCCCTACTTTCCGGACTCTCTCGACCCTACGCGACAGGGGACGTCTCCAATACTGGAAGTCCCTGTTACTATACTGCCGATATGTATCTGGATCAGTAAACGATTGCACGCCCTGTCTGACCGACGTTTCCCGCCAAATGCGGTAATTGAGTGGCTGTCAATGAACATAGGCTCAATTGCTGCGCAACCTGCCTGGGTCAATTTGCCGACAGCCAAGGCCGGTGTTAGGCTCCATGAACTGAGAAGAGGCGAATGCGTCACTATATTCTTTCATTCGTCAGAATTGGCCCCTAACATGAACCCTCTGAATCCGACCGAAGAGCATGTTACAAATTTTATAGGACGTCTATATCGATTCGTAAAATGGATGCAGGAACGCTATAACGCACAATGTTACACCTTGTCGGAGTTGTACCCCATTTATCAGCCTCGGCGCTTGTCCAGTCACCCTATGTCTTTGGTTTGATCTGCTTTGGTCCAACACTAAATTAAGCTAAATTCTTCATTGCCATCCCACTCACCTCACACAACAGATGGGAATTGAAATATATCTTACGGAACAAGTCATAAAAACAGTAGTCTATAATTAATAATAATAATTTTAGACCCTTAAAAAAGGTTTGGCGTGTAGGATCGAAATAAGACTAAGACCTAATGCAGTAAATTAATTTAAAACGTTAATATAGACAACTAGCCTATTGTTATGATAATATATAATAATATATAGTCTCGGCTTTTGTAGTTTGGATAATCAATGAAGATTTTAAGCACTTTCTTAGCTCTTGGACTCTTGTTTTTTACTGCAGTTGTATTTCCCTTGGAGGCAAGATCCCAAAGCGCTGAAGATTTTTACGAGAACGCCAAATTGGCATATAGGGCAGGGGAATATGCGAAAGCTCTGGACTACTTCAATAAGGCTATTAAAGCCGGAACAGAGACTGCGGATGTCTATTTTAGACGAGGCTTGAGTCAGGAAAAGTTGGGTGACTCCACTAGGGCCGTAGAGGATTACACCCACGCCATCCAGTTGGATCCGCAGATGGAAACAGCTTACAATAACAGAGGCAGCGCATATTACAGGCGAGGTTCTTTCGATCAAGCCATTAACGATTATTCCAAAGCAATACAATTGAATCCGTCGTATTCGCTTGCCTACTACAATCGTGGAAACGCGTACTATGGAAAAGGGGATATCAACAAATCCATCTCGGATTTTACAAAAGCCCTGGAATTGGACCCTACGGACGCCGACGCCTACAACAATAGAGGATGGGCGCTAGTTCAAAAGGGAGAAGTTGCCAAAGCGATCCCGGATTTTAATCGGGCCATCGAAATAAATCCTGAATATTCTCTTGCCTTTTACAATCGTGGAGCGGCTAGAGTCAAAACTGGAGACAACAACGGAGCCATCGAAGACCTGACGAAAGCCATCGATTTGAATCCCCAATATGCCCTGGCTTTTTTCCAGAGAGGAAACGCCTATTTCAGAAAAGACAATTTGGCCAAGGCGTTGGCCGATTATAATGAAGCAGCCAAATTGAATCCGAATTATCCGGATCTATATAACAATAGGGGTTGGTTACTGTTCACCAAGGGTGACGTTTCCGATGCGATCAAGGACGCGTCCAGGGCTATCTCGTTAAACCCGAAACTGGCAAGAGCTTATGCTAACCGCGGGTGGATGTACCAGTCCTCGGGCGATTGTGAGAAGGCTATCCCGGATTTTTCCAAAACCCTGGAACTTGACGGCCCTACGGCGGCTGTGCTCACTTACCGAGGCCGTTGCTATCTGGAAACTGGTGACCAGGACAAGGCTATAGGAGATTTTCAGAAAGCTTACAGCATGGATCCAAACAGCCCTGATGTGCTTGTTGTTTTGGGAGAGGCCAAGGAAAAGGCCGGAGACTACAAGTCGGCCGCCGAATTATTCGCTAAGCTTGTCGCTATTAAACGGGACGACGCCTCAGCTTTTTTCAAATTGGGGGTGGCGTTAGGTATGGATGGTAAGTTCTTCGAAGCTATTGACGCTTTGACCAAAAGCATCAAACTGAATCCCCACAATAGCGATGCCTATACTAAACGCGGAATAGCCTATGAATTTATTGGAGATATGCGAAAAGCCAAGGCCGATTTTGTGAAAGCCAAAGATCTGTCCAGTGATAGCAAGAGGACATCATAATTCCATGGCCAATCTGGTTACCTCTAAAGATCCACCCAACATGATCGCAAGGAATTTAGCTGACGTGAGACGGTCTAATTCGAAAAGTTTCCTGGGGACGTATTCGTCGGCTTTAAGGCCGTACATTTTGGTATTTTTCGTGACATGTCTTATGTCCGTCAGTCCGGGCGTCGCTGAGGCTCCGGAAGATGCTTCGCTATTTTCACAAGCGATTGAAGCCCAATGGAAAAGAAACGTTGATCAAGCCATAAAACTCTATAGCCAGGTTGTTGAAAAAGATCCCAAGAGTGCGCGGGCTTTTTTTTACCGTGGTGTCGCATACAGATCCAAGGGCCGCGAAGATTTGGCTTTTGCTGATTTTGATCGGGCGATATCCATTAACTCCAATCTTGTAGAAGCCTTATATGGCAGGGGATTGATTTATTTACACAGGAAGATGTACGACAAGGCGTTCCGCGATATTAGTCAGGTCATCAAGAAAGTACCCTATTATAGTGGAGCCTTACGCGCGATAGGTGAAGCCGAATTATATTGCGGTAAACCCGATGATGCGGTGAGGGACTTAACCCAGGCCATTCAAGAGAATCCAGAAGATCCACAAACATATTTTTTAAGGGGTGAGGCTTATCTCAAACAGGGTAAAGCCGATCAGGCCTCCACTGACTTAAAAAAAAGCCTTTCTCTGGACGACAGAAACGTTTCCGCCTGGGTGGATCTTGCGAAAATTTCCTTTGACAGAGGAATGCTCGATTCAGCAGTTGAGGCCTACAGTCACGTGTTAAACCTGGATCCTAAAAATGTCGAAGCGCTTAGAAATAGAGGACGCGCCGAATTCTTACTTGGCCACTCTCAGGAAGCGACCAAAGATTTAAACGCCGCAATTCAACTGGATCCTAAGGACGAGAAATCCATAGAAACCAGAGCGCTTATTCACATAAAATCAGGTGAAAAGGATGCTGCGATAAGTGATTATAACCTTTTGGTAAGTCTGAAGAATAATGATCCCTCTCTATTATTCAAGAGAGGAATGTTGTTACTGGAAGTCAATAAAAAGGATGAGGCATTAAAAGACTTCAACAAGACCCTGGAACTCAAACCGAATGATTTTGACGCTCTTGTCCAAAGAGCTAAAATTTACATGGATCAACGCCATTTTCATAAAGCGCTGGCAGATCTGACCGAAGCCTTAAAATCGAAACCGGCGGACCGGTCGATAACTGTTGACAGAGCGCATGTTTTTATGGCGCTCAAGAAATATAAAGACGCTGCACGAGACTTAGCTCAGGCTATTAACCTGGAACCCAACGCGCAAGACGTAGCAAGTCTGTACTATTCACTAGGGGAATCATTATTACTTGGCAGACAGTTGGATTATGCTATCAGGGCCTTTACCAAGGTAATAGAGCTTGACCCGAAAAATGGTCTGGCCTATGCCAACAGGGGTGTTGCTCTGAAAGACAAGGGCGATTTGTACGCCGCCGCTTCTGATTTCAATACCTCTATGAAATTCCTCGACAAACCTTCGAGTAGGCAATATGTTACAAAACTTCTGAATGACATTAGTAATCAACTAAAACTAGAGGAGCCAAAAGGTATTTTGGAAAACCTTTTAAGTGGGTTTCCCAACAAAAAATACCCGAAACGATGGCCCACCAATCTTTGGTAGTCAAACTTTTATTGGATAATTTCCGTGTTGACTAACAAGAGGGCGCTAATTCTCATGAGGTCGTCTTCTATAATAATTTCGATTTATTACTCCTAAAATTCCGGTGGCTATTTAATAAAATAATTGACATCGTCGTTTACCGCGAATAGAATTCCGCACCCATTGGGTTGCCCATCGTAGGCCCAAAGGGAATCGCGCTTTGCGCCATTTTCAGTCACCGCTCATGGCGCTCGCCCAAATGCGAAACTTTGTGGAAAAGCCTTACCCGATTGTCTGTTCCGTAGAAAAAGGCTCCTGAATAGGAATTTTAATAAGGGCAATTGCTAATGGCGCTTCAAATGATTAACAGATTAACTTGCAACCCGAATAAAAAGGAGTGAATCACGATGTGGATGACTCGTGAAGAAATAGCCGCTCACCTAGGTATTGTGCCAAACAGTGTAAGAGGTAAGGTTCAAAAAGGTCAAATTGAAAGAAAGATAGAAGATGGTAGAAATTTATATAGATTGGTTGAGCCGGGATTAAAAAAAGGCACTGCCGGAAGAAAAAGACAAAAACCTTTACCGCCACCTATACCTCCAATAGTTGTTGAACTTGCCCCTGAACCGGAAAGACCGAAAGAAGAACCGGAAAAGAGTTCAACGTTTAATCCAAAACAGGTTCTGTTGGATATGTTGGCGTCTATACGCGTAGGCCGAAACATCGACGCAATAGAAAAAGGTGATGAAATTGATTTGGCCACTGGTGAAATTTCGCGTGAACTGGATGCCAAAATTTCCATGCGTCAACACAGACAATTGAAAGAAATTGAGGATGCTCTCGAGAGAGTGAGACTAGGGGAATATGGCTTATGCGAAGACTGTGGTGAGCCTATTCCAGAGCAACGTTTACGACTTTTCCCGGCGGCTAGGCTTTGTGTTCGTTGTCAGGAAGAGATGGATCAATTTGAGAAAATCAAGGAAAGCCAAGGGATACGAACAGGGATTTGGCGTGAAGAAGGTTCAGAAAGTACCTTCTCCAGAAGTTTTGAAGACTAATTGTTAATCTTTTCCCTGCGCTTCGTGGCTAGCCAAAGGTTCCGAACATAATGTTTATAAAAAATTCCAACCCGGCCCACACTACAATAGTGGGCCGGTACCATTGAAAATGGATTTCCCCGAAATCTTCGCTTTTATTTGTGGCTTAGTCAGAATCTAATAATTTATATATTTCACGACGGTGAAATGGGGAAATTTCTGGATGTGGGGACCGAGGGTAGCGACCGTACATAACCCGGATGTTGACGCTTCGATCCCCGGCAAAAGGCAGAAATGCTTCGATCCGCCAATTAATCGGATGCTAGTCAGCCCCGAGATAGGTTAAAACTAATGCCATGGCGGTTGCTGAAACAGCGAAGCAAACCGCAATAGCCGCTCCCAGGAGCCCGATCATAAGGTTGACTCGGTTCACAAGAAAATACCTCATGTTACATAGATTTTATGACTTAATTTATTTTATCATAGTTGGACATAATAAGGCTAGATAAATTTTAGCAGTCAAAATATTAACTGGGCTGATGTTAAACCTGAATTACTCGAGGTATGAATCAATTATTATTAGTATAACTTACCTACACGAGTTTTAGAATGCCGAGATTCTGATAACTAATTGTTATCAAAAATAAAAGCCTGCGTTTATGCAGGCGGGAATGTCTGACGCTACTTATTTTGTATGAATCAACTAGCTGAGTTCTAGACCACGGACATTCTTTCCGGGATCCTGGTCACTTGACAACCTTCAGGATCTGTTTGAACTCGTCACCACTGGCAACTTTCAACAGTTCGAAAAGCGCCATTTCTACACTTGTTATAACGACTCCGGCCTGTTTTAAGCGTTCCAGGCCAATAGTTCTGTTTTCCGCTGTTCGAGACGAAACGGCGTCAGAAACAACGTGAGCTTCATACCCCATTGCCAGAAGGTCAATTGCTGTCTGAAAGACGCATACATGGCACTCAATACCGAGAATGAGCGCCTGTTTTCTACCGCAGGCCTCAAGCGCTTCAACGAATTTCGCTTCCCCACAACAACTGAAACTGAACTTTACAACAGGTTGAGAGTCACCAAGATAGTCACGAACTTCCCGGACTGTTGGGCCGAGACCATCAGGATTTTGCTCTGTCCATATAACGGGAATTCCAAGAATTCTCGCCCCATTGGCCATCTGAGAGGCCTTTTTGACCAGATTCTCACGATCGTACATCGCTCTGACAAGCTTTTCCTGAACATCGATTACGATGAGAACCGTTTTGTCGATCGTCAGCATCACGTAAACTCCCCAAACTAGCCTTCAGAAGACTAAAATCAATCGTTAGCCGAAGTATGCCCAGGTTCCGGCCCAAGTATGTTTAGAGGAGACTTTCCCTCTCCCGGTTCGCCTGTAACATATCCGAATTCATCAGCGATGATTTCCGCAACTCTTTTGTAAAGGGTCCGCAGTGGAATGTCTGCAGGGCAGGCTTCGGTGCAGAGGTTGCAATCTATACACCTACCAGCCATATGTACCGCTCTTGTCAGGTGAAACATAGGATTTTCCGGGGGCAGATCCCCAGTCCTGACCAACGTGTCATCACCCAACGTACACACGTTGCAGAAGCAGACCGGACAAATGTCACGACATCCGTAACACTTTATGCAGCGATTGAATTCGCCCAACCAATAGGCCAACCTGGAATCAAGGTCCTTGGCCAGAATTTCCGTTACAACATCGTTTGGTTGTGGAGAAACTTTTTCTCCTGCAACAAACTCATCGGGAAAAGGCTTACGACACTGATGGTCTTTGGCAAGTTCTTCAGGGCATGCCACTCCGACTTTTATCAACCTGTCGGTTGTCCCTAGCTGATTCCACCTCTTGAGTTCATTTAGGGCCCTTTCGTCACAACCTCGAACCAGGACACCATAAATACTATCATCCTGAGAATTCTGAAGTAGGCGCATAGCCAATTTTGCCATGGGATATCGCGCGGCCCCGGGCACATCGAGATCACCCAAGGATAAAGCGGCGTCCACATCTTCGGGTTGTTGAAAGAGGAACGGGGTAACCACCCCTTCATCGTTTCTTAAACCTAGAAAACCAGCTATTTTACCGGTAGATATTAAGCTCTTAACGTGTTTTTTTACTTGTTCAATCATCGGGTTATCCCAAAAAATAGAAATTGGATCTGGTTTGGTTTATTTAGGAGGCCTTTTCTGTCAATTCTTCCCCTGAAAATTTCTTAGGCCGCAAAGGGGAAGGACCGACTTGGCGAATCTTCTCTACGAATTCGGTTACGACTTTGGCAAACCTTGGACCTTCGGCCGATGAAACCCATTTTAGAACGAGTCGTTCGGGATCTATCCCGGAAAACTCGAGGAGTTTTTTCATAAACCCAATTCTCTTTACCGTCATGTAATTACCATACAGGTAATGGCAATCTCCGATGTGTCAGCCACCAACAAAGACGCCGTCGGCGCCTTTCTGGAACGCCTTCAAAATTTGGTGTGGCCCGACGGTAGCGGAGCACAAGGTCCTTATGGTTCGTAAATTTGGTGGATATTGGAGTCTGCTTACACCTGCCAGATCGGCGCCCGCGTAAGCGCACCAATTACAAAGAAACCCAACAATTTTAGGCTCGAATTGGCTCTCAGACATATCTGTTCCTCAGTTTGAATAACAACAACTCGATCCACGTGACCCCATAAAAGGGACCAACATTAGACCGCCATAGCTTGTTCTATCTGCGCATATATCTGCTGATTGGAAAAACCGTCAAGTCTGGCGCTTCCGGAAGGGCAGGTGGCTGCGCATCCACCACATCCCTTGCAGAGGACTTTGTTAACCTGACATACACCTCTATCCTCGATAAAATTTATGGCTCCATACGGACATACCTGGAGACAGCCCAGACAGCCACAGCATGTGTCGGGATTTATATCCGCGACAATTCCACTGGTGAAAAGCGCCTCCTTGGAAAGAACACCGGCAGCTCTGGAAGCTGTCCCAAGCCCTTGGGAAATCGCTTCCCTGATCGTGGATGGGAATCTGGCGTTCCCGCAAAGGTAAACTCCATCAGTTGCGAAATCCAGTGGCTTCAATTTGACATGCCCTTCAAGAAAGAAACCGTTCTCGTTTACCGGAACCTTTAGCATGGTGGAAATTTCAGTAGCGTCATCCTGCGCAATCAACGGAGTTGATAAAACCAGGAGATCGACCGGAGTGACCATATTTCGTCCCATCCTTAGATGGTACACGCTTATAGCTTGCCCATCGTAAGTTGGTGGCTGTTTCGGGTCGTAAGTGACGTAACGTACACCCAACTTCTTGGATTTACGGAATAACTCCTCGTTTTCCACGCCATACATCTGCATATCACGGTAAAAGACAGTGATTTTTGTCTGGGGAGACGCTTCCTTAATCAGTATAGCGTTTTTGACAGCAGTCATGCAGCAGATCCTGGAGCAATATGTCCTCTCCTTGCATCTTGACCCTACGCATTGAATAATCCCGATATTTGTTGCGCCTACATCTCCGTTTTTGAGCTTCGATTCCAGTTCCAGATGGGTTATGACCTTATTGCCATCATAATTGAACAAACCCTCGGGTTTGAGCGCTTGGGCCCCGATAGCCACAATTATCACGCCACATTTAATTTTGGACTCACTGTCCTTTTCCCTGATTGTGGCTACATAGTTCCCTACATAACCTTCTGTTTTGGTTACTGTTGACTCAGTGTGGACAGCAACTTTGGGGTTGGCCTTCAATCTGCCCGCAAGACTGTCGACCAGATTGGAGGGCGGCTCGTTGGAAGGCAAAATCATGTTCAACTCATTTAGAAGCCCACCAAGACGGCCTTTCTTTTCGACCAGGTCAACTTCATAACCCATATTGGCAAGCGCCAACGCTGCTGACATTCCAGCTACGCCGCCACCGATAACCATTGCCCGATGAGACAGGCCTAGCTGAATCCGGTTCAATTCCCTCAGTTTCGCTGCTTTGGCGACTGCCATAGCAATCTGAATTTTTGCTCTCTGAGTCCCGGCTTCCCGTTCGCGCATGTGAACCCAGGAACATTGATCACGGATGTTTGCCATTTCAAAAAGATAGGGGTTTAGTCCTGCTTCTTCACAGGCGCTCATAAAAAGAGGCTCATGAGTTCTGGGTGTGCATGAGGCTACCACCACGCGGTTAAGGTTCTCTCGCGGAATAGCCAGCTTGATTTCATTGATTCCACCTTCCGAACATGTGTACAGATTTTCCTGCACAAACGCGACATTGGGTAAGGTCTTCGCGTATGCGACCAATTCCTTCATTTCGAGATAGCCAGCTATATTGGACCCACAGTCGCAGATAAAAACGCCTATGCGAATGTCATTTTGTGTTGAGTCTTTCACAC
>JAMCYH010000300.1:0-12286 GCA_023474025.1 Deltaproteobacteria bacterium
TTTATGATTCGCCATCCGAAAGGGCCAGGGATTTTTCATGGAACTCTGCGGCCATGAGATAATCCTCTGCTCCGTCATAACAGCCAGCTATAGCCTGAAGGATTTCAAAAGACGAGGGATTTTCATTGAGATATTCTTTGAACTCGCATATGGCCTGGTCCCATTTTTTTTCGGACATGGCCTTGTAAGCGACCGCGGTTTTTTCCGAGAGCGGGCTCGTTTGAGAAGTGTCAGTATGATCGGAGTTTTTTGGTAAACAGCAATTTTTGAACTTTTTACCGCTACCACAGGGGCAGGGAGCGTTTCTTGGGACTGTCGCCATGCTGGGGGCTCCTTTCGGGTTGGCGAATCATAAATTCTTTATGTTAATATATTTACTGAGATCTCTCAAGCAAAATAAGCGTTTGTTTTTTGCGGACTTTTGGAAGACAACCTCCAAAAATTCTCTTGACAAATCCGATAGGATTTGATTCAATTCACCAATTCATTATTGCCTAGGTCATCCAAGACCTAGCTGGATATCCAAATTTAGTATTTCAGCGCTAATTAGATCCACGTCGAGTTGAAATGGTCAAACTTTTTCTCGGAAGTTCCACACAGTTCCGATTTATCTCAGAGACTAAGCATAATCCGGTCGCCGATGGCTCCGAAACTTGCGTTCGGCTTTCGGCTATTGATGGATGGAGGGCAAAGAGGGGTCTCGGGGTAAAGGACCTTTTTTAAAGAGAAGTGATCTTCCAGGAATGGATGACTACCTTGAGAAAGGAGGATTCCGTCTATTCGTTTGAGTGCTAATTTGTTACACGAAATTTTCGTCGAATGTTTTAAAAAAAAGACTTATTTCACCAGGAGGTTAGTTCATGCCGAGTTATGTTATTTTGGAAAAGTGTGATGGATGCAAGGGGCAGGACAAGACCGCTTGCATGTACATCTGCCCGAATGATTTAATGGTTCTTGACAAAGAAAAAATGAAAGCCTGGAACCGGGCCCCCGAAATGTGCTGGGAATGCTACAATTGCGTTAAGATTTGCCCCCAGCAGGCTATAGATGTGCGTGGCTACGCTGACTTTGTTCCGATGGGCGCTTCATGTGTTCCGCTCAGAGGTTCAGAGGACATCATGTGGACAGTTAAGTTTCGCAGCGGACAGGTAAAAAGGTTCAAGTTCCCGATCCGTAAGACACAGGAAGGGACAGCGGTCCCTGATGGTGGTTATGGTGAGGTTACTACTGACCTGGCCAGCCAGTGCCTTTACAATGAACCGGCTGCACTCAAGCTTGATGCGCTACCCACAACAAAGAAGTAATTCCTTAGGAGGAAGCTAATAATGGCCAATTTTGAAACTGTAGAAGTAACTACCGATATTCTTATTTGTGGCGGTGGTATGGCGGCCTGCGGAGCCGCTACCGAAGCCTCTTACTGGGCGGCGAAAAATGGTCTGAAAATCACAGTGGTCGACAAAGCGGCTATGGATCGATCAGGCGCCGTGGCTATGGGCCTCTCCGCCATCAACCAGTATGTTGACATCAACAGCGGTAACAACACCTGTGAAGACTATGTCCGTTACGTCCGTAACGACCTCATGGGCATCACTCGTGAAGACCTCGTTTATGATATCGCTCGTCACGTTGACTCTTCTGTCCATCTGTTCGAAAAATGGGGCCTCCCCATCTGGTTAGACGCTGAAGGAAAGTATGTTCATGAAGGCCGATGGCAGCTCATGATCAACGGCGAATCCTACAAGGTAATCGTCGCCGAAGCCGCCAAGAACGCCTTGACCAAGTATGGTCATCAGTATTTTGAAAGGGTTTTCATCACCACACCTCTTATGGATGGTGACAGGGTCGCTGGAGCGGTTGGCTTTAGCACCCGTGAGAACAAATTCTATGTGTTCAAGGCCAAAGCGGTCCTTGCCGCTATGGGTGGCGCTGTTCACGTCTTCAAACCGAGAAGCACCGGTGAAGGTCTTGGTCGAGCCTGGTATCCCCCTTGGAACTCCGGCTCCAGCCTTTATTTCACATTGATCGCCGGCGCTGAGCAGACCTGCCAGGAAGTGCGTTTCATCCCTGTTCGTTTTAAGGACGGGTACGGGCCGGTTGGAGCCTGGTTCCTCCTGTTCAAATCTAGGGCTACCAACGCGTTTGGCGGCGAGTACATGGTTGAGCGTAAAGACGAGTTGGGAAAATGGGGTTCCTACGGCAAGGTTAAACCGATCCCGGCTAACCTCCGTAACTACCTAGGCATGCTCGATGAGTTCGAGGGCAAAGGCCCGATCTTTATGAGAACCGAAGAAGCTATTCAAAATATAGCTAACGCTCTTAAGGACGACCCTAAGGCTTACAAGAAAAAAATGAAGGAACTCGAGGCCGAAGCGTGGGAAGACTTCCTGGATATGACAATCTCCCAGGCCATTCTCTGGGCCGGAACCAACGTACAGCCGGAAGAGAAAGCTTCTGAGATCGCAGCGGCCGAGCCTTACTTTATCGGTTCACACTCCGGCGCTTCCGGCGCATGGGTTAGTGGTCCGAAAGACCTCGCTCCGAAGGAATACTTCTGGGGCTATGAATATATGTCTACCGTGAAGGGTCTGTTCTGCGCGGGCGACGCTTCGGGAGCTTCCAGCCATAAGTTCTCCTCCGGTTCACACGCTGAAGGACGAGCGGCCGGCAAGTCGATGGTTCGTTTCGTAGTCGAGAACAACACACAGCCTAATGTTGACGCGGCGAATGTTGAAGCTCTGAAGAAAGAGATCCTTAAACCCATGGATCTGTTTGTGGAATTCGGCGGCAAGTCAAGTGACCCGAACATCAACCCCGAGTTCATGAAACCGAAAATGTTCATGTTCCGTCTCCAGAAAATCATGGATGAATACGCCGCAGGCGTGACCTCAGGCTTCAAAACCAACAAATCCAAACTTGAAAGAGCCCTGGAGTTGCTGGTCTGGTTGAAGGAAGACTCAGCGAAACTGGCGGCGGAAGATCTGCATGAGCTAATGAGATGCCATGAAAACATTCAGAGAATGTATCAGGCCGAAGTTCATGTTCGCACCATACTGTTCCGTGAAGAGACCCGTTGGCCGGGCTATTACTTCCGCAATGATTTCCCCGCACTGGATGAAGCCAACTGGAAGGTCTTCGTCAACGCCACATACAAGAATGGCGCTTGGGAAATGAAGAAGGTGCCCGTTATCTCCATCGTCGACTAACCTCTTAACTCACCTAGTAATCTCGGGGGCAATCTATGCCTCCGAGGTCCGCTGAATGCAAGAGGAAGCAGACTGAGGGGGCGTAAGCTCCCTCAGAAACTTTTTATTGGGAGGAAGCATGGCTGGAGAAAAGACCGTATTGGTCGTAGGGGGCGGTATAAGCGGTATCACAGCCGCGGTGGAAGCCGCGGAGGTGGGATGCAAAGTGATCCTGGTTGAAAGGCTGCCCTATCTTGGGGGCCGAGTAGCCCGGATGAATAAATATTTTCCGAAGCTTTGTCCTCCTACCTGCGGCCTGGAAATCAATTTCAAAAGAATTAGGAAAAATACCGACATAACAGTTTACACGCTTGCTACTGTTGAAAATATTTCAGGGACTACGGGGTCTTATACCGCAACGATAAAGATCATGCCGCGATGTATAGAAGACCGGTCAGGGACCTCAAAATGTGTCGAAGATTGCCCTGTAGAGATCCCCAACGAGTTCAATTACGGGATGGACATGACCAAGGCTGTCAGGCTGCCTTATGAAATGGCCTATCCGATGAACCTGGTAGCGGACGCAGACGCTCTAAGAAAGGCACAGGGTTCAACCGATTTTAACGACTTTGTTCAATCCCTCGAATCTAGGGGGATAAAACTCGATTTAGATGCGAAGCCGGAGATATTTACGGTTAACGTATCTTCTGTCGTATGGGCCACGGGATGGGTCCCTTATGACGCAACCAGGCTGGACAAGCTTGGATTTGGTAAATTCCCCAATGTAATTACGAATGTCATGATGGAACGTTTGGCTGCAAAAAGCGGCCCAACATGCGGTGAAATCGTGAGACCATCCGATGGAAAGAAAGTTTACAATTTGGCCTTCGTTCAATGCGCAGGCTCCAGAGATGAAAATCATTTGCCCTATTGCTCATCGATATGTTGCCTCGCTTCCCTAAAGCAGGCCACATATTTGAGAGATTACAATCCGGATGCAGAGGCGCACATTTTTTATATAGATCTGAGAGCTTACGGCCGATTCGAATATTTTTTCGACAGAGTCCGTAACGATGAAAAAATTCATCTGACCAAAGGTAAAATAGTCAACGTATTTGAAGACCCAGTCACTCATGATGTGATCGTCGAAGGAGAGGACATTCTATCGGGATCCAGAATTCGCAGCACATTTGATATGGTGGTTCTGGCTACCGGTATGCAACCGAATACAAGTCTTGAGAAAGTGCCAGCTAATGGGGTCAGTTACGACGAATATGGCTTCCTGGTGTCAGATGACGGCATTCATGCCGCAGGCGTGACCAAACGACCTATGGATGTTGGGACATGTTTGCAGGATTCGACAGGGGCGGCCCTAAAAGCCCTTCAGGATACGGTGGGGAGGTAAGTCCATGGACCACAAAATCGGAGTATATATCGACACAGGTTATGGAATTGGCGAAGCCCTGGACATAGACGCTCTTTCCTCCGTCGCCACTTCAGAATTCCACGCGGTGGTTTGTAGGGCGGAGCCATATTGGAGCGACCCGGAAAAACTCGCCATCATCAGAAACGATATAGCGACGGAAGGACTCACCGCCGTTGTAATCGCTGGCGCATCGCCCAGGGTTTTCCAACAGGAATTCACCTTTGAAAACGTCATCACCGAGAGGATAAACCTCAGGGAACATGTAGTTTGGTGCCACCCTGCAAACGATGAAGATACCCAGATGCTGGCAGAAGATTACATGCGGATGGGAATGACAAAGGCCGGAAAATACGAAGATCGTCCTGCCTTTACTGATCCTCAGGAAAAAAGCATTTTGGTTATCGGGGGAGGAATCACTGGCCTGACCGCTGCTTTAGGCGCAGCTGGAGCTGGCCATCAGGTGTATCTTGTGGAAAAGGAAGCCAGTCTCGGTGGTTGGCTCAATAAATTTTCAAAAGTTTTTACGGGAAAACCTCCGTACGATCAATTGGTTGACCCGCCTGTTCAGGAAAAGATCCGAGCGGTGGAAGCCAGTGACAAAATCAAGGTATTCCCTGGCTCGCGAGTTTTTAGCATATCAGGCGCTCCAGGAATGTTTGACGTTGTTATAAGGCCTGATGGTTCCTGGATAGAAGAACTCGACGCCATTCAGAACAGGTGGCTGGCGGAAAAGAAGGCCAGAGAGGCCAAAGGCGGAGAGGAACCTGAACCCGCCCAGTCTTCGCAGGAAGAGGCCGCCAAACTTCCACCAATGCCGGAAACTTTAGATTTCGCTCATGAAAAAGTTACCGTTGGGGCTATTGTCCTCGCTGCCGGCTGGAGACCCGAGGATCCGTCAACTCTAGAAAAGTTCGGCTATGGCGCTTACCCGGATGTAATAACCAACGTCCAGCTGGAGGAACTGGCTGCCAAAGGCAAACTGGTTAGGCCTTCAGATGGAAAAGAGGTCAACACCATTGCTTTTATAGAAATGATAGATGATCAGATAGCGCATCCGTGGTTATACAATTCTGCCGTTGGTTCTCTGGTAGCCCTGAAGCAGGCTCATTATCTGAGGAAGACCAACCCCAATGGCAAAGCGTACATTTTCTACGAGAACATGAGAGCGCCAGGGCAGTTCGAAAAGTTCTACCGTTCGCTTCAGGACGATCCAGGTGTCTTCATGTCCAAGGGCACTCCCGTGGCAGTAAATAATGGCGGTTCGTCCCTGACAGTGGAAATGCAAAATACACTACTGGGGGAATCACTTAAGGTTAAGGCAGATCTGGTTGTTCTTTCGACTGGTATGGTTCCTGTCACAAAGGATGCCGCAATATTGAACCTGAAATACCGCCAGGGACCCTTCCTGCCGGAAAATCCGTATGGATTCAATGACTCTCATTTCATCTGCTTCCCCTATGAAACTCAGAGAACAGGCATCTACACAGCCGGTTGCGTCCGCGGACCTATGGACATTCTGAGTTGCGAGACTGACGCCATGGGCGCCGCATTAAAGGCGATCCAGTGCGCAGAACTAGTATCCCAGGGCAAGGCTGTTCATCCCAGGGCTGGCGACGAATCCTTCCCGCAGATTTTCACCCAACGATGTACCCAGTGCAAGCGATGTACAGAAGAATGTCCGTTCGGGGCTTATGATGAGAAGCCTGATGGCACGCCACTGCCGAATCCTTCCCGTTGTAGACGATGCGCCATTTGCATGGGGTCATGTCCCGAAAGGATAATTTCCTTTAGGGACCATTCGGTAGACATGATCGGGTCGATGGTAAAGGCTATTGATGTCCCGGACGAGTACGCCGAAAAGCCTCGTGTAGTTGTCTTTATTTGTGAGAACGACGCTCTGCCCGCAATCGACATGGCGGGGATCAATCGACTGAATTACAGCTCATTCGTGCGATTTATTCCGTTACGCTGCCTTGGCAACATCAACATGGTCTGGATAGCTGACGCTCTTTCCAAGGGTATTGATGGAATCATGCTGATTGGGTGCAAGTATGGTGATGATTACCAGTGCCATTTTATCAAAGGTAGTGAACTGGCCGAATACCGAATGGGGAAAATCAGTGAAACCCTGCAGCGTTTGGTCCTGGAATCCGAACGAATCCGGGTACACCAGCTCGCGATAGACGAGTTTGCGACAGTGCCTAAATTGGTAGACGATTTCATTGAGAAGCTCTCTGAATTTGACCCCAATCCATACAAAGGTTTTTAAGGAGGTTCATCATGGCGAGAGACCTAATCGCTGAACCTGATCTTCAGTTTACAAAGGACCTGATCGCCGCTGGCGGCGATGATTTGAAGAAATGTTACCAGTGCGCGACATGTTCGGTAGCGTGTAAAGTTGCGCCTGATAATTATCCATTCCCTCGTAAGGAAATGATCTGGGCGCAGTGGGGTCAGAAGGACAAGCTTCTCAATGACCCCGACGTATGGCTATGTCACCAGTGCAATGACTGTTCTATTACGTGTCCTCGAGGAGCCAACCCAGGTGACGCGCTAAAGGCCGTGAGAAAGATGGTGATTCAGAACAATGCAAGACCGGGCTTTTTCGGAAAACTGGTTGGCGAATCATCCATGTTCGTGCTTGCCTTGGGCATCCCGGCTGTCATTGTCCTGTTGATCCTCATGATCAGTGGTTTCGGTGTGCCAGCGGGGCCGGTAAAATACTCGGCCCATCACCTGCATCCAAAGGATGGTTTCATATGGTTGCCTTTGATTCAGGTAATATTCACCGCAGCGCTTGCATTTTCGGTAGTCTCGCTAGTCATGAGCCTGAAGACTTACTGGAATAACCTCGAGACTAACAATCCGGTACCGGTAGGAAATGTTAGAAGGGATTTTGTCCCCAGTCTTCTGGAAACTTTATCGGAGATACTGCCACATACTACATTCAAAGAGTGCGAGGCTAATAATATTCGTTATTCAGCGCACCTACTGACTTTTTGGGGCATGATTGGCTTGGCCGTGACAACTGCGATCGTAGCATTCAATGTTGACATGTTAGGCCTGCTGCCACCCTCCCAAAATGGTCCGGGAACGGTTCCTATCAAGATCCTGGGAAACATCTCCGCCATAGCGTTTGTTGTGGGTCTAGGAATAATGCTGTTTCGTAGATTGAATGTTCCTGACCAGGTCGGTGGAAGCTCATACTTTGACTGGTTCTTCCTGGTGATTATATGCGCCGCTGGTGTGACAGGAGTTTTGACGGAACTGTCGAGGTTCGCTGGTTGGGCTGGAGGAGCTTACACGATCTATGCGTTTCACCTGTGGTTTGTCCTTACGCTGTTGTTGTACATCCCATTTTCAAAATTTGCTCACCTGGGATACAGGACGGTTGCAATCGCATGGTCGAAATCAGCCGGTAGAAATGTTATGACTGCTACGAAGCCCAAATGTGTCAGCGCTCCGCCAGTTGAAGCGGCACAGCCCTGATTTGAATTTATTCGATATTGATTTAACAGGAAAAACAAGGGTGAGTCGCTCAAAACGCTCACCCTTGTTTGTTGTAGAAGACGAAAAATTTCTAATTGCTTCTGGACTCAGAGTCCACACCCTACTGTTAACAGGAAATTCTTCTTTCAAAACGCTCCCAGAGAAGATCTGCGACCTCGTCCCCGAATTCCTGGCAATCAGAATCGAAATTCCCCAAATATATAGAGAGATCCTTGGTCCATTGCGATCTTTCACAATCCATGAAGCGTCTAAGAAAGTTACCGTAAAGTCCTTCAATCATGTATGGAGTTACTCTTTCCAGTTCCCGAACCACCTTTTGAGCCTTATCAACTCTCACTACAGGATGGTCCATTTTAAACCTCCTCTCAGCAATAATGTCTTACAATCTAAATATTAACTCTGACGCGCTTTCGCAACATGGGAAATGGAATACTTTGGAATTAACGAGGCGTCGATGATGTTGCGCCCCGCTTTGTAGATCGCTTCGGGTACCATTTACACTTAACCCGAAAAATTTAGATTGATAACATAAAATTTGATCGCCCTGATTGGTAGGCAAGAGAAAACTTTATAAGTCAAGGACATACAAGCTATAGTTTCGCGATTTCCGAATATTTGAATCTGCGCGGATAGTGCGGTTGGTTGAATTTTTCCAACTTATTGACATCGCTAGCCTCCGATGAAATTCTTATATAGAAGTGACTCCTTCGCTCTGCGGCCGGCATATCGAAAAATGTGAAAGATTTCCTTTGACGGTACCATCGAGCAGGATCCGCCACCAGTTTTCTTGCGCTGGCGAATTGCCGAACGAACCAAAGGACTACGAAGGAGTAGCCCCATTACACAAACATCGGAGAGTGGACAACCGGAAGCTCTCTACGACACTGTGGTTCCGCGGCTCTCAAGAGTTGTTTGGTCTCACGATTGGTCGTCTCGATGCTATAGCGCGGCTCCGGTTTGCTCAATAATCTCTTGAGGCCAAGCCTAGATATTTGTGTCGAATAACACGATGTCGCCGTGACGTTCTCCGCCTTGGAGCCACTACTGGGTCTGTTCTATAAGATCTAAGGAGAGGCAATTCAGGCTTTTTCTTGTAGGGAAGACCCTAGGGTTTAGCCTGGGCCTTCGGTGGCCACTAGAGCCGGGCGGGGAAAGGCAGACAAAACATACGGTCGCTAATTCCGGGAAGACGAATCACCAGACCGATGATGACAAAACAGACACCATAGCCCCTCTGTTTGGCTAGTTTCGGGCTGAGCCATCATGCTGCCAACCCGCTCCGCAGACCGTCTTGCCGCAGCGTTCAGTCTCTCGACCAGAACCCTGAAAAGGCAATAAGACACAGGGTCAATGCTCCATCGACCTTTTCACAGAAATCGATAAATGGTGGTAAAATGCCTCTAATGATGCGGTCTCATGGCCAGAATCACTTGGCTCACGGTGTGCTTTCCCACGGTGAGCGCCCAGCCTATCAAAAGGGCCACAAAGATCCGGTAACTCGGAGCGCTGAAGCATCATATGAATCTAATCTCGTCAATCCCGAACGGATATGCTATTTCGTTCTACAGATCTCTGGCCCCTGGATCGAGACATGCCGGTTCTCATTATTCTGTGCGCATCCCGCTCCTCGCGACGCGACCAATTCTTGGTTCCCGCTGAACATCTACGAACCTGGAACGAACTTCCTGCATCTAATTTTTACGAAAATAAATGAACGAAGAGTCAGACAATGGATTTGCAAGTGCTCATCAGTTTCGCAGTTGTTTGATTTGCAGTAGCCGGTTTCCTTTTCCTGGCTCATACGTTTCTATGGTCGACACGGGAGATGAAGGGCAGGATAGCCGATGAGGCCAAAACCACCTATGAAAGCGAGTTCTTAAGTGGTAATCGTAAAGATTGGGAAGATAATGCATGCTATCCCCGGATAAGTGTGGAATGTTCATTAACCATGATCCATTAACCCATCATTGTCGAAGGAGGGATTAAGATGACAAATCAGACAGATCACGACGGAACGATGGAAACGCTCATCAGAGGGATTGACTCACAAATAGAAGAGTTAACGCTATGTGCGAGAGGCGCGATGCCTGAACTGAGTAGAAAATGCGAAGATGAAATTGGCTTGCTGATTGTCAATCGTGAGGGCATTAAACGTGGGTTGTTGCGGCTTAACGAAGCTGGAGAATTATGCTCGTCCTGTCCTTCGGAGGAAGTCGAACATGGCGACAAGGTCCCCCGAAATTGACCCCACGCCAAGGGGGATCCGTAGATGCGAAAAATCAGTCACTCGTGTTCAAACCAATCAGGCTTGGTGTACGTATCCATGAGGGTATTATCTCCTATTGTAAAGAATTCAGTTAAAATAATATCTACAATTCTCTATTCTTCAACAAACTTACTATAGCAAGTCTTAAGGAGAGGAATTAACTTTTTGAGCTACTTGCGCAACCTGACTACAAAAGCGAGCTGGAAGAAGACATAACCAGCTGATTCCATATCGTTGAACGTGCGGGGCACAACTAGCTCTTCGTCGATAATCTTCCTGCTTTTTGTCTTCAAAAGCACAAAAGAGAATACGCAGGTTCTTCAAACGCACTGGCAGTGGTATAAATTCGTATGGGCTTAATCCTGGTCTGGTTAACCCACAATTGGAAAACATGGACGTTTCGTAAGTCTTTAAAATAAGAATTTGGGCCTGTTCATGTTCAACTTTCAACTGTTACGAATGGACCAATTCCAGTAGTTTTATAAAATATCGGTCGGAAATTATGGATGATTTCATTCCAGAGTTCGATAAACTCCCAGAGGTTTGATGACATTATCGAGGCTGGAAAATACAGCCTGAAAGTACTAACTGACTAACCGTAATCCTTGAAGCCTAAATGAAGGTAGATTGAGTTGATGATGTCCTGACGTGGGCTTTGTTAAGCATGAATGCCGAACCAAACGAATAGAATGTCGGCAATCATAAATAAAGGAGGTATGGGACATGTTTGTAGTCATTATCAATTTTCCCCCAATCAAGGCGGGAAAGGATGCTGACTTTCGGGAGTGGTTTGCCTCGACAAACAAAATATTTGCAAACCACAAGGGCTTTGTGGCTCGCCGTCTTTTGAGGCCCGTGAAAGATGGCAATTATGCGGCCATTGTCGAGCACGAAAGCCATGAAACATTCATGGCCATGCACAACAGTCCCGCCCACGACGAGGCCAGCAAGCCTCTTGGCCTATTGTTCGACGGGCGCCCAACTCCCCAGTTTTATGAGGTGATCATCGGGTAAGGCTCACCGAATAGGGAAAGAATCGAAAAAGGACAAGCGAACGAAGACGGGCAGAGTCAGAAACCCGCTTCAACCGCCCTAGTTGAGTGCTATGGACTAGGTCACGATGAGCAATCCACTTGATCCGGTACGAATCGTTTTGAACAAGGCCGCGGGACCTAACTGAAAAAGGCGGATGTTGGCGGGAAATTTGAAAGAAGCGGATCTCGGTAAGGACCCACAGCCGCAGACCGTGAAGAAATCGGCCCAAGGTGGTACAGAGCGGGTCGAAGACAAAGTTGGCGCTATGGTAACCTAAGTCCGTGCGGGGAATTGCAAGAGTTTTTTCAAATGGAGTACAACGATGCCGAACAGCACTGATAGATGCTTAAAGATGCTGGCCGAGGCCATGGAAGAAGAGGAAAAGAGTTTGGCTCTCTATGAGAGCGCCGCCGCGGTCTGCAGTTTAGAGTTGGGCAAAGAGATGTTCCGGATACTTCTCGGACAAGAAAAGGATCACGTTAAGCGACTGAGATCGGTTTATGATTCTTTGCAACGCGGTGAAGCATGGGCGGATCTATGGAAGCCCCAAAAAACAGAAAACGGGGATTTGCAAGAGTTTCTCCAGAATCAGATAACCCTGTTGGGGCACAAAATTCGCCACCACAGTGGAGATCTGCAGACACTGGAGATTGGCGTCACAATGGAGCAAGAGTCAATAGACTTCTACGACGAGCGCCTCCAAAAGGCCACAGATCCTTTGGAGCAGCAATTTCTCACATCTATGATTACCGAGGAAAGGAGTCATTTTGTCGTTCTTCAAGATCTGAAACTATTTTTAACTGACCCCGAATCCTGGTTTATTGAGAAGGAGCATCACGCAATGGACGGGGCTTGAATTGGTTCAAG
>JAMCYH010000300.1:12296-16788 GCA_023474025.1 Deltaproteobacteria bacterium
CAAATTGGTTGTTGAACTCTGTATCGATAGTCTGGAAATAGGGGGATGCACAGATGTGCCCACTGGAAACATCCTTGGCCATCAAGCTTATTTCGCGTTCGGATGTGAGTGGACTTACTATAGTCATTTTGTCGTTCTTCAAGATCTGAAACTATTTTTAACTGACCCCGAATCCTGGTTTATTGAGAAGGAGCATCACGCAATGGACGGGGCTTGAATTGGTTCAAGCCAATGGGACCACTCTGAAGAAACGGAATTGGACGAAAATTGCACAGCCTAGGTGTTAACGCTAAACACCCAAATGGGGCAGTGGCAGGGTAGATGTTCGCAGAGAGGTTGATCGATTGTCTCCATTATTCTTGTCCACCTTGCAAATTAACTCGTACTGTTGGATTAAACCGAGTTTTCCCCAAGGCTTCGGCAAAACGCAATTCTCCTTTGTTCAAAGGAACCAAATTGCCACAATTCTGCTTCCATTAAATCTCGCGGAATGCTCGCGCAGTTTATTGCCACGAAAGGTTCTTGTCTACGAGTAGGGATACACAACTGAAAGAAAGGAGGCGGAGCTATGGAATTCAAAACCCCCCAATCGCTGAAATTGGAGCATGAAGAGTTACACTCGCAACTTGCCGAAGCCACCAAAGTGAAAGGCCCAATCGGAGAAGCCGCCAAAGCTGTGGCAAAGATAATGCATCCGCATTTTTTGAAGGAAGAAGAATATGCTTTACCACCGCTTGGTCTTTTGCCTTTCTTGGCACAAGGCAACGTCTCACCGGATATGCGAGATGTCCTCGGTATGACGGACAGGCTGAAAGCGGAGCTTCACGAGATGTTGGAAGAGCACAAAGCCATCGTCTCTGCGCTCAAGAAACTCTCCGATGTGGCAAAGAAAGAAAATAAGATGAAATATGCTCAATTTGCCGAAAAACTAATGTTGCACGCCCAGACCGAGGAGGAAGTTTCATACCCAACAGCTATACTAATCGGTGAGCATGTGAAGCTGAAGACAAATTTGCTCTAAGTGTAGGAGCGCGAAGCCAGCCTGCACAGAATATGGTGTAACAAAGAAGGGTTTGTCGTGTCATTGGCTGGACCATGTCGGATGAAGGAATTGTTCCAAACAATGGCGCAACGGTGAAGCCGCCGCGGAAAGAAATCCTCGAGTTTGCCATTCGGTATTAATACTATCGTTTTCGCTGGATTACGATGTTGCTCAGATAGCATGGCTGGAGGGTAAATCATAGAAGAGTTCCACGTATCAATCATCGGGACTGTTAGATTTTCCCGTTTGACAAAAAGATACTGATGATTAAAGGGCAAATAGGGACGTGAGCCTCTAAAAATTTGACACTGAACAGAGTAGTTTCTAAGACGATCAGGGCTCACTTTAGAGCCTTTTAACAACGCTCAAACATTGTAAAAAGGAGAAAAACCGATGGATGCGAAATCTTTCTGTGACAGTCTAATTATTGAACTCACTGGATGGAAAGCCAAGACTTACGATGTGGTGCGCAAATTAGATAAGATGCCTAGCGGGGATAAGCAAAAGGTGGTACCCCAGGTGAATGAATTGCACATGATGCTCGAAGATCTTGAAGACAGAGTTCACCAGCTCAGGTCACAATGTCCGGTTCAGTGGGAACCCGATAAAATCTCATTGGAAAGCAAATTGACGCATGTGAAAAAAAAGTGGGAAGAGGTCTGGCAAAACGTGTCCCCGGCCGATTTTGGGGGATAACGCCTGAGGGGTTTGAGAAACACAGTTGAGTAGAGCGCGTCCCGTCGGACCTCTTGATACATTTGAAAGTGGTCGCCCGGGGGAAATTTGCTACGTGCGGTTCCCTGCGGAAGACTTTATGTCGAAAACATGTTATGTATTCACTGTCATTTGATGACGCAATGGGAAAGCTTTCGGTCGTGCAGTTGTTTTACCCTGGGCAAGAAAACCTGTGATAAGAATAAAGCGGATTTACTATGCGCCTTCCCAGAATGATGGCTATAGAGTACTGGTAGACAGACTATGGCCACGGGGTATAAATAAAGAAAAGGCAGAGATTGAAATATGGCTGAAAGATGCCGCTCCCAGCGATGAATTGAGGAAATGGTTCAACCATGAACCTCAAAAATGGGGTGATTTTAAAAAGAGATATTTTGCCGAGTTAGATCGTAAACAGGGCATATTGGGCCCTGTCATGGAAAAATTCGAAGAAGGCGTGACCCTTCTTTATAGCGCAAAAGATCAACAACACAATAATGCCGTGGCATTAAAAGAATATTTAGAAAAGAAAATGGAAGCGAACGATGAAATAAGTATGGATTGAGGATACTGGTGTGGGTGGGTAGGATAAGTGTAAATACATAAACCCTCTAATGCCACCTGACTTATCCATTCACGCATTAGGCCTCGGCCGTATTAGGAGTTCATCCTGATTAGGAGAACAAGGCTCACGCAGGGGATCAAATTCGTTCATAACAGGTCCAATAATGAGCCTGTTTCAGCCCTCCGTGAAGGATAAGTAGTTATCACGTCAATTTGTCCTTCTCAGGACAATTTTAGAGGAAAAATCGGTAGTGTCCCAACGTCGAGACAGGTTATATTTTGAACATGTTGCTTAACATGATAAAAACAATATCATGTTGTTTGTCGACTTGAAATGTTTCCGGTCAAAGAGCCATCCTTGGATAAAAATTCCGTGGGGGCTTACCTGTGTATTCCGGGAATGACGTTTTCTCCCAAGTGATGGAATTTCTTCCGCTCCACATCTTTCACAAGTGCGTGGATCGTTACGACGGCAACTACAAAGTCGAAAAGTTCACCTGATTCGAACAATATTACTGCATGACCTTTGCCCAAATCACTTACTGGGAGAGCTTGCGGAATATCGAAGCCTGCTTTAGGGCGCAGCGGGGCAAACTCTACCACATGGTGGTCAGGGAACCAGTTTCGCTCAACACGTTGGCTGATGCCAACAAAGTTCGAGAGGACGCTGCTTTTTCAGCTACTTGCACAACCTTGCTACAAAAGCGAGCCGGATGAAAACTATAACCATTTGACTATATTTACTTAAACGTTGGGACACTACTTAGAAAGGATAGTAATTTTGATAAGCCGTTATTCACGCAAAGAGATGGAAGATATATGGAAACCGGAGAACCGGTTTCAGAAGTGGCTGGATATTGAACTAGCGGTATGTGAAGCATGGACAAAACGAGGAGTAATTCCTCAATCGAGCATGAATTTGATAAGGGAGCGAGCGTCCTTCAATGTTGATCGAATAAATGAGATTGAGAAGACGACAAGACACGACGTTATCGCTTTCACAACTTCCGTCGCCGAATTCGTAGGGGAGGATTCACGATTTATTCATCGCGGTTTGACATCCTACGATGTGGTAGATACGGCCCTATCCTTGTTGATGAAACAGGCCGGCGCGCTAATAAGGGACGGGCTGGTCCAACTCATGGATGCCCTAAAGCAACGAGCGTTTGAAACGAAGAACGTTGCAATTGTTGGGAGATCACACGGGATACATGCTGAGCCAACCACTTTTGGAATAAAGTTGGCGATTTTCCATTCAGAGATGTCCAGAAATCTGAAGCGTTGGGACGCTGCCCTGGAAACGATATCAGTTGGGAAAATATCGGGGGCTGTTGGCACCTACGCCCATCTTGACCCTGAAATGGAAGTTGAAATACTCCAGAACGTTGGTCTAAAGCCAACTCCGGCGTCTAATCAGATCATTCAACGCGATAGGCACGCCGAATATTTTTCCGCCTTGGCCTTTATCGCTTCGAGTATTGAAAAGATAGCGATGGAAATCCGTCACCTGCAGCGATCGGAAGTCAATGAGGTTGAAGAATTTTTCCATCCAGGTCAAAAAGGCTCATCAGCTATGCCTCACAAGCGAAACCCTGTCCTGACTGAAAATCTTTGCGGGCTTGCCCGGGTTGTCCGGGGTTATTCATTGTCCGCCATGGAAGACATACCCTTGTGGCACGAAAGGGACATTTCCCATTCATCAGTCGAGCGAATAATAGCTCCTGACGCGACAGTAATTGTTGATTTCATGATTGCAAGGATGACTTCAGTAATAAGGAACATGCGAATTTTCGAAGACCGCATGACCCGAAATCTTGACTCAAACAGGGGTCTTATATTTTCCGAATCCATTCTGATTAAGCTCGTCGACAAAGGTCTCACAAGGGAGCGCGCCTATTTCCTCACCCAACGCAACGCCATGAAGGCTTGGGAAAATGGCTTGAACTTCAAAGATGTGTTGCTGGAAGATGAAGAGATCGCCAAAGCCCTGTCGCGTGAAGAAATTGAATCTGCTTTTGATATAAACCATGCGTTAAGATGGGTGGACGCGATTTTTAATCGCGTATTTAATTCATAAAATCATAAAAGAATCTTGACATGTTGATTAAAATATATAATGCCAATTCTAGATATAGAAAATCAGATGATTTGATTTTCTTTTGGAATAAAGTT
>JAMCYH010000180.1 GCA_023474025.1 Deltaproteobacteria bacterium
TTTCTTTTAGGGTCAACATATCCGAAACGGTTATTTCACCTCCCAGGTTGTAGCGGCGCTTCAATTCTGTCAGGCATTGGTGATAACGGTCCGCAAGATCATAGTCTACAAGAAGTTCAGTAAGGCGTCCTTTAGCCCCGGTTCTGGTAATTGTGATCTCGAACTTCCCTCGACTGATTTTTTCCGAGACGATTTTGCGAATTTGAGGTTCAAAGCAGCTATACAGCTTGGGAAGTTTAACAAACATGTCCAAAAACCGGTGATTAACCGCTCTGATCTCTGTAACAACTTCGACAGCTCCTTCCGAATATCTACCACGGCCGAAGCCTGTCATACTTTTGATCGATTTTTCATTCAACGCTGTTTCTCCAGCTTGTGCTTATACGACTCCCTGATTTGATTCAAAACCTCTATTAGCATAGAATCAGCATAATCGGGGTACGTCCATTCCATAGGTCTATAACTTGCCCGTCGAAATATCAGGGTCAGGTCAGCAAAAATGCCATTTTTTAGATAAATCCTGTGGGCGTTGTTTTTCCCTGTCGCAAGGACAAAATTTCCAAGCGTCATTGCCGCGGGGTCCAAATTAAATCGTCTTCGACCTTCAAACGAGCGCTTTTGCTCGATCTGATTGGTTGCCATCTTGATTTCGGCCAAACGTGCGGGATCAAATAGTGTTTCCTGAGTTACAAGCCATCGTCTAATTCCGACGCCGAGCTCTATATCATAATATGTCGTAAAATCGAACTCAAACGGACCATAAACTTTTTCCACCGGGCCAAATGCCGCTTCAAGATCAGGAACCAAAGTTCCTACCGCATCTGCCTGCGCGCTCAGGATACTTATCACCAGTTGAGCTAGGTCCGGATCCCTTGGGACACTCAAATCGACCACCTTCTATTCGATCAGAACCAGGAATACAGATAAGAAATTTACTTCTTTCTAATTTTTTCTTCTTCTTCTTCAGAGGTCTTGCACTCTATACAGTGCGTCGTAACCGGTCTGGCTTCCAATCGCTTAAAATCTATTGGTTCGCCACAAATTTCACAAAAACCGAAACTCTCGTCCTCGATCTTCGTCAAAGCCTTCTTGATTTTGTTAATCAATTTCCTCTCTCGATCACGAATCCTAAGCTCAAAATTTCGGTCAGATTCAAGGGACGCCCGATCATTTGGGTCCGGAAAGCCTGTTTTCCCATCTCCTTCTGTCATTTCGTCTACTGTACGTCCGGCCCCACGTACCAAATCATCTAATTGTCGCTGAAGAATACCCCCGAAGTACTCGAGGTCTTCCTTTTCCAATTTCATAACACCCTCCGTCAACTTGCCCCGTTTCAATCAAATTTCGGGACAGACCAACTCTTCTTATCACCGGCCGGGTCAAAAAAACCGGTGACGCACTAAACTCAGATCAATAATTTGCATTTCGATCATTCGGAATCCCACTCAGGAAAAGAAACGAACTTGTCCTTTTCCAAGCAAATCGTGCAAATGAATTATTCCCAACCAGTTTCCATGGTTATCTGTAACAGCCAAGGCTGTAATCAACCTGCTCTCCATTATTTCCAAAGCCTCTGCGGCCGTTCTTTCTGATTTTATGCTTAGAGGATTCTCAGTCATAAGGTGTCTGGCTTCTTTTTCAAACAAATTTGTTCCGTTGGCCAAAGCCCTCCTTAAATCACCATCTGTAATTATACCGACCAGCTTATTTTCAGATGTGACCATCGTTAATCCAAGGTTTTTCTCATTTATGGAATTCACGATTTCCGCGATTCTCGATGTCGGAGAAATTTTAGGCACCGAAGGAATATCCAGGGTCATATCTTTGACCTTTAAATTCAGCCGCTCTCCCAGAGTGCCTGCGGGATGACTCCTGAGGAAATCTTCCCTGTTGAAACCTCGCCGTACCATGAGCGCCACAGCCAGAGCGTCACCCAACGCTAACGTAGCCGTAGTTGAAGCTGTAGGCGCCATATTCAAAGGACATGCCTCCCGCTCTACTCTACAATCCAGGGTTATCTCAGCCATTCTCGAAAGTGTGGATGATGAATTACCGGTGACGGCCACTATTTTGGTGCCCCACTTTCTTACAGTTGCAGCCAATGACGTTATTTCAGTCGTTTCTCCACTATTTGATATGGCAATCAATGCGTCATCCCGGCCTACTATGCCAACGTCTCCATGCAACCCTTCCACTGGATGAACAAATATTGCCGGTGAACCGGTGCTGGTGAATGTAGCCGCTATTTTTCGTCCTATGATCCCTGATTTTCCAACACCTGTTACTATTACTCTTCCTCGCAACGAATACAAAAGGTCGACGACCAGTTCAAAATTTGCATCAAGTCTGGCGCTTACAGACTTTATTCCATCGATTTCTATTTCCAAAGCCTCCCTGGCTATGTCCAAAGTTGATTTAGTCATGTCACATGTTCCTGACAATGGCATTCGAAACTTCGGCCACTATTTTTTGAACAAGTCCCTGGTCCTCACCTTCCACCATCACACGGCACAGAGACTGGGTACCAGAATATCTGACAAGAATCCGACCCGATTGGCCCAAACGTTTTTGACAATCACTGATCACTTTGCGTACTTCGGGTATCTCTTCAAAATTTATCCGGCAGTTGATCGGCAGATTGTTTAATACTTGCGGAAATTTTTTTATCCATCCAGTTAGCTCAGACAGGGCTGCGGATCTTCGTTTCATAATCGAGCAGACTTGTAAAGCAGAAAGGATTCCATCGCCTGTGGTGGAATGATCGAAGAATACAAGATGACCGGATTGCTCCCCACCAAAATTGTATCCACCACTCAACATTTTCTCCACGACATTTCGATCACCAACCGCGGTCCGGACCATGTCTATGCCCCGCTCTTTCATGGAGATTTCAAGACCAACATTGCTCATTACAGTGGCGACCAACGTATTCTTTTTAAGTGAGCCCCTCTCGTACAAATCTGCCGCAACCATACCCATGATTTGATCACCGTCAACCACTTTGCCCTTTTCATCAGCAAATATTGCGCGATCACCATCACCATCAAGGGCAACTCCAAGATGAGCATCATTCCTGAGAAGTTCTTCAGTCATCCTTTCCGGATGCAAGGAGCCACATTCAAAGTTGATGTTCCTTCCATCAGGGCAGTTTGAAAGACAAATTACCTCTGCCCCTAATTCCTGGAACACTTTGGGAGCAGCTTCAAAACCAGCCCCGTTAGCGCAGTCAACAACGATTTTCAATCCTTTAAGGTTCGCTCCACGACCGAGACTATTTTTTAGAAAGACTAGATAGCGGCCCAAAGCGTCTTCCAGCTTCAGCACCTGTCCCAATCGACCGGGATCATCATTAACTTCAATAAATGTTTCTGAACCAAGAAGTTCTTCTATGGCCAGTTCTTGAGTGTCATCAAACTTCAGACCCTTGCCATTAAAAAATTTAATGCCATTGTCTTCAAAGGGATTGTGAGAGGCTGATATCACAGCTCCAGCGTCACACATCATGTCGGTTGTGAGGAAGGCTATGGCTGGTG
Source organism: Deltaproteobacteria bacterium (assembly GCA_023474025.1). Classification (GTDB taxonomy): domain Bacteria; phylum Desulfobacterota; class Desulfomonilia; order Desulfomonilales; family Desulfomonilaceae; genus CAJBEZ01. The sequence continues at coordinate 3,534 of JAMCYH010000180.1, forward strand.
TGGGAATTTCCCCTGCCAAGATAACATCCATTCCCATTGAACAAATTCCGGCCGCCAGGGCCATCTCAAGCATGTTCCCAGAAATACGGGTGTCTTTTCCTATAAGGATTCTTTTTCTGTTCGAGCTATGATTTTTATTTACAATTTTTGCGAGGGCTTTACCCAATTTCAAAACTGTTTCTGCTGTAATGGGCTCTTTATTGGCCACGCCACGCACACCGTCGGTCCCAAAAAAACGTTTAGTCATTAACAATATTCTCTTTCATTAAGTTCTCTTCAGAGACAAACAACAGGGTTAATTGACGCGGTTGAGAGTGATAGGTCAAGGTTTAGGGTTGATTTGTATGGATAGATATTTTGTTTGTGTTGGTCGGATAAATTCATAACATTCTATTATATGAACCTAAGACTATTTTTTCAACAATTTAATCTGAACGACTACATTAAGCTGAGCATATTGTGGTATAAGATTGTTATGGTAAAAAAGCGAAAAAAGATAGTGGCGTTGGTGGGACGTCCAAATGTAGGCAAATCTACTCTTTTCAATCGACTGGCCGGATCGAGAAAGGCCATTGTTGATGATACCCCCGGACTCACCCGCGACAGGAATTACGCGGATGTCACAATTGATGATAAATCTTTTGTCATAGTCGATACAGGAGGGTTTGAACCGAAAACGGACGACGATATCCTGGTTCAGATGAGAACCCAGACTATGGTGGCCGTTGAACAAGCTGACATAGTCGTGTTCATGGGTGACGGTCAGGTAGGACTTACTCCTTCGGATGAAGAAATTGTAAGGACATTACAGAAAACTTCCAAAAAGATATTCTATGTTGTCAATAAAATAGATTCAGAGAAGCAAGAAGCAAACTTCGCAGATTTTTTTCAACTCGGTGTTGAGCCCATACATGTGATAAGCGCCCAGACCCGTTATGGTTTGCGCGACTTTCTCGACGTCTTGATTGAGGAAATTGATTCGGAAACTCCTGACCCGGTTGCGGAAACCTTATCAGAACTAACTGTTCCCAGAATCGCTGTCGTTGGAAGACCAAATGTAGGTAAATCTACTTTTATAAACCTCCTCATAGGGGAAGAGCGCCTCGTGGCCAACCCTACACCAGGGACTACTAGAGACTCCATAGATACAATCGTGCGACGCAACGGCAAGGGATACCTGTTCATAGACACGGCTGGGATTAGACGTCGATCCCGTATTTCAGACCGGGTAGAAACTTACAGTGTGCAAAAGGCTTTTCGAAGTATTGACCGTTCAGACATCGCCCTTGTCCTGCTTGACCCAGAAGAGCTTGTAACGGACCAGGACGCCCGAATAGCGGGTTATGCTCATGACAGATCTCGTTGCGTCATATTGGCGATTAATAAATGGGATACCATAAAAAAGGAACAGAATACTTTTGACCGATGTGTAGACGAAGTTAAGCGTTGTCTGAAATTTCTCGATTTTGCGCCGATAATATCAATTTCAGCGCTTCAGGGAACCCGATGCGCGAAAGTTTTTGACCTGATAGACAAAATCTTCGATAAATATAGAAAACGAATATCAACCGCGACGTTGAACAAATTTTTGGAGACAATACTGGCTCAACATCCACCTGGAATGCTCCATCGATCAAAAAAGGTTAAGATTTACTATGTTACGCAGGGGCGCGTAGCCCCACCTGTTTTTACTTTCTTTTGTAATTTTCCAGAAGCTATACATTTCTCTTACAGGAGGTTTCTTGAAAATCGTCTCAGAGAATATTTTGACTTCGGGGGTTCTCCACTGAAACTGGTTTTCAGGAAACGGGTCGGTAAAACTCAGACTTGAATAAGATCCTTTAGCGTTCAAGAAAAATAGAGGACATTTAGAAAACTCGAGAATGGAGCGCACAAATAACCGGATAGTTCGTTTTGGCGAAATCATGGATATGGTGAAGTCCTATTATCCGGACGCGGATCTTGACCTGATTCGAGCGGCTTACGTTTATTCGGCAAGAGTTCATCAAGGGCAGACGAGGATGTCCGGTGAGCCATATCTGACACATCCCGTAGCAGTGGCTGCAATTCTAGCTCAGATGAAACTTGACGAGGCTTCTGTAGCCACCGGCTTATTGCACGACACCGTTGAAGACACCCTTACCACTCTCGAAGACATAGACCGATATTTTGGGCCTGAAATATCTGCTCTCGTTGATGGCGTTACGAAAATTAGTAAAATAGCCTTCCAGTCAAAAGAGGAACGACAGGCTGAAAACTTTCGTAAAATGATCCTCGCCATGAGTCGGGATATTCGAGTCCTGCTCGTAAAATTGGCCGATCGCCTTCATAACATGCGAACACTTTCCTTCATGCCCCGGGATGCCCAGACCAGGATATCCCGTGAGACAATGGAGATTTATTCCCCTCTTGCCGCTCGATTGGGAATTTTCTGGATGAGGACCACACTTGAAGAACTCGCCTTCAAATATCTAGAGCCTGATCGATATGACTACATAAAAAAGAGGCTTGAAGAATCAGTTCAGGAAAGGGAGGAATATGTAAATAGGGTCCTGAACATAATCGGAGAAAAGCTTGAAAAAGAAAATATCAAGGCTGTTTTAAAGGGCAGAAACAAGGATATCTGCAGTATCGATAGAAAAATGCTCACCCAAAAGCTCGAGTTTGATCAGCTACATGACCTTACTGCTTTTCGCATCATTCTGGATTCGGTTAGCGAGTGTTATACGGCGCTGGGGTTGATACATGCCCTCTGGAGACCTGTGCCCGGGAGATTCAAGGATTACTTGGCCATGCCCAAGAGCAATGGTTACCAATCACTACATACCACAGTCATTGGACCAGAGGGTCGCAGAATTGAGATCCAGATAAGAACTCATGAGATGGACCTGATAGCTGAAGAAGGGATTGCCGCTCATTGGTCCTATAAAGAAGGCAGGTCTGTTACCCCTGAAGACGCTCGTGTTGTCAACTGGTTGCGCCAGATGATGGAATGGCAGCAGGATCTCGAGGATCCTCGGGAGTTCCTTGAAAACGTCAGGGTCGATCTGTACCCTGACGAAGTTTACGTATTCACACCTAAGGGAGATGTGAAGGAATTTCCTCGCGGGTCCACTCCTCTGGATTTCGCATACTCCATACATACCGAGGTCGGTAACAGTTGTATAGGCGCAAGAGTCAACGGGAAGATGGTCTCGCTTAAGTATGAGCTTATCACAGGTGATACCGTTGCAATAATAACCTCTGCACACCAAAGACCTGGAAAGGACTGGCTCAAACACGTAAAAACCGGGAGAGCGAGAACCAAGATTCGCCACTTCCTGATGAGTCAGGAACGTGAAAAGGCAATTGAGGTAGGGAGAGAATCAGTCGAACGGGAACTTCGACGTTGGAAGTTCGACCTAAACCGCCTGGAAAAGGAAGGAGGAATGCTCAAGATCGCCCAGGAGTTCAACTTCAAAACCGAGGTTGAACTCTACGCAACGATAGGGCATGGACGCCAGTCCGCCAAAGCCATAGTTACCAAACTGGTACCATTAAGCGAGCGGGAACAGCAAAAAATTCTGTCTTTTGAAGAAAAGCTCAAGACTCCGAAGAGGCCAACGGGGAAAAGTGGTGTCAAGATCCAAGGGCTTACGGACATGCTGGTCCATTTCGCAAAATGCTGTAATCCCTTACCCGGCGATGCGATACAGGGGTTCATCACACGTGGCAGAGGCGTGACAATTCACAAGGTAGACTGCGCAAATCTTCCCAATTCTGATCCAAAAAGAATCGTGGACGCCAGTTGGGATGATCAGCAATCCTTGGTAAGAACCGTTAAGATCAGTCTAATAAGTGAGAATAAGCCGGGCATGCTTGCAGCTATCAGCGGCGTCTTCACATCAAATGACTCCAACATAATTCAGGCAAATGTGAACTCATTTGGCGAGCATGGCGCCAAGGGGATCTTCCTGGTAGGTGTTCGAAATGTGGAACATTTAAGCCGAATTATCAACGCCCTAAAGAAAGTTAAAGGTGTCAGGGAAGTTGAACGGATGGGAACCGTTTGATCCTGAGTTATGAGCGCCCCGATTTTATACGGTTCCCAATGGTCTGATATTTCACGGGGCTTTGTTGACCATGTTAGCTCTAATACATCGAGTGCAGACTTTCGCCCTCCTCACACGCCCACTGGTTTCGATGATTCTTAACTTTTGAAGATTAGGCAATGATATTTTCTTGGTGCGGTTGTGAGCATGGCTGACATTATAGCCTCTCAAAGGTTTCTTTCCGCAGATTTCACAAACTCGAGACATCTTATTTCTCCTGTAGGTCCCGCATGATAGGGGGAAAGCTATTTTGATATTTCAACGAAAGCCATTCTTAATTGAAACAGTGTTTCGTCTATGAGTTTCTTTTCCTGTTCAGTCAGGTTGCCCTTGGTTTTTTGTTCCAAGAGGGCCACAAGGTCTATTGTCTGGCTTGCGCCTTCTAGGTCTGGTTCCGCCGGTTCATTCATGTCAGGCGTTCGCACTAGGCCAAGCTGAAACAACGCGGTCTGGGCCAGGCTTGTAATCAATCCTGAGAATTCAACAGGTCCCCTTTTCGCGCGTTCTCTCTTTTCGGGACCTTCATCACGTTGCTCTTTGGTAGATGAGGGTTCTTTTTGTTCACCCCGGTCTTTTAGTTGTTCCTGAGGCTGGCCGGTCTCACCTCCGTCGGGTGAAAATCGCCTTTTATCGCTAATTTTAAATCCTTGAGATTCTTCTTTTTCGTAATCGGTCATTGTATCTCTCCTCTTTACGGAAGTAATTTGGGGAGTCAACACTAAAACAATGTATCTTACAGAAAACGGATTATCTTTTCAAGAAATTATCGCGCGGGCGCAAGGGATTAAGTTTCTCGAATTCTTCGACGAGTTTCCTGGAGATACTGTCAATTTTTTCCGGTAAAACAACGCTCACCTTTACCAGGAAATCTCCCCTGGTGGGGTTTTTCAAAGAAGGAAATCCCTTACCTCTAAATCTGAAAAATCTCGCATTCTGAACTCCCGGTGGAATTTTAAAAGCTACTTTTCCGTTCGGCGCTGGAATTTCAATTGTCGCCCCTAGTAAGGCTTCACCAATAGTTACAGGAACTTCCAGATGAATATCTTTTCCCTCACGCTTAAATAGCCTGTGTTCTTTCACCGTGAGATTCAAAAAAAGATCCCCTCCCCTTCCGCCACGTGATGATGGCCGTCCCTGTCCCCCGACTCTTATACGGGAACCGTTATCCACGCCGGCCGGTATATATACTTCCAAGGTCTTGTACGGAGTAGAAACAGATTTCTTTGTACCGTTGTACGCTTCAAGAAAAGTCACCTCAAGATTTTGTTCAAGACCAAAGTTTTTTGGATTTTCGGTATTTGGAGACCTCATGCGCTGATTAGCCCCGAATACGCCAGCAAACCAATCTTCCACGGGAGAGGGGTCTTTCGCGCGAAAGGATTTGTATGAACTGAAATTATCTCTCTGAAAACCGCCCGTTCCAAAAAATGATCCATCCCTAAAAAACTGCTCAAACCCAGCCTGGGAAAATCCCCCCTGGTCAGAAAACGACATATCATATTCTTGTCGGCGCTCTTTGTCGCGCAGGATTTCATAGGCCCGGGAAATTTCCTTGAAACGAGCTTCTGCGTTCTTGCTGTTCACCCTGAGATCGGGGTGATAGCGACGGGCCAACTTCCGATACGCCGTTTTTATTTCAGCGTCGGTTGCGTTTCGCCCTACTCCTAAGGCTTTGTACGGATCAATGTTCTCCATCTACTTTTGACAATCATAAATAATTCGAATTTTGGAATCCTCACGTCAAGAATTACTCTAGTCGTCAATCCCTACATTCAATTCGAATACATTGGTAAGGTTCTTCTTTCGACTTCGGAAGATAAAGGTCCAGGATCCCATCAACATATCCCGCCCTGATCTGGTCAACATCAACTGAACCCGGGATATTGAGACTACGTTCAAAATATCCTTCCACACGTTCTACCGTTAGATAGGCCGCATAATCGGTTTCAGCACGTTCCATGCGATGGCCTGATATCACGAGTTTTCGACCGGTAAGCTCAATACGAATGTTGTCCTTACCAACTCCGGGCAATTCAACTCTAACAATATACGCGTCTGTTGTTTCCAAAACATCTACGGCTGGTAACCAACAGGCCCGCCTTTTCATCGGGGTGTCCTCCGAAGGCAAATGCCCGAATCGACTAACCCGCTCCTGGAGATTTAACAAGTCTCTCAATGGGTCCCATTTTATAAGAGTCATTCCCGAGCCTCCGATGGAATAGTCTAAGGTATTGATGTTGTTAAATCAATTAACTCGCGAGAAGATTAAGTTGTTTTTCATGGATAGTCAAGAGCAAACCTAGTGCGACGTTTCTGTTCGACATTCTGTCAGGTTGTGGTCCGTACGCCTCATTTTTGACGGGGCGGAGCCAAATATCCAGATTCCTGGAGCTTCTGCAACAATACACGTCCAGTTCCGGAGGGCACGGCAATAGAATGTATTAATGGGTGTCCATTTGTTTTGGCTGGAAAGATTCCTGAATTGGGTTTGATTTTGGGATTTAACTCAAGAATCAATCTCGGAGAGGCTCCGACAAATTTGGCTACTTCTCCAACTGAAAGGTCCCTGGCCAATTCTATGGACGTGATGTTGTCATAAATCAGAGGGGACGGATCTGAAAATTTGAGGCCATATAGGGACCGGTTCATCCCTATTATTTTCAACGCAGCCCACCGACTAAGCATGTCTTCGATGGCGGTTGGTAGAGGAATATCCCACACGCTTGAAGAATCCCATTTTTCAATTAAGTCTTTGACGATTTTTGGAGATAAAACATAAGCCACCGAGGCCATCAACCAGCCTGCCCCAATTTCCTGTCTCATATTTTTTATGCGATGGGCGAAACAGTTGGTGGCCAAATGGATATCGAGTCTGTCATCTCTCCATGTGTCATCATGCATTTCCAATCCTTCATCAGAACCGCAGGGTCGATCCAGCGCCCAAACTCCGACAGGAGCAGAGCGAGAATTCAGCGATCGACTAACACCAGGCAATACAGGGGCAAGCCAGATAAAATCCTGAGGGACTCCCTGTTTTGAAAAAATTTCTTCGAAGATCCATGAGTATCTACGCTTTTCTTTTAACCATTCGGCCAGTACGCTCCGAGCGTCAAACAACAGAAAGTTGATCTGAAACTCGATCCTTCCCTTTACGTCGGGTCGAGTGATGGGGATTTTTTCACCACCAAGCTCGAATCCATCGGTGAGAAGTGAACTCGGTATGGAAAAAGAAGGGCAAACGCTGGTGGAAGGACTTTGTCTTGGCCCGGGGCTTGATTCTGCTCCACTTTGGGCCATCATAACCATAGGAACTACTATTCCTAAAATCCAAACCGTAAAATTCTTCCTCACCCAGCTACACATGGTTATCACTTTACAACTTTGAAGCCTTATTGGTTTGCAGCGATCATTACCTTGACCGGCTAGCGATCGGATTTATCCGGCTCAGTTGGCCCCAGCTTGCGGAGTTTTTCCTGAACTATAACGTTGTATGGATTAATTGACAGGGACTTCTGATAGGCCTCCTTCGCCTCATTCAGGCGGTTTCTGGCTACTAGCGCGTCACCGAGGTGTTCAGCAATTATGGGATCATTTTTCACCTTACGGCTCGCCTTTTCAAGGTATTTAAGGGCTTCGTCGACTTTGCCGGCTTTGAACAGTACCCACGCCAATGAATCCGCGATATATCCGTCATCGGGTTTGATTTCAAGGGCCTTTCTGACCAGTTTTTCAGCACGATCCATGTCCTTACCCATTATAGCAAGGGTATATCCTATGAAATTCATTGCGCCAGCATCGTCAGGTTTTTCTTTAAGGATCTTTTCCATCGTTGAAAGGCTCAGCGTGCGCATCGAGCTTTTTTCGAAGGAATTTCCCAGGGAATACATGAGCTTCACATTGTCTGGCGCAAAACTAAGACCTTTTTTGTATTCCTTTATGGCTTCAGAATACCGGTATAGTTCCTCCAAAATTGAGCCCTTTATGTGAAAGATTTCAGGATCCCTGGGCTCGGCCTCTACGGCCTCATCAATGTATTTGAGGGATTTTGAGAAATCCTTCATGTTAAGGAACATCAAAGTGAGAACAATTCTCGAATTGACATACGACGGTTGACCTTTTTCAATTTTGTTGAATTCTAGTTCGGCTTCTTCGGGCTTTCCCTGTTCTCTCAAAACACGGCCTAAATGGAACCGAACTTGGTCCCATCCAGGCTTGGTCTCCAATATTTTGTCAAAAAGCTTCCGGGCTTTGTCGTATTGCTTTTGTTCTGCAAGTAGCAGGGCCATTTTGATTTGTATCCCAAGGTTGGACGGAGCTAGTTTAGAAAGTTCTTCCAGTGTTTCATACGATTCACTGTACTTTTTCTGGCCTGCCAGGACCTGGGCCAGATTGAGCCTGGCCGCAAGATTAAATGGATCCAGCGACAAGGCTTTTCTGTAACTCTCCTCAGCTTTGGGAAACTGTTTCTGAACAGCGTAAATTCCACCCAACTCTACGTATGCTTGTGCAGCGCTTTCACCTCGTCGTTCAACAAGCGTATTAAAAATGTCAATGGCTTTGTCGTACTGTTCATCTTCTATATAAACCTTGCCCAAGTAGAAATAGCCATCTTTCTCATCTGGAAATCGCTGTATCATGAGGTTGAAAGTCTTCTCCGACTCTTTCAACATCCTGTTGGAAGCCTGTAACGAACCCAGAAATATATAGAGGTCGCGATCGTCCGGTTTCAGTTCTACTGCCCTGTGATATGCTTCGATAGCCTTATTGGAATCCCCCGTAACCGTGTATATCTTTCCCAATATGGTATAGGCTTCCGCTGACTCAGGGTTCAATGCAACAGCATTTTTCGCCATCACTATGGCGTCCGCTATCTTTCTGTTTCTTGCCAGAACAGCCGCCATCCTCATGTGAAGGTAAGCTGATCCGGGGTCAAGAGCGAGAGCGCGTTTGAAATAATTCAACATGCTCTCATTATCGCCTAAAGATTCTGACTCTTCCCCCAAAAGAAAAAACAAACCAGGGTCTTTCTCCATATCAGGGGCAAGAACATTCTTCTTGTGTCCGGCATCATCTGCCCCTATTAAGGCCATACATGTCGAAACAGAGATCATTACAAAAAACAGCGGAACGAGTACACAGCAGGCGAAAGAGATTCGTTTTGTCATTTTTCCCTCAGACCAATCAATTAAATAACTTTCACATGACCCGACCATTGCGAATGTTATCGATAGAGACTTTGTAGGATCGCGTACCAAATACGGCGCTGCCTGCTACAAGAACATTTACTCCCGCTTTAGTCAACTCAGAGGAGTTTTTAGGGCTCACGCCGCCGTCAACTTCTAAAAGAATGTCGTAGCCGGATTCATCAATCATTTTTCTGATAGCCTTGATCTTGGGAAACATCGTAGGGATGAACGATTGGCCTCCAAAACCCGGGTTTACGGTCATAACCATAACAATGTCCAACTCGGCAAGCACATTTTCGATAGCGCATATACCTGTAGAGGGGTTCAGGGCTACACCGGCTTTCATGCCGGAATCCCGAATTTCTACCAAGGCTCTGTGCAGGTGTACGCAAGCCTCAGGATGAATGCTCAAGATGTCTGCGCCCGCCGACTGAAAATCTTTGACGTATCGCTCAGGCCTGTCTATCATGAGATGCACGTCAAGAGGAACCTCAGCGCAGCGTTTAATAGCAGCAATCACGGGTGGCCCTATCGTAATGTTTGGGACAAAGTTTCCGTCCATCACGTCCAGATGTAGCCAATCCGCTCCAGCATCCTGAACCGCGTCAACTTCCTCACCCAGACGTGAGAAATCTGCTGACAATAAAGACGGAGCCACTAGAACATTCGATTTATAATTCATAAAACAACTCCAAGCTTTGAGATCCAGTATTCGGCTAGAGCTTGACTCCCTCGATTTCATAGCCACATTTGGGACACCGGCCATCCTTGATTGCATATTTTTGAATCAAATAACCCGCCCTGTCGATAAGCATGTATGAACAACCGGGACAATAGGTTTTTTCCAATTGTTCCCATGGCAGATTACCTGTGTAAACATAATACAACCCAGCGTCCAGACCTACCTGACGGACTTTTCGGAGAGTTGCCGCGTCGGTAGGAGGGAGATCTAGTTCCTTATATCTTGGGAAAAATCTGCTCACATGCCATGGTGTTTCCTTTCCCAGTTCGTCTTTTATGAAGGCGGCCATGGCCTTCACCTCGGAAGCGTCATCATTTAAACTTGGAATTAGCAGGGTTGTAACCTCCAGCCAAATCCCTATTTCCTTTATGTATTTAAGAGAATCGATTACCCCTTTGAGGCGGGCTTGGCAATATCGAGTATAAAAATTATCGTTAAATGCTTTTAAATCAACATTAGCTCCATCAATCAACCCTCTGGCGTCATCAAGCATCTCACGGCTCATGTATCCATTGGTAACAAAAACATTCAACAGCCCCGCCTTCTTGGCCAGTATCATTGTGTCCCGTGCCAATTCATAAAAAATCGTTGGTTCAGTGTAGGTGTAAGCAATACTCTGACAGTCGGCTTCGAGCGCCATTGAGACTATCTGTTCCGGAGTATAGGCTACTCCCGAAATTTCTCCTGTTTCGTGAGGTGGCTGTGATATGGAATAATTTTGGCAGAAGGTACATCTGAAGTTGCACCCCATAGTGGCGATGGAAAAAGATTTTGATCCGGGAGCGAAATGAAAAAATGGCTTCTTTTCTATTGGATCGACGTTTGCTGAAATGACCTTGTCATAAACGAGGCTAAAAAGTGTACCACCTTTGTTCTCACGAACTCCACAAAAACCTCGTTTCCCATCCTCGATTTTACAGTTGTGACGGCATAGTCTACACCGAACACCATTAGAAACTGTCTTTTCGTAAAGGGCCGCTTCCATCATTTTTCGAAATCCTCTATTTTTTTTGATAACCGACTCATTAGGTTTTCAAAACTGCCATTTGACATCACTGTTACGACATCTGCGGGTTTAAGACACGACATAAGGAAATCAATGATAGAATCTGCGTCAGGGAACGCAAAGGCTTCCTTACCTATTGATTTAAGTTGATCGGCAAGCCGGGAGGAACTGAAAAGGTCACCATCAGGAGCTTTCCATGGATCGGTTGGGTCTCTTAACAGAACCAGATCGGCAGACATGAAAGACTCGACATATTTGTCCTGAAATATTGCTCTGCGACTCGTGTTAGTCCTGGGTTCAAAAACAGCTATTAGCCTTCTGTGAGGAAATCTGAAACGAACTCCTTTCAGCGTCTCACACACCTCTGATGGATGATGCGCGAAATCATCAACTAAAGTAAGGCCGCGATTCAAATAAGAAACTTGCTGCCGTCTGGCCACACCTTTAAAAGAAGCCAGTGACTCTAAAGCATTCTGTGGATCAACCCCAACTTTTTCGACTGCCGCAATTGCCGCCAGAGCATTCAGTACATTATGACGCCCTAAAACAGGCAGCGACCCTGATGCGACACGATCGAGTCCTTTCGTAAATTCGACATCAATGGAAGTGCCGGTATCATCAACTTTCGACACCTTCCAATATGATTGTTCGCCCAAACCGTATGTCTCGGATTCAAGCTCATTATATTCCAGTATTTCCCGTATACTCGCGTAATCGTTACAGGCGACTATTTCTCCATCTACTGGAATAAGCCGCAGGAACTTCTCGAATTCTCGTTGGATATGAGGCAAATCCTTATAGATATCAGCGTGGTCAAACTCACATGATGTGACAATTCCAATGGAAGGTCTGTAATGCATGAACTTCGGCTGTTTGTCAAAAAAGGCCGAATCATATTCATCCCCCTCCAGTACAAAAATTTTCCCTCCTCCAAGCCTGGAATTACCTTTAAAGTTATAGGGTAATCCGCCGATAATAAAGCCTGGGTCAAGACCCTGATCGTATAAGATCCATGAGATCATGGAACTCACCGTAGTTTTCCCATGCGTCCCGATTATCACAAAGCAAAGTTTGTCCTGAAGAAAATACTTTTCAATCGCTCCTGGCATTGACGTAAAAGGGACCTTGAGATTAATAGCGGCCATTGCCTCCGGATTGCCCTGTTTTATGACATTGCCGATGATCACCAGATCGGGAATCGGAGAGAGGTTCGAGGGGGAATATCCTTCCTGAACCCTGACACCTAAACGTATCAGATGCTCACTCATGGGAGGATAAACAGTCTGGTCGGAACCTGTAACAGTTACTCCCCTGTCAAGAAAAAGGCCTGCGACACCGGCCATGCCAACACCGCAGATTCCTAGCAAATGGACATGTCGTGGTCCAGCAGGTAAAACACTTTCAAATTTGATTGAATCAGTCAGCAAAGATCTCCCGCCTTAATCACGATACTGCGCACAAACGCTTGTATTTTATGTTCTTTAACATGATGGTTGAATCTATTGCTGCGCTTTCATCCTTCGGATGGAGAGTAATAACACCGCTTGGGTGAAATCACCAGTCCCTGCTTTTTCAACGAGTCAATTATTTTTGAGACTTCTTTGGAATCCATTTCAGAGGCTTTTGCCACGTCACCAGGCCTGACTGGTTTTCCTGCGCTCTTCATGGTATCCAGAACTAATTTTTCTTTTTCGTCCATTGTGGCCTCCAGTTTGACTAATTGCCGGTATAATCAAAAAGTGAGTCTCATTTTATAAATAATCAAGTATCAAACATGGTATTATAAGTCACTCTGTTTTCTCACATGATTGCGATTCGATTCCACCTCTGATAAGAAGTTTAGTTCTGTGAGGTTTCCAAAGCCTAGGAGAATGGAAATGCTCGAAAACTACCAAAGGTTGTTAAAAACGAAAGACGGGGTCTCAATTCTGATGCGTCGGATCGACTCATCGGACGAACAAATGCTGAAGGATTTTCTAGTACGCATTCCGGAGCAGGAAAGATGGTTTCTCCGGGATGATACAACCGATCCCAACGCAACAAACGAGTGGATCCGTAACCTGGATTATGACAAAGTTTTGCCTCTGGTGGCCGTAAATACCCTGACACCTAAACGTATCAGAT
>JAMCYH010000094.1 GCA_023474025.1 Deltaproteobacteria bacterium
TAATTTTCTTTTCTTATATGAATCAAATTTCCGCATCGATTTAACTTCGAAAAGGGATTCCCAATTTAGCTAGCTCATCTTTTTTGCGAAGGTAGAGATCTACTGTTTCCTTTTTCGGCTTTCGCATGTTAACGTCATATAACTCAATAAATGTCTTGCCCGTATCCTGCGGACCATCCAGTTTATCTTCGTATAATGAAAGGAACTTATTAACCAACTCGTTAGCCTCGTGACGCTTCATACCGACAGCAGCTAAACAAATCTCCGCAATCAACTTAGAATCTAAAGGGTTAACATAATTCTCTTTTCCACCAGATGCAAAAGCGACAAAGGTCGGATTTGCGCCAGAAGCTATTACACCCAACGCCCATGCAGCCGCTTCGTACGGTAGCATTTCGGTGGCGGGTCCAAAACGCGAAAACATCTGTGCCCAACTTACAAAGCGAGTATTCCGAGCTAGAGCTTGAAGGCTGGCGTTGATTGCCCAAAGTGTTGGGCGGTGAGTAGTATTACTCCCCGTGAAATGTATGGGAAAAGATACAAAGTACTTAGCCCAACTTACTGTAGCCCCCATGAAGTGATAAGCAACATTAGCGATAGCTGTAGTTTCCGCCCCTCCTAGTATACCTCCGAGTATGGGGCTATAAAGTAAGCCTAAATTGGCATTCCAGTCAAGTAGATATGCACTTTTAATCAATCGGTCCATGTCGAACTTTAGTTCCGAAACAGCTGCGAAGTAATAGCCATCAGATGGGCGTAGTCCAAAGCGTTCTTGCGCTGCCCCTAGCAAACCATACGCAGAGACACCGAGAACCGTTGCATTCATTACTGGAAAACCAGGTCGACCTACTCGCCTGCGAGCATCATCCCACATTTGGTGAATGCGTGTTGCACCAAAAAACTCAGTAGGATCACCTACGCCGATTTCAATACCGTCAATCACACGGATTGTTGGGCAATTCTGCATATCGTTGAGGGGTTCCTGTAAATAGGTCTCTATAATGGGGAAGAACATGTCCTGAGTAACAGAAGCCGCGCAGGCACTAATCCATAAAGGGGGATCGGTTGGATCTTCAATAGCCCGGTGCCGTACTACTCGACGGTCATTCCCCTCGCCGAAGACCACTTCCGATGGTGCAAACCGTACTCTCTCCTCAATCTCATCACGGGAAAACTTTACCACCCGGTTATTATCTAAACAATAGGCACCAACCGCTTCATAGAATTCAAGGCCCGCCTGGTAAACTCTATCCGCCAGTTCATCATCTAAGGGAACAGGATTGTTGGGGTCATATTTTATATTGTACTTTTTGGCCAGTTCCCGTAATTTGGGTACAAATATCTTCAACTCCCAATCCTTTTCAGGAAGGATTGGTCCATGTTTTGAACGATAGACCGTATCATGATAAAAACTAAGTGCCATTGGATGTTTCTCCTCCTTTTATGAACTAACATTCATTGCTACTTTTGAGTTTTTTACAAATATAAATCTGTCGCAGCTAAACCCTTATATCTATCCTGAAAATAACGTTCTCTGCCATTTTCATCCTCTGCTGGTACCGCCTGGCGGCATGGGCGTCTATCCTGTTTTACTCCCTAACAAAATGCACCTATCCCCTGTAATCCATCCGAACAAAAGGGCTTGCTCTTGAGTCAAAATCTCTTATCATGAAAACACCCCTCCAGAAGCCACTTAATCAACTTACAAAGAGACCCATATTACACTAACGTGCGGTGTTTCATAATTACTCGTTCAAGGTGAGTTAAAAAATCATTGAAGAAATAGCCAACTATCCCCAATGCTACAATACCGGCAAACATCTTGGGGATCCTAAGAGTCTGTTCAGCATCCACAATAAGGAAGCCTAACCCCGCAGTTGCACCCACCATTTCTGAAACAAGAAGTGTTATGATTGATACGGCTAGCGACGCTCGGATACCTGTCACCACATGAGGCATAGCGCCAGGCAAAATAATTTTGCGAAAGAAAGCGAAACCTTGGATCTCAACGACACGTGCGAGCCTGATTAAAGCTTGGTCGATATTGCGTACGCCTGCACTACTATTTAAGAATATTGGCCAGAAACAAGCATAGGCCACCAATGCCACTTTAGATTTGTCGCCAATTCCGAACAATAGAATTACCACAGGTATAAGGGTAATAGGCGGGAGTGGACGTATAAAATCGAATACAGGTTCGACCCACCGTTGCAACCCTTGAAACCAACCGAAAAGGAGACCCAAAGGTATAGCCACTAGCATCGCAATAGGAAATCCCATCGCAATTCGCATGAGACTCGCTCGCAGATGAAACAGCAACTCACCGGACCAGATCATGCCAAAGAAGGCAATCGCAATTGAGGATGCAGGCGGCATATAGAGAGTATCCGTTAAACCAGCACGAGTAATAAGTTCCCAAGCTAATACTATAACAATTGGTACAATTGCTCCGCGTAAACGCAACCGCAGCCTCTGTAAATGTTTTGTGCCAGTAGTATTACCTTGTAGTGATGATGAGTAAGTAGCTTCTTCCTTCATGAAATCTCCCGCCCCATCTCAGAGCTATAAAGCAACTCGTGAATATTATGGCGTAGTTCTTGAACACTCTTAGAAGTTCGGAACTCATATGATCGCGGATAACTCTCAGGTACTTGTAGTTCTGCTTTAACACGTCCCGGTCTAGGAGTCATAATGATTATTCTTTGTGAAAGGTATATGGCTTCTTCAATACTATGTGTAACAAATAGTACCGTTTTTTTCTCTACTTCCCAAATACTTAGGAGTTCGTTCTGGAGGGCTTCCCGGGTCTGGGCATCTACGGACGCGAAGGGTTCATCCATAAGCAATACTTCAGGATTTACAGCAAGGGATCGCGCGAGGGATACTCGCTGCTTCATTCCTCCCGACAGTTGATGGGGATAGGAATTCTCGAATCCCCGCAGACCAACTAATTCCAGGTATTTAGACGCTATTTCCTTGGGATTAGGATATCGTCCTTCGAGGCCCAAGGTAACATTGGCTAAGGTGGTACGCCAAGGTAAGAGGGCATATTCCTGGAAGACCACCATCCTTTCGCGCCCTGCCCCCTTCACTTTCTTGCCATGGAAAAAAACTTCGCCTGTAGTGGGAGTTTCCAGGCCAGAAATCAGATACATCGCTGTTGATTTTCCGCAACCGCTCGGTCCCAAAATGCTGACGAATTCTTTCTCCTCTATGGTAAAGTTTATATTGTCTAAAGCACATACC
>JAMCYH010000320.1 GCA_023474025.1 Deltaproteobacteria bacterium
CTGTGCTGTTTCAGACAATTCCGGTAAAGATTTGGTTGCCACAAATTGTTTTTATGCAAGATTGAGACACCGCTGCGGGATATGAATGGGCATCCAGCGGAAACCAGAAAACTCGTTCCGTTTGAGGTGAAGGTAAAGGGGGTGCGAATGTCCCAAATTTCCTCCTGCCTTAGGCTGATGGAAAGCTGATGATCCCAATACGTTGAAGATTGCACGTGTTTTAACCCGAAAATGATTAATTTTGCGCCGGTTAGAATGTTTAGGCGCTCACAAACTGCCAAATTTTTCCATGACCCGTCAATTCCCAACGAAATTGCGGGCAATTGTGAGAATAGAAAATCCGAGAAGCTAGGCAGGGATTGTTCGAATGCCAAACAGGGGGTCCCTTCTACTATAATTGTCATCTGTTAAACCACGTGTCTCTAGGCGTTTCGGAATCGTTTATTCAATCATACCATTGTCCAAATTTTCAGCATCACCTGTCACTGATCTTTGAGCCTCCGATTCAAAAGCAATGGATTCCTTTGATTTCAGCAGCGAAAAACTGAATGGTTTGCTGGTGAAATGGGATTGACCTTGCTGTGATCACGGCAGTATTGTCCGAACATGGAACGGTCTCAAAATCTGAAACTTCAGGAATCGGTAGGCCGCCAGGATGTTAATCTGACGATGTCGAACATACTCTTACTCAGCTCAAAGATTAGTCATATGCTTAGTTGATCAAAAATCGGTGGAATAGGCATTGGTATCCACTGTCGTTCGTATGAAACAGCCAAACGGGTATATAACGGAGCGATCGGCACTTGGCCGATTACACTTTTTGGTTCATGATCTAGAACTCCAGTGGTCAGATTGCCACTGAAACAGTCGGAGCTGTCGAATTGAGGCGTTAGTCTTTGTTTGACGTGCAGACGGAGAAAAAACATGTCCGATACATATACCGGTGATGCTCCAATAAAGGATTCTAAAGAGGACTTCTTTCGACGATGGCCTTTCGCACAAAGAGTGGCCCAGACCATTGCCGGACATATCGATCCAGGCAGCATTGTCATTGGCATATATGGTGCTTGGGGAGAAGGTAAGACTACTGTCTTAAATTTCATAGAAGAGGAGTTAAGCAATCATTCTGACGTGGTATGCTTTCGCTTTAATCCTTGGCGGTTCCCAGACGAGGCAAAGCTTCTCAATAACTTTTTCACAGATCTCATAAACGCTTTGGGCAAGTCGCTATCGACCAAAGTGGAGAAGCTTGGCGAGTTGGTTAGCAAATTTGGCACGGCACCCGCATCAATCCTGGGACGAGGAGAAGCTGCGAAAACACTAGGACAACTGCTTTCCTCAGTTGAGCTCGATAAACTGCGTGACCGCGTAGAAAGAACTTTAAAAGAGGAAGGGAAACGAGTAGTTGTACTAATGGACGACATCGACCGACTCGACAAGATTGAAATTCAAGCAGTTTTTCGCCTTATAAAGCTTACTGTTGACTTCAACTATACAGCTTATGTGCTAGCTTTTGATAACGACATGGTTTCTTCCGCTCTGCAGGAGAGATATGGTGAGACGGACTCTAATGCCGGAAGAAACTTCCTTGAGAAAATCGTCCAGGTACCCCTGAGACTGCCATCTGTTTTTCCCGCCTCACTGACAAGATTTTGCTTCATGAGTATATATCAGGCTTTAAAGGAGGCACAGATCGAACTAAGCGAAGATGACATTCGTGCCTTCATGAGACACTTCATTGATGGTCTTCAGATTCGCCTCAAGACACCACGAATGGCTAAGCGCTATGGGAATATTCTTGCCTTCGCCCTGCCGATAATGAAGGGTGAAGTAAACACTGTGGACTTCATGCTTATTGAAGGCATTCGCGTATTCTATCCAGATCTCTATGGCTTCATCAAAGGTCACCCCGAGTTATTTATTGGAGATGAATTTGCTGGCAGATCGGTCTCAGAAGAGAAAAAGAAAACGATCGTGAATGATATCGAGACCGCTTTGGCTCGCCTTAATTCGGGAGAACACGAGTCCGCTATCTCCGTGCTCATGGCATTGTTCCCCAGATTGAATAGCGCGTTTGGTAATACGGAATATGGCAGAGACTGGGATGTCGAGTGGCAACAAGAACAGCGAATTGCGTCGCACTCGTACTTTGCAAGATACTTTTCCTATGCGATCCCGGAGGGTGACTTTTCCGACATGGATTTGCTGTCGTTTATTCAGACGCTAGCGAGCGCTAGCCCCGAAAAGATTTCGGGGAGTCTCAAACAACTTATCACTCCAGAGACCGCGGACACGGTGATGGCTAAATTACGTTCAAAGGGCAGGACAATTGCAAGTGCAACCTCAAAAAATCTGGCGTTAGCGATTGCTCGTAATGGGATGTTATTTCCAATTAGACGATCAATCTTCACACTAAAGGGGTCGTTTTCTGAAGCCGCCATGTTCATCAGCGATTTGGTTGCAAACATCCCAGACACGACCGAACGCTTCTCGTTGGCATGTAATCTTCTTCACGAGGCAGAACCGATAACGTTTGCAGTTGAAATCCACCGATGGCTGGTGCCCAAGCGAAAGGATGACCTCAAAAGCTTTTCTACTGGGCAGCAGGAGGAGCTAATCAAAATCTTAGCAGCAAGAATTAAGCAAATAGCTACACAAGGAACTCCACTCATTACCCAATTCTCGGAAGACATTCCAATTCTTATGGAAATTTGGTCAACCTGTAGATCGTCAACTGAGACCAATGAGTACATTCAAAAAATAATTAAAACTGATCCCTCACTGGCTGTCACTTTCTTGAAATGCTATTTGCCTATCGCATTGGGAATTGAAAATGCTCTCCCCTTCAAGGGAGATTTTGAAAGAACGGATTATGACTCAGCTGCTCAAGCGGTTAAGCCTGATATAATATTCGGTGCTCTTCAAACGATTTATAGTACCAAGCTAAATGTTGAAGGATTTCCATATAGTGATGGCACTCTATCCGATGAGAGGATTGCCCAACAATTCACTTGGTTACATAATTATGTACGTCAGAATGCGCAAGAACAGCAGGAGCCGCCAGAGGGCGCTAACCAAAAGTGAGAATAATTCTGCCAACCCCACTCATACCAGTTCGCGATTTTTCTTAGTATTTGATATATGGTTCCGAAATCTCATACTCCGAAAGATGGGGTCTGACTGACGTTACCCTGCCCACGATTTACCTCCCCAAAACAAATTTCGGAACCA
>JAMCYH010000279.1:0-12290 GCA_023474025.1 Deltaproteobacteria bacterium
ATTATCGATTTGATTCTCCCTGCTGATACGTGTGCGCTTTGTAAGGAATGCGCATACCCAAAACAATGCAAATTTCCTAATGAAAAACGACCAACACTCGAAGCATGCGGTATCGATGTATTTCAAACCGTGAAAAACCTGGGACAATCAACCGGTCTTGTTCGCAAGATAGAGGATTGTTTCCATAGCTATTCCATGATATTACTTGCATAATTAATTAAGCTTATTAGATGTAGTTTATAAGATTCAAACGTTACAACATGTTTTTAGCTGAGTTCACAAACCATAATAATTGGAGAAACTTGTGAATGCATCCGGCACAAATGTATATTTGATTTCGGGTTTCTTGGGGAGCGGGAAGACATCATTTCTTAACCACTTGCTGAAAAAAGCTCAAACAGATTTAAAAATACTAGTACTAATAAACGAATTCGGGGAAGAAAGCATAGATGGCGCTTTAGTGGAGGATCCTGAGCTCGAAATGCTTGAAATAAGCATGGGGTCAATTTCTTGCGCATGTGTCAAGGGAGACTTCATTAAGGCATTATACCGCATCGCTTTTGTAATAAAACCAGAGTTCCTCGTCATTGAGGCTAGTGGGGTAGCCAACCCAACTGATATAGGTAGAGACCTTTTCAATCCTATGTTTAAAGGGATGTTTAAATCATTGGATAAAGTTTGCATCATTGACGCCGAGAATTTCCTGGAACAGTATGAGACCTTCACTGTCCTGGAAAATCAGATGGCGGCCAGTGACAAATTTATCATTAACAAAATAGATCTTGTTGATAGAACCACCATTGAGAGAATCAAATCGATAATTCTTGAGCACACTCCAAAATCGATATTCTTGGAAACTTCATTCGGACGAATTAGCATTTCGGATCTGGCTTCTTTCAATTCAAAAATGCATAGCCAACTATTTAATGGGCCGCGCCAGGAAGAAGACCTTCTTAAAAATGACATGTTTGAAGAATTTGTTGACATGATTTTCGTGAATGACGCAACTCAAGTCACACCTCCGGACAAATTAACATCAATTACATATCGATGGCTTTCAGGTTCGGTAGATGATTTCCGTAATATAGCCGAAAAAATTCCCTTAGACGTCGTGAGGGCGAAAGGGTTTATTTTTGAGAACGGAAAAGCATATCTTTATAGCCAGGTTGGCCATTCATACACTATCAAGCCGTTTGAAGGGCCCCGACTTGTCGACAAATCTGTGAATCGAGTCGTTTTCATAAGACAGGAATTTTCAAGTACCGATATTCAGTCTATGTTTAAGGAATATGGACTAAATTTGGTCTGAGCTTTCCGTGTTCTTCCAAAATCACACCTTATACCCCCTGGGTGTTACGAACCAGCCATCGATAATTTTGGAAGATTTGTTACCTATGATCACAACGCTCCGCATGTTGATTTCCAGTTCGAGGAAATGGGCCAGGTCAGACAATACGATACTTTCTTCATCTGTGCCTACTGCAGTTCCAACGCCTACAGGAGTATGGTCAGGCCTGAATTTTTTGAATATCTCAGTGGCTTCCTCTAGTTGTCGCGTCCGGCCCTGACTTCTCGGATTATATAAAGCGACGACGAAATCCGCCCCGGCCGCAGCTTCCAATCTCTCTCGGATCATTTCCCATGGCGCCAATAAATCACTCAAACTGATACACGCAAAATCCAGCATCAACGGGGCCCCGAATTTAGCCGCTGTGGCGCTCGCTGAGGTCACTCCGGAAACTATTTCTATAGGAAATGATTTCCCTGCATTGCCCGCGAGTTCTAGGGCCAGGCCAGCCATACCGTAAATCCCGGCGTCTCCGGAAGATACGAGCGCCACGGTCGCTCCCTGTATAGCTCGTTCAATGGCAGCCTTACATCGTTCTGTCTCTTTGGTCATACCTGAAGAAATGAGCTCTTTGCCCTCGATGAGGTCCTTTATGTGGTCAAGGTAACGCTTGTACCCCACAACTACCTGGCTCTGGGCCAACGCCCGTTCAGCGCGATGGGTCCGGTCTAAGGGACCACCTGGGCCTATTCCAACGACGAAGAGCTTTCCTTCGCCACCGCTATTGTTACTGCGTCGCAAATTTTCTTCCTTATTATTAATCGTGTCCTCCTTCCCGCGAGAAGCGCACAGGGCTCCGCAACCGCAGGTAAGCTCACTTTATCTTCAACAAAATCTGAATGTTGGAATTCGAAGCCGCAATTTCGTATCTCTTCGGAAGATACAAATCTTAAAGGGATACCAAGTTGTTTGGCTGCTGTTAAAAGCCCTTGTTCATCGCTCTTAATGTCCGCGGAACTCAACAACCTGACTTGCGTTAATCTAAGATCGGCGTGTTCCAAAGTTTCCTGAATCGCGTTTACAATGTTCGTTGATGGAGTTCCCCGACGGCATCCGATTCCAACTATGAGATTTTTTAGCGCTTCGGTAGTCGTCGAAATTACAGGTTCAGCGTATAAGATGTTTCCCACTGTTATAGCCAGGTCGTTAGCTCCTCCTTCATGTCCGCTAACGAGGCTAACAGCCCACCTCGCCATAACGTCTACAACCACCACAGCAGGATCTTGCGTTTTATGCGCCAGATGGGGAGCTACAGAGCGAACCGCCACACCGCAAGGTCCTATAAACACCAACCCGGAATATTCGCCGAAAATCACTGCGATCAACTCAAAAATTCTTGAGAATCGCTCGGCGTTCCATGCCCCAGCGATATTTGAATGGAGAAACATCTTTGAATCCGGAAGTTGGTCTACTAGTTTGCGCGCGATGGTCGCCCCTTCCGCCGAAAATGTTATGACCGCAACCGACATTGTTCCTTCCCGATTCGATATTCATGCGAAAACGCTGGATCATAAAGCTTTGACGCGGGAATGTGTCTCGATAAGGCCGGCCCGACAATGATCATGGCTGTCTTTTTGATTCCCGATTCAGCTACCTTCGTCGATATGTCCGCCAGAGTTCCTTCGATAATAATCTGATCCGGCCATGAAGCCTTATAAACCAGGGCTACTGGACAGTCTGATCCATAATGAGCGCTCAGGGTCGCGGCTACCTCGCTCAATTTGTGAGTGGACAAGAATATGCACAAAGTTGAATGGGTTTGGCCCAATATACTTAGATCCTGTTCCTGCGGCATAGGAGTACGACCTGATGTTCGTGTTAAAATTATTGTTTGCGCAAATTCCGGTGCAGTCAATTCTGTGCGTAAAGCTGCAGCGGCGGCTTGAAACGAACTCACCCCAGGTATCACCTCATAATTTATGCCCAATTGGTCCAATTCATTCATCTGTTCTCTTATTGCGCCATATATCGAAGGATCTCCTGAATGTAGCCTAACCACATCAATACCCCTTTCTTTTGCGTTGAGGAAAAGGGCCTTGATTTCCTGAAGATCAAGGTTAGCGGAATCATGCTTTTCAGCATCTTCAGGAAGTAAACTGAGAATTTCGGTGTTAACAAGTGAACCGGCATAGATGATGATATGAGACTTTCTTAGTAAGCGATCAGCTTTTATCGTAAGCAGTTCAGGATCTCCGGGGCCGGCGCCTACGAAATAAACTTTCATGAGTCTATCCCTTTTCTGCTCCGAACCAGTATAACTGACAGGTAGCCTCTATCAGATTCTCCGTGTCGCAACATATTCAAATCCTTAACTATTTTCTGATTTACCAGCCCTACATGTGAGACGAATACACTGCGGGCAATTGCGCCCTCATTTTCGAGGACGTCAAGGATACGATCCAGACGTTTCCCTATTTTCATAAGGACGACCGTCCCGCCGCTTCTAATAGCCCGTTTAACCTCGTCAAGATCGTCCGCCGTTGGCACAATTGTTACAGGTTCTTTGGCCTCTCCTACAGGAAATTCCGAAACCGCAGCCGCAGCGCTAAACGCTGTGACGCCAGGGATTGTAACTACATCAGCGTCTGGAAGGCGTCTCCGAAGCGCCCTCAACATGTAGATGTAAGTTGAATAAAGGAAGGCGTCCCCAAGCGTCAGAAAACAAGCGTCTGCACCAGTTTCAAGGACTTCGGCTATTTGACGGGCAGATTCTTCCCACCGTTCTGCAAGTTCATCTTTGTCCGTAGTCATAGGGAAGAGTATTTCGTGGATGGTTGCCTCAGGATGGACATGCTTGGAAGCGATGTTCAGAGCAAGACTTTCGGCGTCCTGTCGCGCTTTTGGAACGAAAACATGGGAGCAATCGCCAAGGATTTTGACTCCTTTGAACGTCATCAGGTCCGGGTCACCAGGCCCGATTCCAATACCGTATAGTGTGCCTACTTTCATATATGGTAACTTCTTTCAATTATAACGATAGTTGTTTGTTCTCTACTGCCATGCCGAAGTGTCTCCATCCTGACCAAGAGGCTCTCCAGTCATGTTTACGAGTACAACAGCCACTTCGAATCGATTTAATATACGATTGGAAACTTTCCGTCGAATATCAGCCGCAAGTTCGTCAGCCAATTTGTTTTGATTAGTTGTGTCAAGTTCTCGAAAAATACCTTCAACGGTAGATCTCTCCGGTGGCGCTTGACCGAAAATCTTTTCTGCAAGGGCCATTACGGCTGGTACTGCGCTACCAGATCTTGACGAATGGGTATCCCAATATCCTATGGTTAGTTTTGCCAGCTTCCCTGGGTGTCCAAGTACCAACAGGCGATCGAAATTACAGTTCATGGCATGATCGAGCATAAATTCCCACTCATTACTAACTTCAACCACCTGTTCACCAGAAGTTCTAAACAGCTTTCTGGCCGCCTTTTCGCCTATACGTCCCGGAACAAATACAGGAGACCTAACATCGCATGCGACCGCGACGTTTAAAGAGCATACTAAAGCGTCCTGGAGGGCTGCGCTACTAAAAGGGCGGACGATACCGGATGTTCCCAGAATCGAAAGACCACCTTCCACGCCTAGTCTCGGGTTGAAGGTCTTCTGAGCGAGTTCTTTGCCTCCAGGGATTGATATGATGACCTGCACGGCGCGTTGGGTAACTTCTTTCAGCGCATCCGTAATCATGCGCCGGGGCACAGGATTTATCGCAGGCTCACCGGGAGGCACGGAAAGACCTGGCTTGGTGACTGTGCCAACACCTTCCCCTGCCAAAAGGGTAATCTCATTGCCATCATTCCATCTTACAGACGCTGACACCAAGCAACCATCCGTGACATCTGGATCATCTCCCGCATTCTTGCGAACAGAGGCAGAAGCCGAACTAGTGTTATACTCAACCATTTCCAGGGGTAGTGTTACGATTGAGCCGTCCGGCAATGTCACATCCACTTCTTCAGGTCTTGCCATGTCGCAAAGGACCATGGTAGCTGCTTTGGCGGCGGCCGCAGCACATGTTCCGGTAGTGAAACCTGTGCGATTCGAACTCATTGGAGCTTGCCTTCGGTATGTTTGGTGATCATATCTTCAGGAATGAGTTCCAGCAGACGCATGCGAGCCTCTCCCAAAGTCAGAGGCAGGCCGTTTATCGGGACACCATCATGCTCCTTCATTTTGTGCAGAAGGTCAGCGATGTACGGAAGCCGGAGACAAGCCTGGTTGATCATTTCGTGATCACAGAAAATTTCATCGGAAGGGCCTTGTTTGAGAACTTTCCCGTGGCGTAGCACATAGATTCTATCTGCGAAAAGTGGCAAAAGATCTACAGAATGGGTCGCCAATATCACTGTAATCCCTTGTTCACGGTTAAGCCGATTAAGGAGCCTCATCATCAAGGCCTCCCCGGCGGGATCCAAGCCGGCCGTGGGTTCGTCAAGTATAAGCGTCGAAGGATGCATGGCCAACACACCTGCCATTGAGACTCTCTTTTGTTCACCAAAGCTTAGGTGATGAATAGGACGATGGCGCAGTTCCAACGCAGCTACAGATTCCAGAGATTCTACGACCCGCTTATTAATTTCTTGTTCGGCCAAACCAAGGTTCCGCGGACCGTAGGCCACGTCTTCGTCCACGGTGGCGGCAAATAGTTGATCGACCGGGTTTTGCAGGACTAGACCGATCTGTCTGCAAAGATCTTTTCGAGTAAGCTTGCGAATATTTTGGCCATTAATATTGACGATCCCATTTTGAGGTTCCAACAAGCCTACTAACACCTTTATTAACGTGGTCTTTCCAGAACCGTTGGACGCGAGCATAGCCACGAATTCTCCGGGCTCAACCCAGAAATCCACATCACGAAGGGCACGAGTCCCTTCCTGGTACGTATATGTGACACCCGACGCCTGAACGGCAAATTGTTGGTTCACTTCGGCCACCATTCCACTGCGCAATATGTGGCGATTATTAGTGGCAACACGATCAGTAGGCCCATGAACTCGGTTTTCGGCATCTTCGGTAAAGCTTCAAATCTCATGGCGCCGTTATATCCTCTTAGAGTCATCGCCTCGTATGTTCTCATTGCCTGATCCATAGATCTTGTAATAACCGTGCCGGCTAACACGCCAATTGATGAAAGTGATCTCCGGAGACTTGAATAACCGAGACGAAGTTTCTGAGCTTCAGCGATATCTGTCGTTTGATCCGCTAGAGTGAACGTGTATCTGTATATCAACAGAGCGATCTCCACCCAGGTATCCGGGACCTTGAACCATCTCAAAGCGTGGAAAATTTTGTGGGCCGGTGTAACCGACCCGAGTAGAATCATCACGCTAACTGCGCCCAAAACACGGGAACCTAACATTATGCCGTGGGTCAAGCCTTCGTGAGTGGCAACTAGATGGAGCCCAAATAATGACACCGAAAAAAAACCGGTTCCATTAACACTGAATGTCTGGACCACTACCAGCGCCAGAACGATGCTCATGGGAGCGATCAATCTGAGAAAAACCAGTTTGGCAGGAATACCTATGATTAGCATGATGGAAACACACACAGCCAACACAATCAGAGGCAAAATGATCTTGGTCGAAAGGATGACCGCTAAAATCAAACTTGACGCCACTATCATTTTAGTGCGTGAATCCATCCTGGTAAGATGGTTGTCCCTATTTGCAAAAAAGTCTAAAAACAGGTCAAACATTGGTGGAATGGCCTACCAATTTCTGTTCCGGTGGAAAAAGTTCGCGGTAATAGTATCCTGCCGTGAATCCGCCCACTATTCCAGCTAACAGGAAAAAGAAGAGTTCCATGTCTCCTTGAGCTATGTTGATATAAGGCTCACTGGGAGGCCGTCCCGCTTGCTCGGCGAATTTTTTCACCACCGAGTCATCAACTCCTGACCATTCGGCTTTATGGCTTGACAGTAGGGCGGCGCCTATCCCAAAAACTATTATCAATCCCAATATAATCATCCGCCTCTTCATACTGCGTCTCCTTTTACAAGTATTCCAAGGTATTCAGGCCGTCGCGAGTGAACAAAGGTGTAAGCTCCCGCCGATAGAAATCCTTCGAGAATTCCCAACGGGACCTGAGTTGGCACAAAAGCCAAAAGTATTGTCACAAACATTTTCCAGAAAGAGGTGTCAGCGTGGAGCGCCCCGGTTAAAATGAAAGATGTGGTACTGTATGTCGCCCAATCAGACAGGACACCAGCCAAGAATGCGGCCACGACAAAAGAAAGCCCCATCCTACGTGACAAGACAAATATGCCGTATCCAACGAAAGATCCCGCTACTCCCATAGAGAAAATATTCGCTCCTAAAGTTGTCAATCCCCCATGCGCAAGGAAAAGAGCTTGTAGAAGTAACGCCACACTTGAGACAACCACACTGATTGAGGGACCGATGAGAATCGCGGCCAACCCGGTCCCGCATGGGTGCGAACATGTGCCGGCTATTGGAACCGGTATAGGCATGCAGGAAATCACGAAAACCCCTGCGCCCACGAGGCCCACCAGCGCTTTAAAGTGCGGTTCTTTTTCACTCCGAATGCGGAGGTTCCTTAGTCCGAGAACGACAAAGGGGAGCGAGGCCAGAAACCAAAGAACGGCCCACCCCATAGGCAAAATACCCTCTGAGATGTGCATTGCGTAAACTGGCGCTGCTGCTGTCCCAACAATTAACACGGCAATAAACGCTATGGCGGTTCGGGAAAGGTTGATCATTTTTGATTCTCCTCAGTGACTCGATTCCTGACTATGTTTTAGATACTTTGCGGCTTCTTTCGGCGTCATGGGAACGAACTCATGTTGGCCGGGAGGCACAGGGTATTTCCGTCTTGGAGGCAAGGCCAGTTCCCGCACATCACAAATATTTCGTGAAGCTGCTATTCTCTTCTGCACAAGATCTACAAGGGAGTCGTCGAAGCCCAGATTCATGCCCAATACCAGCTTTACTTCCGGATGCTGCGTTACTATTTCCTGCATCATTTCAGGAATATCGAGCACCAAATGGAGTCCGTCATGCAGGAAATAAGGGATGACCATTATTTCTGAGGCTCCCTGAACAACACATTTCTCAAATATTTCAGGGAAATGGGGACCAAGTCGGGACATATAACAAATCTCAACTATGTTGTATCCATACTTTGCTCTCAATCCTGACGCTACTTTCTCCATGTGTTTACCGGCGTCCGGCACGCGACTGCCGTGACCCATTAGAATTATGGCTTTTTTGCTGGAATCACCCAAGTTGATATCCTCCTTCCGGAGCTGTTCAAATATTTGCTGGCTTAGCGCCTTTCTCGAATATTGAAGTTGTTCGCAATATTCCGTTACCTGGCAGCGAGCGCGCAAAGAGCGTGTATTACGCTTACCGCTAGAGGACTGCCCCCTCGTCGACCAGCGATAGTAATATAGGGCACATTAAGTGACATGATTTCATCTTTACTCTCCGTCACGTGTACGAATCCAACCGGCATGGCAATGACAGCCGCCGGTTTAATACTTTCTTCCATAATTAGACGATTCAATTCCATGAGCGCCACTGGAGCGTTCCCAAATGCGGCTATGCATCCGTTCAATATGGGTTGAGCTTTTTTGACCGCGAAGAGAGATCGGGGAAGCCCGCTCTTACGAGCAGATGACGTAATGTCAGGATCAGCGACGTGGCAGACAATGTCCTGCGGAGAATAATTCGAGCAAGCCTGTCTTAGCCTGGCAATTGACAAACCGGAGCGTATCATGTTTGAGTCCACGAAAATCTTCGCCCCTGACTTTAGAGCTTGAATTGAAGAACTCACGGCGTCCGGAGAGAACTTTATCATGTCGATCAAGCCAAAATCGGCTGTTGTATGGATCATTCGTCGGACGACTTGCCATTCGATATGGGAAAATCCGTGCGATGGCGCCTCATTATCGATAATCTCGAAAGAACGGCGCTCTATGTCCTCTGCGCTCATCGGGTTATCATAAAGGTTTCTTATAAGAGGTTTTCGACTTAAATAAGTTTCAACTGGAGTTTGGTTCATGTTATTTTTCCTGGCGCTTCAAGTTGTTGCAAACTCTCACGAAATGGGTCACCGAATCTGATCTGGAAGCAAAATGCCCGTGGACATAACTGACGAGTAAATTGCCCCACTGAAATCCCTCAAACTGGTGAATTCCCCTGAGAGGACGTGACAATCTGTATGCTGTGGTCCACTGATTGTTTTGGATTGGATCTTCAATTAATTCAGAATAATGAAATTCATGTCCTCTTATCTGGCTCCCCTTGCATCCGAAAAGGGAATCTTTGGTCAAAGTGATCTCTACATAACCTAGAGATTTTAATCTGGGTAACATTCGAGTCCAACTTGGGAGCAATCCAACGAGTTCAAATTTTTCACCATTCCTGGCTTCGATCCCTTGAGACAAATACATAAGTCCGCCACACTCACCGTAGACAGGTCTGCCTGAATTCGCGAACTGCCTGATTGAATCGATCATAGTTCCATTATTTGCTAATTCGTCCGCGTGCTCTTCCGGATAGCCACCCCCGAAATAAACTCCATCCAGACCGCCAGGGAGTGATTCGTCTTTGAGTGGCGAAAATTCTATCAATTCGCATCCTGCCGCGGATAAAGCTTCGAGGTTGTCAGGATAGTAGAAATGAAAGGCCGAGTCCTTCGCAATGCCCAAACGCACCGACGTTTCCGGGGTCTTTTTTTGTGAGTTCGATGAATCTTGGGGAAGATGTGAAGCCCTATCGGCAGTTTCCAAAATGTCGTCCATTGAACAGTAATGTTCCATAGCTTCGCCCAATGTCTCTAAAACCTGGCGATTCAATATAGTTACATTAGCTGACACCAACCCAAGGTGGCGACTGGGCAGGCCAGGCAATGAGCCCCTGGGAATGGACGCCAGCAACTCGGGTAATCCGAATGCCTTTAGTGACTCAGAGAGATACAGACCATGACGCTCGGAACCGCAGTGGTTTGCAATTACGCCAGAAATCTTTAATTTCGGTTCAAAAGTCGTAAAACCGTGAACAAGGGCAGCTATACTCCGTGCCAACCCATGAACGTTTACCACCAGGATTACCGGCGCATCCAGCCATGAAGCGATTTCTGCGGTTGATCCTTCCGGCCCGATGGCGTCACTACCGTCGAACAGACCCATGACGCCTTCAATTACCGAAATATCCGCACGCGAAGCCTTGTCTACAAATAACCTTTTCACGTAATTTTGGTCTGTCATCCAACCATCAAGATTGTAGCAGGGTCTTCCTGAAGCCATTGACAGATAGGTGGGATCGAGGTAATCAGGGCCAACTTTGAACGTTTGCACTCGGAGTCCACGTTTCCTGAGAGCGCTCACGAGGGCTAGCGTAACCGACGTTTTGCCAACACCGCTATTTGTTCCTGCTATTACTATCCTGGGACATTCAAACGGCAACCTGATCTCTCCTTTACAAATCTGCCAATCATTAAACGCTCTCACATACCCATCAGCCTATAAATCCTTTTAATGTCCAGGCTGTTTCGTACCGTTTCAGCAAGTCGATCCAAAGCTGGTTCCAGATCGTAAAACGAGCATATCTTTCCTTGAGGCTTTAAACCTCTCTGTCTTCGAAGCTTGTCAATAAACCATCTTCTGAACTCATCAGCGTCAAAAATCCCATGCAGGTAAGTGCCCCAGATGCTTCCGTCTGATGAACTTGCCCCATCAGTTCCACCACGTTCAAGTTCTACAACCGGACATGTGCCGACGCATTCGGTTTGACCATGATGAATTTCATAACCGTGAACCGTTAAATTCGAAGCAACATGA
Organism: Deltaproteobacteria bacterium; assembly: GCA_023474025.1. GTDB lineage: Bacteria > Desulfobacterota > Desulfomonilia > Desulfomonilales > Desulfomonilaceae > CAJBEZ01. The sequence goes on from JAMCYH010000279.1 coordinate 11,151, forward strand.
ACACCTGATACACGTGTTAAAGTTTTTTCAGGGGCAAGAACTGTTACTACATCAATGAAATTCAACCCGCAAAACGACTTACCGCCTGATTCGAGACCATATGGATCGGCTATCTCGCCGCCCAACATCTGGAACCCTCCGCAGATACCTACGATCTCAGTTCCTTTTGCTGCGAGTTCTCTTAATTTGGAATCAATTCCCCTGCTCTTGAGGTACTCAAGATCTCCAATAGTATTTTTGCTCCCCGGCAAAATAACGGCATCGGGTCCATTGAGGTCTTCATGCGACCGCACTATTTTCAGTCTAACGTCAGGTTCCTGTCTAAACGCGTCGAAGTCCGTAAAATTCGAAATATGCGGCAGATCCACAACAGCCAGTTCGACGGAATCGTCAACTTCTCTTTTATCGTCGAACAAACCTGCCTTAAAACTTACAGAATCTTCTTCTGGCAAACCTAAATTCTGAAGATAGGGAACAACGCCAAGTACTCGTCGGCCCGTGTGAAGCAGTGTGTAATCGAAAGCGTCATTAAGCAATTCCCTGTTCCCTCGAAAACGGTTAACCACAAAACCTGCCACCATCGCCCGTTCCCATTCGGCCAGCACCTCCATCGTTCCGATAAAAGACGCGAAAACTCCGCCTCTATCGATATCGCCAACAATTAGCACGGGGGCTTGGGCATAGCGGGCCATTTGCATGTTTACGATGTCGTGATGTTTTAGATTAACTTCGCCCGGACTACCCGCGCCTTCTAGCACCATCACATCGAAATCCACTGAAAGAGAATCGTAAGCGGTTTTAGCGGCGGCAAACACCTCGGGTTTGTAGCGAACATACTCCATGACATCCATGTTGCCGACGGGTTTACCGCAGACTATGACCTGACTGCCGGTATCGCTGTTGGGCTTGAGTAGAATAGGGTTCATCCGTACATCAGGGTCAAGTCTGCACGCCTGTGCCTGGAGGACCTGGGCCCGTCCCATTTCTCCTCCTGAGCGTGTTACAAAAGAATTCAGGGACATGTTCTGCGATTTGAATGGAACGGGCGATGGTGGCAGGTTTTGTGGTTAACCGTTTTCGAGGGAACAGGGAATTGCTTAATGACGCTTTCGATTACACACTGCTTCACACGGGCCGACG
>JAMCYH010000279.1:12300-16601 GCA_023474025.1 Deltaproteobacteria bacterium
AGTCTGCACGCCTGTGCCTGGAGGACCTGGGCCCGTCCCATTTCTCCTCCTGAGCGTGTTACAAAAGAATTCAGGGACATGTTCTGCGATTTGAATGGAGCTACCTTATATCCATCCTGAAGCAGGATCCTGCATAGAGCTGCCGTCAACACGCTTTTACCAGCGTTTGAACTTGTGCCCTGGAACATTAGAGCGGGTGGTTTTGACTTCCTGTAAGGTTTGTGGGCGGTACCCATGGCCTTTTTTAGAGAACTGCACAACTTTTGGTTTTGTTCTTCAGTCCTGACCGCTACTCTAAAGAATCGTTTGTCCAACCCTTGAAAATTTTCGCAAACCCGGATGGCTATCCCATCACGCAAAACTCGGCTGGCAAGCTCAAATGCGTCTAAGTCTTTTCGATCAATCCTTACGAATAGGAAATTGGCCCTGCCCGGATAAACTGTAAGTCCAGATATTGACTTTAAATCGTTTTCCAGGGCTTCGCGTTGTTGTCGCACAAACGATCTGGTTCGTTTCACATAATGACTATCCCTTAAGGCCGCAGATCCTACCACCTGGGCAATGCTGTTTACTGACCACGTCGGTTGAATTCTCCTGATAGATTTAACTATTTCGGATTCACATATGGCCAACCCAAGTCTTAATCCCGGGATAGCGTAAATTTTGGTCAAGGATAGTAGCACAACTACATTTGGGGGCCTGGCGCTCGTCAAGGAATCCATGCCTTCTACAAAATCGCCAAAAGCCTCATCCACTATAAACAAGTTTGAGGGATTCCTGGTTGCGATTTCCCTAAGGTGTTCCGCGTTAACAAGGAGGCCGGTAGGGTTGTTTGGGGTGCAAACGAAAACCAGTTCATCGCCACTCAACATGGGTTCCAAACGTCTTAAATCCGGCAAGAAGTGATCGATTTCTTTCAGGAAAACATAATCAACTTTCAGGTCGGCGGCTTCGGCGGCGGTAGCGTAATCAACATATGAGGGAGCCAGAATAACTGCACGTTTTTTGCCCAGCGCCCTTGGAAGCAAATGCAGGACCTCGGACGAGCCGTTGCCGACAAGGACTTGATCCGGAGAGCAACCATACCTTTCGACAGCGGCTTTAACCAAATCGGCGCTTTCTGGATCGGGATAATGAACCACTGAAGCGAGCGTAGAACTAACAACAGGCCGGAACCACTCCGGTAAGCCCACGGGGTTAATGTTAGCTGAGAAATCGAGAATTTCCTCAGCCGAGAGGCCGGAAAGATTCATCAGATGATTTAAATTGCCGCCGTGTCTGAAATTTTCCATGACTTTTTCTCGCTCTTGTGGTGGTTGCAAATCGATTCCGTCATCCAGTCTGAGTAATTCCATAACTGGATGACGAGACCATCCTGCGCATGAAGAGCTTTTAGAAACTTTTTTAAAACAAATGCTTTCCCCGATTAGCGCTACTATTCAGCCTTGGTTACTTCGGCCTCCTCAAAAGTAGCCACTTCGGTAAGTATACGGACGGCAGCTTCAACTAAGGTCATTGATAAGGCCGCTCCGGTTCCTTCCCCTAACCTGAGATTTAGGTCCATTAGAGGTTCTTTATTCAAATATTTAAGAGCGACCTTATGACCCTGTTCTACACTACGATGTGACGCAATCATGTAATCAGCGGCGTTTGGGCAAATACCGTGAGCGATGAGCGCCCCCGTAGTTGAGATAAATCCGTCAATAAGTATGGGTTTTTGCATAGAGGCCGCCCCGAGGATAAGCCCGGCGATTCCGCCGATCTCAAACCCCCCGACCTTAGCCAGGGAGTCTAAAGCATCCTTCGGATCAGGTTGATTTACCTTAAGTATTTTTTCTATGACTTTAACCTTGTTTTGAAATTTCTCGTCATCTATCCCTGTCCCGAATATTCATTCTCCATCCCTGTCCCGCGACCGGTAACTTTGGCTGGGTCCTCTCCTGTAATCGCGCTCACAATGGCGCTGCTCGGGGTAGTGTTTCCTATACCCATGTCACCTGTTCCAAAAAGGTTGTAAGATTCCCCTAACTTAAGGGCTACCTCGATTCCCGCTTCTACTGATTTAACCGCTTCTTCGCGAGTCATGGCCGGGCCTGTCGCAATGTTGCCTGTTCCTGGCCTGATGCGCTTGGAAATGAACCTGCTAGCGTCCGGAATTTCCCCGATGTCCGCGGCCACTCCCATATCTACAACCATCACATGCGACCGGCTAACATTCGAAATGGCGTTGATTCCCGCTCCGCCTCTGAGAAAATTGTAAACCATTTGGAGGGTTACTTCCTGGGGATAGTTGCTGACGCCTTCCGCAGCTACTCCATGATCTCCAGCCATCACAACAACTACCCTTTTGTCTACTGCCGGATTGGTAGACCTAGTCATCGCGGCCAAATCCAGAGCCAGATCCATCAGGCGACCAAGCGCCCAATGCGGCATGGTAAGCTGGTCCAATCTTTCTCGCGCTTTTTCACGAGTAACCGTGTCAGCGGGATGTATTCGCTTTATCGTCTCATCAAGGAGGCCCATTTAAATAGTTCCTTTCTTTGATATTTGGGGGAATCCGCTAATTTTAAACTGGTCGGCTTTGAGTTAAGATGTTGTCTTAACAGTGCGAGGACTAAGAACTCAGCAGGTAAGTCATGGGACAAAAACAAGGCGCAGGGCATAAAAAATCCCCGGGAACTGAGTCCCCGGGGATGCCGTTTTTCATCCCGGTTGCCAAGCTCTCGGTCCGCGAAGAGCCGACATCTCCAGTCATGGGCAGGTCTTCTGGCTTCCGGTTCTTCCTAATCGCCGTCCTTCCCATCCACAAAGGACAGTGGTTATACGGCTTTCGTCCCCGGTCACAGCGGCGGGTCCGCAACGGATTTACACCGTTTTCCCTTAAATCCCTATTCGGGGTAGTCCATAACTGCTATGTTGAGCATAACAGACCATCTGTTCCTTGTCAACTCGCAGTATGCTAAAATTGTTTACTGAAATCATTGTAAATTGTTTTCATTGTGATGACTAACGATCAATAAGACGCCTTCTTTCGAGGTCGTCGATCTGTCTTTTTATCTATATTATAAGTTGACACATCAATACATTGTGATGAAATTCAAGTTGCTCTCATAAAATTTAGAGCAGAGAGACTGTTTAATTTATAGGAGTCAAGACCAAATGTCTGACGAATCGTGTTTCGGTGGGTTCCCGATCGAATGTGTCCAATTCTACAAGGATCTTCGCGAAAATAATAACAAGCCGTGGTTTGACGAACACAGGGCGGAATTTGAAAAATATGTGATGGAACCGGCTCGAGACTTTGTAAGAGAAATTGGCCAGGCGCTTACAAAGATTTCACCTGGTATCATTGCTGACACACGTTACAACCAATCAATTTTTAGACCTTTCAGGGACACTCGGTTCAGTAAGGACAAAACCCCATACAAGAGACATCTTGGGATTTTTTTTTGGGAGGGTCACCTACCCAAGATGGATTGTTCCGGGTTTTATTTTCATTTGGAACCTCCGATGTTGATGCTTGCAGCGGGCAATCACTGTTTTTCAAAGCCAATCCTAAATCTTTACAGAGAGTCGGTTGTGGACCCTAAATATGGGAAGGATCTTTCAAAAGTCTTGCTACAAATTCAAGCTAAGGGTGATTATGAGATAGGTGAGAAACAATATAAGCAAGTCCCGCGAGGTTACGACAAAAACCATGAAAATGCGGAGTTGTTACTTTTCGGAGGCTTAACAGTTTGGACCGAAAGCGCCATCCCCACTGATTTCTATTCGTCCAAGCTTGTTAGTTACTGTTTAGACAAATTCAAGGACCTTTATCCGATTCATAAATGGCTCTTGGAAATGACTGGTAGAATTAAATAATCTGTATGGAAATTTTAGACCAGGATCTGGAAAGAAAATGAGTTTTTCGGAAAAACTTGCACAATACAACATAGACTGCCAGCATTGCCTATTTTGGGAACAGATATCAATACGTCGTGGAGATGGCTATTGTCGTCGTTTCCCACCCGCTAACGACACCCCGACAGTTCCTGGGACGTGTTACTGTGGTGAAGGGCTGTGGATTATCAACGGGCAGGTGATGTCGATTGCAGAAGCGGTTACCGTCTCTATAACGGAGGACAAAATTTAATGAATCAACCATCATATCAAATCGGTGACACAGTTGTTATCCCGCATCGGTCTCAGGAAGCGGAAATCATTGATGTGTACGAGACATCCGATCATGACTGGGAGTACACACTTATTTCTAGCGATGGAATAAAATTGACGTTCTATGAATCGGATAAAGGTCCTTG
>JAMCYH010000051.1 GCA_023474025.1 Deltaproteobacteria bacterium
GGCCGAATAGGGCAGTGGTTGAAGCTGATTGCGCCAGGCGTCATCAATAACACATTAACGGAAAACCTGAATTGGATTTCCTGAAAGAACGAGCCAATATTTCGCATTCCTGTTAACGCCTTGACAGAAGAACCGTTTATGAAGTTTATTGTGAGCCACTATCCAACCGAAGGGCTACGGCATGAACAAACGGCTTGAGCTTGAAACTTCCTCTCAAATATCCCGAACCCTCAGAACATTAATGTGTATTAAAAAGAGCCTCACATGAAAACTATCGGAATTATAGGTGGGATAAGCTGGGTTTCATCAATAGAATACTACCGATTGATGAACGAAATGGTCAGGGACCAGCTTGGCGGATTAAATTCCGCTGCGATTTTAATGTATTCTATTCCATTTGGAGTTTTTTCCAAAGAGGAACGTCTGGCTGAACGCGGGAACTGGGAGCCTTTGGTTAAAACGATGATCGACGCTGCGCAAAGACTTGAGCGCGGCGGCGCCGATTTTATCGTGATAGCGTCCAACACCATGAACGCGACCGCTGACCAGATCGAAGCGACCGTCTCTATCCCCGTTTTACGCCTGGCCGACGCTACCGCCAGGAAGGTAAAGGAAAAAGGCTTAAAAAAAGTAGCGCTACTGGGCACCACCTACACTATGGGCCAGAATTTTTACCGGGACCGTTTGGAACAACGATATGGGCTTACTGTGGTTATACCTGATGAAACCGAACGGGACTACATCAATACGGTTATTTTCGACGAATTGTGCGCTGAAAAAATCATCAAGGAATCAAGAGACGCATTCATAAAAATTATTAACCGCTTGGTGGAAGAAGAAGGGGCGGAGGGAGTAATACTTGGATGCACAGAGATTCCATTGCTGGTCAAACAGGAGGATATTCAGGTCCCGGTTTTCGACACGACACAGATACATTCCGAGGCTGCGGTAAAGTGTGCGCTGAGTGAGGATTCGTCAGACGGGAAAAACGACTCGCTCCAAACCCAATGTCTATATTCTTAGAAGCGCATCGGTTACCGGACAATCTACCAGATTCGACGACATTGGAAGACCTGATGTATCGAATCTATGTCCGGCAGGCCATCGAAGAGAGCTACGCGACAGTGACACAGGACAAACGATGGCTGTCGAAGGAGTCCAAAAAAGATTCAGATTATCCTCATGAGGGTCCGTTGGACCAATAACGCGATTGTTAATGTTTTCAAAAATTCGAAAGATTCTGATAAAATATCACTGTGGCCGGGCTCGTAACGGTGTGGTCAGTCACAACGTTTATACATGATGGCTTACCAGAGGCCACTGCACGCTGCAGAGCCGGCACGATCTCCTCGTCTTTCGTCACATACTCGCCGTGTCCCCCAAGTCCCTCAACCATTTTTTCATACCGGCGAATCCCCAGTTCGCAACATGTGCATCGGTCCGGACCGAGGCTCATCTCTTGAGAATGTTTAATCATCCCCCAGGCGCAGTCATTATTGACCACGCAAATAATCGGGATATTGTGTCGCACTGCGGTATCAAACTCCATGCTATTAAATCCGAACGAACCATCGCCGTTTAGAACAATTACAGGTTTATCCGGATGAGCCAGTTTTGCGGCTAACGCAAAGGGTATGCCCGTTCCAAGGCACCCAAGAAGAGAGCCGGCGGTAATCTGCACCCCTGACGGATGCGAGGACTGAAAGCCGGCAAGGCCCCAATAGCATGTGTCTCCCCCATCGGCTACGTAAAAGGCGTCTGTTCCGAAGACTTCCATAATTCGGTCAACCAGTCTCAACGGGTGAATCGGATCTGAGGGTGTCGTTCGCTTTTCCAGTTCCGTTGTCATAAAGGCTTTGTAAGCGTTTTTTAATGTTTTAAGCCACTCGGAATGATCATTTTTTTTCACTTTTTCTGTTAGTTCACCGAGCGCCTGTTTGCAGTCACCGACAAGCCCAACATCTGTTGGTCGGTTTCGATCAATTTCATGTTGGGCAATGTCGATACGCACAACCTTTGCCTGTGGAAAGAGTTTGGTCCCCTGCATCACCCAATTTAGCCTTATTCCCGCCAATACCACCAGATCGGTTTGTGGAAGCCCCGTGCTGACTCCGGTAAAACCACCGTCACTGATGCTCAATGGGTGATTGTCCGGAAGTGTGCCCCGACCATTGTTCAGAAGGGCAAACGGCATCCCTGTTTTGTCAATAAACGCCTCAAGTTCTTTTTTGCAGTCACTGAACCCAACTCCACTTCCTCCGATAAACAACGGCTGTTTCGCTGAATCTATCAGTTTCACCGCTTCAGATATGGCCAAAGCATCCGGACAAAAAGCTGTCTTGTGCTCTCTCTTTGGCGGAAACACCACGTTTTCCTCATCGGTTTGGACAAAAAGAATGTCTGGAGGAAGTTCGAGGAAAACCGGGCCTGGTCGTCCGGACGTGGCCTGGTTAAAGGCCAGGGAAAGATATTCGGGGATACGTTTGATATCATAGCATGTGGCGGACCACTTGGTCACGGGTTTCACCATGTCGATTTGATTCATCTCCTGAAGAGCCCCAGTCAGATCATCACGAATCGGATGTCGGCCGCATAAAACTACGATTGGCGCACTATCCAGATATGCGTTTACAATGCCTGTCAGGGCATTGGTAAAACCCGGTCCTGCAGTAACCAGGCAGACACCCGGTTCATTCTTGTATATGGACCAGGCGTGAGCCATCATTGCGGCCGCCTGCTCATGGCGAACATCAATGGCGCGAATCCCGTATTTGTTCAAACCGTCTAAAATGTTTTCAATATGGCCTCCAGACAGAGTGAAGACCATTTTCACATTTTGAATTTCCTTGAGATATTTCGCGGCAAGATGCCCTCCATAAATTTTACCCATGCTATCCTCCTTGAAAAATAATGCTCAAATCATATCTAAACGCATTGTCGACATTCTATTTTCAAAACGAAGAGATTTACAGCGCCAGTTTGATAGCATTCTCAAACCACTCGGCATAAAGACTCATCCCAGTGACTTTCAATTTTCCTTGAGCCGCGGCCTTGAAGGATGCGTCGCCGCTTTTGCTCGTCATCACGGAAAATGCGGTATTCGGGTCTTTCCATACAAGGGCGGCGTCATAATCATTAGTATTGCCGGAGACAGAGTAGAATTTGCCCTTGTCAAATACAAAGAGCCGTGCAGGCGATCCGGCTTCT
>JAMCYH010000227.1 GCA_023474025.1 Deltaproteobacteria bacterium
TATTATGTTGGCTTACTTGCTGGAAAAAATGATGACTCCGCAATGGCTGAAACTGGAGATGGACGGGGAATTAACCGCGTCAAGGCGAACAATTTTCACACCATTATTACAAAATTTCTTCATGAACCTGGTAAACAAATCTTTGGTCATCGGAGAATTAACATCCACGTCTATTTGTTCCGAAGGGGTTGTTTTTCCAAACGTTGTCCAAACTTTTTCAATCTTCCCAGTCTTTTTAATTAAGAATTCGGAAAACGGTTCAGCTCTGCGCAAGAATATTTTGTCAATATCCTCTTTTACTGGATTCCCGTCAGGCCATACCTTATCCACAGGAATGAAAAGATCTGAATATTTCGAATCCCTTCCATTCTCAATAAAATCTTGAAAATATGTTGATTTTGCTGAGATATGGTTGACCATTAAATCCAACAGGATGGCATGTTTTTCACCAATTCGTTTGATATCATCCCAAGTTCCAAATTGAGGTTCAATCTCAAGATACGTAAGTGGCGCAAAACCACGATCTCCCGAGGATGGAAATGGTGGGAGAATATGAATTCCACCTGTAAATAGATCGGGGAAATATTTCTCAAGTACGAAATCTAGATTGCTTAGGTTTCCGCCTAATGAATCGGGGTATGTGATGAGTTGAACTTGATTCTTCACAACCAAATTAATTCTCCATCTCGACATTGATTACTTCAAACTCATCATTTACGATGAAATCTGCCAATTGCTTATGTCCCGCGATGATCTTATGTTCAGTAGATAATATCTGTTCAGTAAAAACATCGTTAACTTCATTTCCCCTGTTCCGTTTCTTGCGATCTTCTAATGTTCGCAGCCAATTTCTAGAAATGAATACTCTTGCATCTACATGTTTAAGTAATGAGGTATATGTGCCTTCGGCAATGATTACCTTGACACCGTCCAAACTAATGGTTTCTGAATCAATCGTATTTGCGTCGTAGTCGACCAACGGCTTTTTTATCTCAGAAAAACCGTGGATAGCATCAAGTAGATTCTGCTCAAATACTTTAAAATTCACTTCTATGTGAGGTCCAAGCCAGTCTGAATCTTCATGCCTCTTTGCACTGTTTGACTTGGGGGGTAGGTAAAAATAATCATCTTGTCCTAAAACAACAGAGTTAATGCCAAGCTTTTCCAATTCATTGGCTATAGCTTTACCTGTTTCAGATTTTCCACTACCAGATTCACCTGCGACTGTAATAACAAATCTTGTGGGTTTTACTTTAATCCGGTCAACAATTTGGTTTACGATAGCTCTAGCTGCAAGAATATGGTGTTCATTTATTACAACAATATCGCCTTTCATAAATACCTCGCAAAGTCATCAGACGCCTCTTTTACCTCTTTGAGGTAGAGAGTAATAAACTCATTATGATTATTTAATAACGTCCATACTCAACTTCATTTGCTGTTACTTAAATCCCACTGGTCCTTCGTAATGAGAATCAATCAAACATGGAGATATTTTTCAATCGCAGGACTGGCGCACCATAGAATAATTCTTTGATGCAGATTCTTATCCGATGTTGTTGTGCGGGTGTTGAAATGCTTATCCTTTGACAGCACCTTGAATCAGCGCAGTAATTATCTGGCGTTGAAAAACCACGAAAATGATAAGGGTGGGTATCAAAATCAGAATCGTGCCCGCGCACAGCAGAGGAACATTTGTCGCGTAATGCCCCTGGAATGCTCCTAGCGCACCAGCCATTGTTCGTTGAGAAGGATCCTCTACAAGCACAAGTGCAAGGAGGAACTGGTTCCATGTCCATACTGACATGAGGATACCAAGGGAAACAATTGGCGGGGTTGCGAGTGGGACGTGAATTCGCCTGAATAGGTCCCAGGTGGTTGCACCATCGACACGGGCTGCCTCCGATATCTCAGGGGGCATGTTGACGAAGTGAGAACGCATCCAGTAGACAGCAAAAGGCATATACAAGCCTATCAACGGCAACACTATGGCTAAGCGAGTGTTATAGATGCCAATCGCTCGTTCCAAAATATACAAAGGCACGATAATCCCCCCAAAAGGAAGGGTCAGCCCAAAAATAAACAAGCTAAAGATCACGCGCGAGCCTTTGAATCGCAGGAGACTGATAGAGAAAGCTGCCATCGTTGAGATGATAAGTGACACTGGTACAACTGCAAGTACGATAAAGGTACTTGAAGCCAGGAGTGCAGTCATGTTTGCCACTTTGAATGCTTCGATAAAATTGCCCCACTGTGGATTCGCAGGCCACTCGAGTCCGCGGGGAATTGTGTTAGACGGATGCAGCGCGGTAATAAAGATGCTGATGAAAGGCAGAACCGTAAATGCCATCAATCCTATAAGGAAGAGTCGTCCCAAAATGAGTTCACTACGTGCAACTTTCATTATGAAGTCTCCCGGCTTAAGCGCTGAATTGGGAGGATGATTACCAATACCAGGACCATAAGCATAACTGCCAAAGCAGACGCCATACCCACAGATCTCTGTGTGAAGGCAAGTATGTAAATTTGAACCCCGGGCACAGACGTAGCGTTACCCGGCCCTCCGGCAGTCGAGACCCAGATGATGTCAAATGCAGCGAGTGCATTGATTACGGTGACAGTAAGACACACTCCAATCTCTTGCTTGAGAAGTGGAACCGTAATATTGATAAACTCGATAAACCAACTAGCACCATCAATTCTTGCGGATTCATAAAGAGCTGGGTCAACTTTCGACATACCTGTCAATAAAAGAACAGTACAAAATCCGAGTAAAACCCAAATCCCGATTACGCCAACTGATGGTAACGCCCAATTGAAGTCTCCGAGCCAGGCACGGGATAACGAGCTGAGGCCGATCGCATTGAGAATTTCATTGATCAATCCAGGAAGAGCTAAAAGCCAGCCCCATATGATCCCAGCTGCGACGAGAGGAATGACCTGAGGTAAGAATAAAACAGTTCGGGCAACCGACCCAAGCTTCCCGGTTGCTATGCGATTTATGACGCTCGCAACAACAAGGCCAAGCCCCACAGGAACAAAGCTAAACCACAAAATTAACTTGAACGCATTTACGATAGACCCAAGTAGATTAGGAACCTGAAACACATCTATGTAATTCTTAGGACCCACCCATGTCATTGGGCCTACCCCGTTCCAGCGAAAGAACGAGTAAAAAATACTTAAAACGAGTGGGAGCAA